>NC_003551.1:1016981-1355975 GCF_000007185.1 Methanopyrus kandleri AV19 | reverse complement strand
GGGTGAGCGACGTTGATCCCGACCCTCTTGGGATTGCTGCTACTGACGACCCCGGCCCAGGCCGCGGACGTGCCCGCGGACCCGACCCTGGGCGCGGGGAAGGTGGTCGTCCGGTTCACGCCCTCTTCGAGCGGAGAATGGCTCGCTCAAGCGTACTACTCGCCGCCGAGGGGTAAGCTCGCGATCGTGAGCGTGAGTGGTTCGATCGCGGGTTCTCGGGTGGAACTCCGCGATCGGTACGCGGGTGGGCCCCTGCGCGTGAGCGTGGTCGACGTGAGCGAGTACGCGCCCGAACTCTCCCAGGTACTAACCCCCGTGCGCGTGGAGAGGCGCGTTACCCGGGAGGGGAGCACTTACCATGTGACCGTCATCGTGTCGAACGAGGCCGAGCACCCGGTCATGGTTCGGTTAACCTACTCGAACTGGACGCACCTGGACTTCGGCGATCGCACCCTAGACCAGGACGTGAGCGTGGTACTCGAGGGTGAGAAGCTCGAGCTGGAACCGTTCTCGGTCCGGGATTCTCGCTTCGTGCGCGCGGACCTCGTATGGACGGACGCGGGAGGCTTCCGGTACCCCTACACCAGGCTCGGACCCGGGGACTCGCTCACCCTGCACCTCGACGTGACCGCGGACCGTTCACCCGGGAAGGTTACCGTGACCCGGAGGTTGTTGCTCTCGGACCCGCCCGTGCCCGTGAGCCTGACCGTGAGCGTGCTCAGGCCCGCGAACTACGGTCTCGACGGGAAGAAAGTCTCCTTCTGGGTGCCCGCGCCCGGTGTAGACTACCTCGTGCGCTACCTCGCTCGCGAGGGTGATCGTCTAGTACCCAAGAGTCTCGAGGGGGAGGGTGAGTACCAGGGTGTAGTCTCGGTCGAGCTCCAGGGCGAGCCGGAGCTCGTGAGCGTGTACTTGAAGCAGCCCGCGAGGATGGTGTTCGAGGTGAGGGATCGGGTCAAGCTCTCCCTCCGCTCGGGCTCGAACGGTTCGAGCCGACTCTGGGTCCGCTGGGCGAGCGAGAGCATCCCCGGCGGTCTCGCGACCGACGTGCGGCTCAAGGGTCGGGCGGGTAGGGTACTCCTCGGGCTGGTGCTCGACTCGACGGGCGAGGCTAACGTCGACGTGAGCGGTGGTACGGTACTCGAACGGGGTACTCTACCGAGTGGGCGAGCGTACGCGATCCTCGACGCGGGTCCGGTGAACGGGGAGAAGGTGGTACGCGTGACCTCCAACGCCCGAGTACTCGACGTACTCTCGAAAGTCGTCGACAACCCGGGGGTGGCCTGATCGCTCCCCCACGCGCTACTCCTCCCGTTACTGCTGCTGTCGGCCGTGCAGTGCGTGCCCGGTCGATGCGAGCCCGACGACGTCGCCGACGACCTGGACGCGGACCGCCAGTACCTGGAGGAGGTGCTGGACCATCACGCCTCCGAGTACCGCGGTGAACGTCCCGCCGACGAGTCCACCGGGATCGGGACGGGAACCGACGGCCGCGGAACCGGATCGCACGTCGTGCCGCCGGTCCCGGTGATCGTCCCCCGGAGGCGTCGGAGGTGAGTCCCTCCGGCGCCCACCCCGCGGATTTTCGGACCGTAGTGATGAGATCGGGAGGCGTTCCACTTGACACCTTGGCCCCTACCCCGCGAGATCGAGGAGATCGTGAGGGAGCTACCCCCGGGCGCGTACGTGGCGAGCGCCCGGGTCGAGGGCGTGCCCGAGTACGACCTGCTCAGCGACGCGCTCCGGGACGCGCTCGGACGCTCCTCCACCTCGCCCTACAGGGTGCTGGTGGACCGGTACCTGGAGGAGGTGGACGCGCCGCTCGTCTTCCAGGCCTCCAACCACTTCCAGCTGAACCACCACGCCCGCCGTGCGCTCGAGCGACTCGCCGGGAGCGTACCCGTGCTCGTGCTCAACCGGGGCTACCTCCCGGCCGTCGAGTGCGAGGACCTCACGGACGAGCTGGCGGGGACGGACTCCGCGGAGGTGGAGGCCGTGTTCGACGACGGCCGCACGGTCACGCTGGTCGAGGACCCGTCCAGGCTGCTCCGGGCCCTCGCCGTGGCGGGCATCGGGCTCCTGATCCTCCGGACGACCGTGGACGAGAGCGTGGACTTCTGGGCGCTCACGGCCCTCGGACTCGCCGGCCTCGCCGTCTCCAAGCTGGGGTGAGACGATGAGGGCCCGGACCCACGTCCTGCTCACCTACCTGCTGACCGCCCCGTTCCTGGGCGTGGAACGGGCGATCACCGCGTCCCTCTCGGCGATACTACCCGACCTCGACCACCCGAACTCCCTGGTCTCCTCGGCCCTCTACCCGCTCGAGCTCCTCACGGGCCGGGACCTCAGGCTGGCGCTCTCCCGGAGGCTCAGGCACCGCGGGATCCTCCACTGCCCCTGGCCGTGGGGCGCGCTCGCCTACCTCCTCTGGGCGACCGGGCACCCGAACGCCGCGCTCGTGCCCCTGGGAGGGTTCCTCCACTGCCTCGAGGACGCGTTCACGACGATGGGCGTACCGGTCATGTGGAGGCGGGAGGGCGGCTCGTGGCGCTCGGTCAGGCTCTCGCTCACGGGGCTGCCGTCCGACACCTGGGACGCGATCCTGCCGCCGCTCGCCCTGGCCGTCACCTGGGCGCTGTTCCTGCTGAACCCGGCCGAGTTCCACGCGACCCACCTCGACGAGAACCCGTACCTGGAGCGCGCGTACTGGACCTCGCGGGCGGTCCTCCTGAGACCCTTCCTGCACACGGTGGAGGGGCTGAACCGGGAGGCGCTCCGGGTTTCCGGGTACGGCCGGCTCCCGCACGTGCGGGCCGTCCTCCGGTACGATTACGGCCCCCGGGAGGTCTCGGGGCTCTGGACCCCGGCGGGCTGGGTCCGCGGGGACGACGGGCGCTGGTACCCGCCGCCCACGCACGGGTACTCCCTGCGGTCCCTCTCCTACGAGCGGGCGGCGTACCGGGTGGGGACGGTGCGGTGCTGGGATGCCCCCGAGGGTGCGCTGGTGCTCCGCGCGGTGCTGGCGTACGAGGGTCTGAGCCCGGTCGCGCTCGAGAGGTTGGCCAGGGAGGCCGTGCTCCTCGGGTTCAGGGTCCGGCACACGGACCGGGTCGGCGGTCACCTGGTCCTGGAGGGTGGGGGACTCGCGATCCCGGTCCTGCACAGGCTCCCGAGACCCGCCTGGTGTCGGGTCACCTTTCTGCCCTCGAGATCGTTACGGTAATCGTAACTATCCTTCGAGGGAGGGCGGGCGCCCGTCACCACACCCCCGTTAGCGCGTTCTCCGCCAGTGCTCCGAGTACGGCGAGCACGGGGGCGAGTACTCCCGGCCAGTACTCGAGGAACCTGTCGCCGAAGTCGCACTCGTCAGCCCACAGGGAGTGCAGGAGCGCGCCGAGCGGGAGTGGTAAAGTCGCGCAGACGGCGTGACCGACGACCCTCAGCACCGCGTTCCTCACGTTCACTCCACCGGGCCCGATTTCCCGCTTAGTCACAGCTTCCATTAGCCCGTACCAGGCGCCGACGAGCGGTCGCGGCAACCCGGAAAGCTCGCTCATGAGCCGCTTCGTTGGCTCCTCGAGCAACGGCGCCCAGACGTCGGAGTCCGCGAGGTCGAAGATCCTACCGTTCACCGTGTAATCCCAGAGTCCCAGGACGCGCAGCAGGGCCTTAACCGCGATCTCACAACACGTCCAGTAAGCGAGCTCCGCACCGTAGAGCACTCCCACGTACGCTAGGCGCCTCGCGTACTCGAGGAGGGCCGAAGGTTCCCACCGGAACTCCGCTTCCCCCAGTCTCGGGAAGCGCTTCAGGAGTTCGATCCAGGGTAGGAAGGCGATGAACCCGAAACCGCTCGTGAGGAGGAAGGTCCCGAGGGCGAGTTCCGGGTGTAGGAGGTACCGGATCGCTCCCGTGCTAGCGAGTCCAGCACCCTCGAGGAGATCCTTCACCTCCCGAGCCCGAGCGGAAAGCTGGAAGATATCCCATTCGAGGAGGCTATCCGCTGTGCTCTCGAGTACGTGCAGGAGTTCCGCGAGTCTCGGGTTATGCCCCCGGATGAACTCGAGGGACGGGCGTGCGAGCAATAGGAGGACCTTATCCTCGGTGACGTCGTAAACGACCAGCCGGAGTCCCGACTCGTCCTCGAGCTCGCCAGACTTCAACTGAGGGATCTTAGCCAGGTCCTCCCGGGCCAGGTCGAGGAGCTTCCGAGCTTCCTCGGGTGGTAGGGACTCGCGCCATGCCTTCCCGGTGTTCAAATCGCAGACGACCCGGTAGGCGCCCTACCCGTCGGATTTCACGAGATCGAAGGCCACGGTGCTACCATCGACCTCTAGCCTGACAAGGAGGTCGTAGCCTCCCATGAGTTCGACGGCCTGAGCGAGTGGGGTGACGTCCCGGGCGTAGCGCCCGAGGATGGGGGATGGGAAGTACGTGGTGGGCTCGTAGACCCTGTGATCGTGGATGATGAGTACGGGTAACTCGCCGCCTCCCTGCTGGGGTTCGACGGGGATCGTGCGGAGGCCCTGGAGTCCGAGTACGAGGTACGTGTGCTCGGGGTTGAAGGACAGCGAGCGTCGGACGGTCCCACGAGACGTCTGGTACTCGACGCGGATTCCCTCCGGGGTGATCCTCACGTCGATCTCGTCGAACGGGTTACTGCAAACGACGAGGTCGTGATTATCGGAAACCGATACGTACTCGTAATCGACGACCATGTTCTCGAACGTGTTGAAGCGTTCGACGGGCCCGCTCGTGACCACCGGAGTAGCGTGCTCCAACCCCTCCTTCTCCAACGAGAACGCACCATCGACGACGTCCGGAACGTAAACAGTGACACCCGAGACGGGAGACACCATCAAGAGCAGCGGGATCGCGAGTAACAGGACCGATCTTCCTATCGCGGGACCGGACTCCCTCGCACGTCTTCCGCCACTCGGAGGCTCCGGCCACCATTCGACCCTTCCCCCCACAGTGTCGGGGCGAGTCTCTCGACCCTACTCTACGGGGTGAGGAACGAGCCGGAGTGTGTAGTCAGTACCGAGAACGCGACCGCACGCACGAGGGACCGACGTACGCCCGTCCCGTCCACCCGCGATTGCGCCCCCACCGGTCCGCGCCGGGAGAACTGGGACGGTGACGATGCCGAGGATAGACCTTGCGGACAGGGAACCGTCGGAGGGCGTCCCGGGAGTCCTGGGCGGGTACCGGGGAGTCCCCACCCCCCGTGCCCCCCGCGGGAGGAACGCGGGAGCGCCGGCGCACCACGCCGGGGACGGGACCGTGCCCACGGCGGCACCCGCGGATTCCCGGGTACACATCACGCTGGAAGACCCACGACCCCGGAGATGAGTTACCGAAAACTTTAGTGTCGGAGCTTCCGACGATCCACTTCGGGGGTGAGAACGTGAGACGTGTCCTTTCGCCGGCGATCGTCCCGATCGTCGTCTTGGTTCTACCGTTACCCGTTCACGGTGACTCGTGGACGGATCCGGAGGCGCTGCTGGACGTGGGCGTGCAGAGCCACCTCGTCATCGAGGACGTCCACGAGAAGGAGGTGACCACGGAGCACGGTGATACCGTGAAGGTCCTCGACTACGTGGACGCGACGTACATGGCGGTTATCAAGGCCAAGGAGCCCGGGAAGCCGGTGACGGTGCACGTGCTCCTACCGCAGGGTACGGAGGTGCTCGAGGCCAGGTTCTACCCGAAGGTCTCGGACCGGAGTCCGTCGGAGGTCCTGAGCGATCCGTCGAGGTTCGAGAGCGTGAAGGTGAAACCCAAGGGTCAGACCGAGGTCACGTGGGAGTTCCTAGATGAGACCTGGAAGTGGACCCAGCTCGACTTCGAGGTGACGCCGGAGCACGACCCCGGGAAGCCGTTCTCCTACTCGCTACTGGTCCTGAAGCTCAGGATCCCGGCGCTGCACCGGGTACCGAACCTCCGGATGTACTACCCGAAGCACTACGACGATGCGTTACGATCGGAGTACTCCTACGGTGTCATCGAATGGCCGATCCCGGCGCAGCCGGGCTACGACAACAGCTTCTACGTCAGGAGCGGCTCCGAGACGTTGGACGTGGGTGTCGAGCTCTTCGCGTGGCCGGAGGGCGTCGTCACTAAATCCTCGGCCGCGCCGGGCTGGGACACCTGTCAAGCTCGCCTCACGGACCACCTGATGCTGGTGTTCCCGGAGGCTCGGGTGGCCGTGCTCGCCGACGTTTCACCGGCGGAGGATTACGAGAAGTGGAAGCACCAGCGTGAGGAGGTCATCGAGAAGGAGTGGCCGCAGGTCACCCAGAGGTTCGGGTTCCCGTACGTGCCCGTGGTCGCGGTGATCGGCGTGGAACGGGTGGAGGTGAGCTTCGACCTGCTGGTACCGGAGCGCGTGGACGCGGGTTCCACGGTGACCGTCTTCGTCCGGCCGTACCCGGAGCCGTGGTCCTACGCACCGGAAGAGGGCGTCCTGAGGTTCGAGCTGAGGGACGAGCACGGGTCGGTCATGGAGCTGGGCGAGGTGAAGTTACCCGAGGGAAGCGGCTTCGAGGGATGGGTGGAGTTCCGGTTCCGCGCGCCGGAGAAGCCCGGTTATTACACCCTATTCGTGGAGTACGAGGGTCCGTACGGTAACGGGAAGACCTCGGCGACGTTCCGCGTGGAGGGACGCGGCAAGAGGTGCAAGCTCCCGATCCCGGTGGTCCCGGTGATCCCACCGAGGCGCCGGGCCCGAGCCTGATCTCCCCCCTCGCGCCCCGGTTCGCTCTTTCGGAAACCGTAAACATGATCACGAAGCATTATCTTTTCCCGAATTGAGGTCAACGGGTCGGGAGTTAACGTTAAGTGGGTATGGATACCTTCAAGCCGCGGGGGAAGGGCAACCCGTGCTGGCGCTCCTGGCGCTGCTCCTGGCCGCGCAACCCGCGGCCGCGACCCCCACGGTAGACGTGTTCTTCGAGGGACCGCCGGACGAGGACCACGCGGACATCCTCTACCTGGTGTACGTGTCGAAACCCGGGACCGTCCGGGTCTACCTGCCCCTGAACTCCGAGGTCCGGGGAGTGTACTGGTTCGCCGCGGACGAGCTCCGGACGGTCGACGGGCTGGCCCTGCCACCGCGGTCGGAATGGGGACGCCACGAGGTCCGGGACTGGCGGCTGACCTCGGAGGGGCTCGAGTGGCGCGACCGGCTCTACGCCCCCGTCGGCGACGACTGGCCGGTCCGGGTTCCGATCGACGGGATACCCGAGACCGTGAGGAACGCGTTCGCGGGCCTCCTGGAGCGGGGCTACGCCGATATCCCCGTACTGGAGGCCCGGGTCGACCCGGGGCTGCTCGTCGTCGAGGTGCGGGCGCGGCTCGTCAGCAACCACCTGCTCATGTACCTCGTTCCGGGTTACGAGTTCAACGCGGCGACGTACGAGTCCGACAACAGACACTCGTACTACCTCGAGCCGACGGATTACGGGTTCGTCATCGAGCAGGGCGTCAACGTCCCCACCTTCGAGCCGGCCCTCGTCGCCTTCGGCCTCGAAGACCTCAGGGAGTACGAGTACTGGCCGGTGAAGGTGAACTACTGGGGATGGGAAAGAGAAGGTCCACCGTACCGTTATCACCTCTTCCCGGCCCTCGTTCCACTCCCGGTGAGGCGTCGACGGCTCGCGGTGCTGCTCGCGGCGATCGCGCTCCTGCCGGCGGCCGCGCACGCCAACCCGAGGATCCTCCCGCCTTCACCGCCGCCCCCCGTGTTCGTCTCCCAGATCACCGTGTTGGACGGTGGGATGAAGGGTAACCTCCACGAGGTCCACGTGTTCGTACGGCTCTGGCCGGGCACCGAGGGCACCGTCTACGTGCCGCGGGAGGCCCGGATCGAGACGGCGGCGGTCGTGCCCGCGGACGCCGTCCTCAGCTCGGCCACCGCGGGCGACGTGAGGGCGTGGTGCGAGCGGAACCACTCGCCGGCCCCGGAGACGGCCGAGACGACCTTCGAGCTGCCGGAGGAGGTCAGCGTGATAACCTGGTGGGACGAGGAGTTCCGCACGCGACGCGACCTCTTCCTCGAGTCCCGGCTCGGTCGGGCGATGAAGCCCCTGCTCGACGGGGTCCTGGCGCTGCGCGTGCGGGCGGACGACGACTCGTTCCTGTACCTGGACCTGCTAGTACCGGCGGGGTGGCGGTACCTACCGCTGGGCGTCACGTCGAGCCTGCTCCTCCACCCCTTCGGTGATCCGATCCCGGCGCTGGTCCGGGCGGGCGATCGGTGGTACGCCTCGTACGCCAACTCCGAGTTGCTGCGCTCCCTGCACCCCGACCTGTTCCTGCTGCTCCTGAACGTCGAGGGGTCGTGGGGAACGCGCCTGAACACGGAGCAGCTGTGGGAGAAGGAGCTCCGACGTCTCTCCGAGGGTCCGGAGACGGTGATCGTGAGGTCGGTGCGCGGGGACGAGGTCCTCGTGGACGTGGTCGCGACGGTACCCGAGATCCCCCTGCCCGCGGGCTCGAAAATTCTCAAGTACGGGACGGTCCCGAGGGACGCGTACCGGGACGCGTACACGGGCGTACTCGCGCCGGGATTCCAGCCGGTCCAGTATCGAGTGGTTCGGGAGGGTGAGATGAACGTACCCGACATCGGAACCGTCGAGTACAGGGTGGTCCGCGTCGACGTATCGCCCGATCGACTCCTGGTGATCCGTGCGATCGTACCGATGAAAAACGGCAAGCTGGTGATACCCGTCGTCGGCGGTGGGACGGTGCTCGGTTCGAGCTACTACGACCGGAAGGAGGCCGGCGGCTTCGAGTGGCTCGTGGTGGAGGAGTTCGAGGACCTGAAGGGGTTCCGGAAGTTCGAACCGCGGAGGGGTTGGGATCGGAGACCAAAGCCGCTGGAGGTACTGGTCGGGCTGCTACTCACGCCGCTGCTCCTCTACTGGGTGTCTACCGCCTTCGGGGGCGACACGGGCTCGCCGTTGACCGTCGTCGCGAACTTCCTGGGCGAGCTCGTGGTCGACTCGTTACCCTCCCCGCTTCGCGAGGCGCTGAAGCCTGTGACCCGACTGGTCGGCTACTGCGTGATCTTCCTCCTGGGTGCGCTGACGGTGGCGCAGGGGAGTCTACCGCTCTAGAACCCGGGTTGAGGATGACGCTCCTACGGAGCCGTCGGGACCCATCGCCGACACGAGAGTTCAGTTCCCATCGCCGGCGGGTTTCAAGGGCCGGCGGCCTTACCCGGAAACGGTGATATCCTGCCCCCGACCTCATCCACTTTTCGACACGGTACCCCAGCACCCACGGTGACTCGTCGCACGTCTCTACGGACGACGAACACGTTGAAACGGGGTCGTGGCGGTGGACCGTGACCTCTGTCCGGACGCCGACCTGAGGAAGGTCGTCGAGGCGTTGGGGTTCTTCTTCGACCCTGTCCGCGCCGTCGGCCTGGCCCTGAACCTCCGTGGACACATGTGCTTCGTCGACGGGCCGGGGGCGGGCAAGACCACGTTCCTCGACGCCTTCAGCGTCGCCGTGGTGTCCGGGGAGGGCGTGACCCGAGAGGCGATGGTGTGGGACGAGCGCACCGACCGTCCGGGCGTCGTGCTGCACTACCCCGCCGGGTTCGTCGGATGGGACGAGTGCGATTCCATCGGCTCGCCGGAGGTCCGGAAGCTCGTCCTCGAGGTCCTCGACTTCAGGCTGGAGGTGGTGGCGCACGGGGAGCTACGTACGGTCAGGCACAACCGCCGGTTCCTGTTCGCGGGGCGCGCCGTCCCGGCGTTCCCCGAGGTGGATCTGATCCGGTTCCTGGGCCGTATGCAGTACATCGGTGGGGTAGGTGGCGACATCCGGGATCGGGTCCTCAGCGGCGCCGTGGATCCCCGCGCCGTCGAGGCGCTGTACGAGCGGATCTCCTGGGACGTCCAGGCCGTGCACCTGGCCGGATGCGCCGCGGAGGGACCGTTCGTTTCCGGCGAGTTTGCCGAGGAGATCTTCAGGGGGTACCTCCGCGAGCTCCGCGAGGCGTTCGCGGCGGCTCTCCTGGAGGCGGCTAAACGGTTCCCGATCGGGGCGGGTGCCGGACTCGCCCGGAAGATCGCGATGGCCTACGTCCAGGACAAGATCAACAGGTTCGCGGACACCGTGATTGCGTTCGGCGGTCCGGAGGCCGTCGCCGACGTGGTCCGGGAGTACTACGCCCTCTGCGACCTGGAAGCCCCGGAGGATGACGTCGAGTGCCTCGTGCACGCGTGGGTGAACGCGCTGATGAACAACTACTCCCAGTGGTGCGCCGAGGGCAAGATCCCGGGACCGAAGATCGCCTACGAGACGATAGCGTCCGAGGACGACCTCGATCTGAGGTTCGAGGACGTGGTGGGTTAAGAGGGGGACACCCCAAACCATATGGCGTGGTCGGGATCGGTGTCCCGGGGAGTGGGTGTCGTGGAGTCCACCGAGGTGCCCATCTTCCGCGATCAGGAGGGTAAGGCCCGAGCCCTGATCCTCCGCTACGATCCGGACGGTGGCGTGTTCGTGCGGTACGGTGAACGGGAGGACGGTTCCTGGGAGTGGACCGGGTTCAGGCTGACCGCCGCCGAGGTCGCGCTCCTGAAGGAGTTCTTCAACCGGATCGACCCGCTGCACGTCCAGCGGCTCGAGAGCGGACGTCGGGATCGGGGATGAGGCCCGCCCGAACGGGGAACCCGCGTCACCGACCCGCACCCCCTTCCCCAGGGGGAGAGAGCGCGGAAACGCGCCCGCACTATCCCTTCGCCGGTCGCTGCCCGGAACACCTGTCGGTCGGTATCCAGACCCTCTTAGCCAGGTGAGAGGCGATCCCCACCCTGCTCGAGACGACGTACGCGCACGCAACGGCCGAGGCCAGCTCCGCGAGGCCACCCACCACCGGACCCGCCAGCGCGGTCGCGACCAGCGCGACGCACGCACCCGCGGCGGACGTCCGTCGCGCCCACGTCCCCACGTTCATCAGGGCGATGGTGAACTCCGAGGGGGCGCGCAGACACGCCATCACGGCCCTGACCGCCGGCACGATGGACACCGCCGCCGCTGGTATCGCGACGGCGGGCGCGTACATCCCCACGACGAGCGGTGCCAGGAGACACCAGAGCCCCGTGACCGCACCCATCGTCCCGAGCCTCCGCGTCAGCTCGAACCTCAGTGGCCCATCCACGTAGGGGAGCGCGTGGCGCGCCAGGTACCAGTACGGGAAGGCGAACAACGCGAGCCAGGGCACCACGGAGATCAGACCGACTCCCACGCCACAGAGCACTGGATGGGCCCCTTCCCGAGCACGCGCTCGAGGACGTCCACCGCGAGCTTCGCTCCCCATATCAGCACGGGGCTGACCTGGGCGATCAGTCGCCGATGGACGCCCACCGTCATCACCATGGGCGCCAGCGGCACGGAGAGGGCCACCCACACCGGACGGGCCTCCCGGTCCAGGTCGTGACCCTTCTCGTCGGATTCCAACAGTTCTTCCCACCTGGAGAGCAGCTCGCGGTAGACGGTCTCGGCCCGCTCGGGTGACCCCAGCTCCAACTCCAGCCACGGCCACCGGAGGAGCACGCGCCCGTCCCGACGCTCGAGGAGCGGCGGATGCCCCGCGATCCGCAGCAGCTCCGTTAGGTACCTGATCAACCGGTCGGTCTCGCCGTCCCTGGCGGCGAGGAGCGCCTTGAGGCCCCAGTACAATCGCCCGTCGCGGACCAGTAGCACGAGCCTCTCGAGGTCCCCGGTGATCAGGACGAGCCGCGTATCCTCGGCCGGGTCCAGCGCCTTCGACGCCCTCCTCGGGTGTTCCTTGACTCCTACGACGTCCTCGAGGCGGATCCGACGGGTCTCACCGCGCTCGCGGATGACGATACACTCCCGGGTGAGCTTCACCCGAGTGCGGGATCCCGGGAGGGAGCGGATGGGCTCGACCAACGGGGGTGCTCCCCCACGGTCACTCAGGGCGGTGGTGCGGCGCCTCCGGTGGACCGACCGGGTCGCTCTACTCAGCGGAACGTAAATCACCGCCGATCGTCAACCGGGTCGCGGACGGTGGGCGGTCCGACGCCGATCGTCCCCGCCGGTCTGTGTCGGATCACCGCCCGGCTCACCCCGTGGGAGTTAAACGAAACGTCGATAAAGTCCCAGAAATAGGGTTCAGCAATGAGATACCCACGTGTTCGTTCATTCTTATTTCATGCAGGACGGGTCCACGCCCGGGGAATGACACGTCGACCGACGCGTCATCGGTCGTCACTGCCGTTGGAGCGCCGTAATCACGGACGCGTGAGCGACGTTCATCAGGACATCCATCAGCAAACTGTTAAATAGACAATCTAACCCCCTCACAACCTAACCCCAATGATCCTGATGGACACTATATATAACATAATCCACGCTTTATACCGCTTTCTACGCGTTGAATTGTGGGTAGATAGGAAAAACTTCCTTAGAGTTCATGGGCTTTATCGCAATGGTTTCAGCACCCGTTCTCACGTTACAGTGGAGCCGTAGTAACCCACTCCGTATGACGTGAGCTCCGCCGGACTCCGGGCGGACAGATTTCCTCGCACCCGGTAGACGCCCGTTCCGCGGGAAGGAAGGAGCCGGTCGGGGCGTGGGGAGGTCGAACGCCGCGTACCCGCGTTCAGAGCTGCTTGGATATCTCCTCGGCAGCCTCTCGCGCTTTCAGCCTGATGAGTCCGAGGTTCGCGTCCGGGTCCGCGATGAGCACCAGCAGGGCATCGTCGTCGACCCTGATGATGACCACCTTCCCGTCGGTGGATTCCACCAGCATCTGCTTCAGCTCCCCGAGCTCCATCTCCTCGATGACGCGCTCCCCCGAACCGTACACCGTGGTGGCGATGGCCCCCACGATCTCGGGATCCACCTCGGGCGGTACCGCCTCCGCCACCACCAACCCGTCGCTGGAGGCCACCATCGAGCCGTTGACGCCCGCCACCCTGTTGAGATCCGCCAACACCTTCTCGATCACGCGCTCCCACCCCCACTCACGGTATCCTCGAGTTGGTGAGGTTGTGTTGACAGTTGGTGGTTTGAGGTCTGGGAGTGGTTTAAGCTGGAGGGTTATGTCTGAGTAAAGATAATATAAAGGGTTCGAACCCCGACGCGCGTTAAAGGCCGTGCCGGCCGGTGCGTGGGCTCGACCGTCGGGGCGATCGGTACGTCCACCGCGGGGACACTGACCGACTCGTTCACTCCACTTCTCCCGTCGGAGCTACACCCGTCGTGAGATCCCGAGCGACATGGAAGCTGTCACGGAGACGGGCCCGACGCGGACACGTTCCGGACGCCGGTCGGACACGATCCGCCTCTCGAGACCGTGACGGTCGCCCCGAAGGTGACCGCGGGCGCGTGGGTGAGGAAGTGCGGGGCCAGCAGGAGACCGCCCGCGTGGGCTAGGAGCGCGGGTAACCCTCCCAACGCTGCGAGCCACGTCGGGACGTGGACGACGTGGGGTAGTACCGGGAGCAGGAACCAAAGGATCACCTCGGGTAAGGTGCGGCCGGGGTCCTCCATGATCTCCCCGATCAGCTGGACCAGGTAGTCGAGGATCTCGAGCACGCCGGTGGGTCCGCCGAGGAGGACCCAGACGAGCTGGGTGAGGGGCAGCGGTAGGCTGACGACGACCGCGCCCGTGAGGAGGTAGTCCAGGAGCGTGTCCGGGGACTCGAGCGCGCGTTCCAGGTACCAGGTCGGCGGCTTCGAGAGGACGACTCGCGGTAGGACCCAGTAACTGGGCGGGACGACGTCGGGCTCCTCGTTCTCGTCGAAGACCCACTGGAAGAGCCAGGCGAGGGCGCCGACGAGGGGGAGCGGCAGTCCCGTGCCCGCGGCGATCAGGCGGAGCCCCCAGAGGGCGAGCGGAACGCCGGTGAGGAACACCCCTCGGGCACGAACACGCCGAGGGTCGCGTAGATGAGCGGACCCAGGTAGTGGCGGGTGGTCAGGGCCGTGAGACAGGCCGCCAGACCGACGAGCGCGTACCGCTCGGGCAGCCTCGGGGCGAGCACCGGTCGGTTGAAGACGTCCGGGGGCACCCCGAGGGCCCGGGTGAGCAGGGCCGTCAGGAGGGACGTGGAAGTCCCCAGCAGGCCGTCGAGGGTGACATCCGGGTACGGGGGCACCCACGGGGTCTCGGCCCCGAGGGAAAGGCAGAACACGAACGTGCAGCGGCCGCGGGGACCGCCGTAGGTGGCGATCCAGGTGAGGAGCGTGGAGGGTTCCAGGCCGCCGACGTCGACCACGCGCCACCCGTAGACTAGCACGCTCGCGTCTCCGGAGCCCCGCGCCCTCGATTGACACGTCCACGTAGCGCGGGCCGGAGGGGTGTGCGCCCGAGGGCATCCTCCTAGATCGTCTATCGGGACGCGGGCGTGGAACGGCGGACCCTCCCGCTCCTGGGGGTGAGGCGTCGGGTGCGGGTGGTGTTGGTCTACGACGACCGGCGCGGGAGGAGGGGCTTCAGACCGTCGTGGGGGTTCTCCTGCCTGGTGGAGCTGGAGGGTCGCCGCCTGCTGTTCGACGCGGGCGGCAGGGACAGGATCCTGTTGCACAATCTCCAGGAAGCCGGGGTGGAACCGCGCGACGTCGAGCTGGTGATCGTGTCGCACGACCACGACGACCACGTCGGCGGGCTCCCGGGCCTCCTGGACGGGAACCCGGGGATCACCGTGTTCGCGTCCCCGTCCTCCGAGCTCGACGTGCGCCGGGTGAACCGCGTACGGAACAGGGAGGAGGTAGTGTCGGGCGTGCTCGCGGTGGAGCGGCCGAACAACGTGGGTCTGCTGCTCGAGTCGGAGGAGGTGCTGCTGGCGGCCCGGGAGCCCGGGGAGTTGGTCGAACTGGTGCGGTGGGTGTGCGAGCGGTGGGAAGTCGAGACCGTGATTGCGGGGTTCTGCCGGTACCCGGGGGCGGCGCGGATCCGGCAGGTGGCGGAGGTGCTCGGGGAGCTGGGGGTGGGACGGGTGGTAGGATGTCACTACTTCCGACCGAGCGACGCGAGACACTTCGAGCGGTGGGGGATCGAGTGCGAGCGCCCCGGGGTGGGGGAAGAGCTCGAATTATAGTCCCGAATTACGACACCTCAGCTCCCTCGCCGCCCTCCGGAACACCAGGGCCGAGGCCGCGAAGACCGTCGCGGTGAGGACCGTCCCCACGACCACGTCCGCGACCGCTACCGGCTTACCGTACAGGTCCGTCGCCCGGAGCGCGTGGATGAACGTCACGGGTGGGTACCGGTGGAAGATCTCGAACGCGACCCTCGGCACCAGGTTCTCCGGGACCACGACCGCCCCCAGGAACATCGCCGGGGAGGCGACGGCGTTGAGCACGGCGCTGGCGGACTTCTCCTCCCGGCATAGCAGCGCCACCAGGGCCCCGACGCTCGCCGAGGCGACGGTCCCCAGCAGTACGAAGCCCCAGCCCTCAGCCGAGGGGAAGTACCGCATCCCGAAGGCCACGCGCGAGTAGGCGACACGTGGCCAGGTACTTGCCCGCGAGGAACTCCCACACTCCTCCTCGACGGATAAATCGACGTCCCGCAGCGCCGTCAAGCCCTCGAAGCGGACGGTCACACCCTTCAACTCGACGGCGGGGGGAAGGTACGCACCCCCGCGGAGAACCGGAAACCGTCGAGCTTCGATACGGAACGACACGGGCGATCACGGTATGTTAACGTTTTGAGAGTGAGCGACGGCTTCCCGCACGACGACACACGCTATCGACGACCCGGACGCGCGGTGGGCGTCCGGCGATCAAAACGCGGTGAACCGCTGCCCGTGACGCGCCAACTCGGCGAACTCGTCGATCGTCGCGAACGCCACTCCGGGATGGGACCGCGCGTAGTCGACGAACTCGAGGATGATCCACCAGTACTTCGGGTTGGCCGTGATGTGCTCGTGGAAGAGCACGACGAACACCGTGGGCCTGCCGGGCCGGCCGTGCCGGTAGTACTGGTCGAACCCGCGCTTCAGGTTCTCCAGCGCCTCCTCGGGGGTGACCGGTCGCTATCTTGGGACGCACGAACAGGTCGTCGGCGAACGAGCACAGGAACTCCGGCTCCACCGGCTGCCCGCGCTCGTACCGCCACTCCGCGTAGCACGCTATGGGTACCTCGAGGATCCGGTGGCCGTCGATCGCGATCCACCTGGGCGCCCCCCCGGGTGCCGGGCCTGGTGTAGATCTTACTCGAATCCACCCAGATGCCCTCCTCCACCAGGGCCCGGTACGTGTTCTCGTCGATCGCCAGGCCGGGCGCCCTGAACGCGTCCGGTCGTACGCCGGTGGCCCTGTGGATCCACTTCTGGGTCGTGTGGATGATCTGGCGCTGCGTCTTCACCGGTAACCCCGCCACCTTGCCCGGGCGACCCAGGAACGCGTACGACGCTCCGCCGTCGTTGGCGTGGTTGATGAGGTCCCCTCCCAGCTCGCGCAGCTTCCTCATCCGGTCGGGGTAGGCGTAGGCCTCCCAGGCCGGGACGGCGAACGTCATCGGTACACCTCTCCTCCTGAGCATCTCGGCGAGCCGGACCGAGTACCTGGACCCGCCGCATAGGTCCTCCGTCACGACCACGATGCACCTGGCGTGCGACAGGCGGGTGAGCCTGTTTTGCTTCCTGGGATGGGTGTGTTTGAAGTGGATCGAACCTACCGTCGCCGTGAAGGTCAACAAGATCACGATCAGCGCGAAGACGCCCTCGGACATCAGCATCCAGCCGCGGGATCCCGGGCGCGGGCGACTCATGGGCCGGTTTCCCCGCCGCCCGACGATGGTCGTCATCGGGCACACAACGTGACGGAAAATAAGTTACCCCGGGTCGGGTGTGATCACGGCGGCCCGCGTCACCCGCCCTCCACGACCCTGACCAGCCCGGGGACCTCGCCGTCCACGAGCTTAACCGTCTGGGGTGCGAACTGATCGAGCGGACCCCGCAGGACCCGACCCGCCAGCGGGAGCGCGGTCTTCACGAGCCGGCCGCCTCCCCACCCCAGCTGGACGTCCGCGTCGTCGGGCACGTCGACCCGGAACCGTTCGCTCAGCGCCCTTAGACCCTCACGCCAGCCCTCCCGGGCGCGCTCGAGGACCGTCTCGGGGTTCTCCAGCGTCTCCTCCCAGAAGTCCCGTAGCCCGCTCCTGACATCGCGGAGGAAACGGAACACGGGCTTGGGCAGCCGGGGCAGTTCCACCCTGTCCCACGTGTCGAGTACGCGCTTCAGCTCGCCATGGTCCGTGCCGAGCTCGAGCTCGAAAGTCCCGGAGACCACGAACTCGCGGGCGTCGAGCGGTCTACCCTTCGGGTGCAGCTCCGCCCGGTACACCGCGGTCCGTATCTTCCCGACGGGCCTAGCGTCCTCCACCTTCAGCGCCCGCAGCACGTCCGCGTGGGGGAAAACCTCCGGCCACCCGCGGTTCGGCTTACGGCGGTAGCTCCTTCTCGCCGTCCCACCCTGGAAGACGGTAGCCCGGAGCCTGTTATCGAGGGCCACGGCGGCTTTCTTCGGGTTGCGCGGTAGTCTATCGGTGAGCGTGCTCAGGTCGGTACCCAGCCCGTCCAGACGCTTCAGGGCGGCCAGGAGGAGCCCGGTCCTCAGCGCCCCCTTGACCGACGTGCCCGGGATCCACGGGTCGTCCACCCGCGTCGGTCGGTACGTCGGGAGGAACCGGTCCGGGACGCCCCCCGTCCTCAGCTCCACCTCCCTGAGCACCTCGGCGCCTTCGAGGTATCCTTCGGCCTCCGCGTGGTCCCCGCCCTCCAGAGCCCCGAGCACGCGCTCGGCCCGCTCCGGAGGCAGGGTCGTGAAGTCCACTACGAGGATTCGGTTTCCGTCCACCCGATAGTCGAGCCCGCGGACCAACTCTTCCTCCCGGGGAACGCCGACGTGGAGCGGCGTGAGCACCTCCAGCCGGACTTCGACGGTTTCGAGCCCGCTCATCGACCCACCGCCCGCTCGATCGCGTCCACGCACTCCCGGAGGGCCTCGACGGCCGCCTCCGGGTCGTCCTCCTCCGACGGGAACTTGAAGTCGGGGCCGTGACCGTGCTTCCTCTCCCAGTACTCCGAGTCCACGCGCGAGCGTCCGAGGGCCTCCCGGACATCCTCGAGCGTGATCCTGATCGCCCGGTGCGCGTAGTCGTCCCGGAGCTCCCTGAGCCCCTTAACCACGTAGTAGCTGGCCAGGGCGTTCACGGCGGCCGCCCGACCCGCGTCGGTGACCTCGAGCGAGGTGAGGTCCTCCAGGTAGTCCCCGAGGTAGCGAGCTAGGGTGCTCACCGGATCCCTGCGGATCAAGTCCCCGAGGTTACCGTACTTGGGATCCCAGTCCGCCTCCCGCGACGCGTGCCGCACGAACTCGTCCGGGTCAGGCTCGCGACCGGAGACCGCGGAGAAGGTCGTCCACAGGATCATCTCCTGGGCGACGCAGGTCCGGAGGACGTACTCACCGTACTCGCCACGCTTCAGGTGCGTCAGCGCCCGGTCCAGGACGTAACGGGTGCGCTCGGCCATTCTCTCCACGGGATCGTCCGAGAGCGCCCGCTCCACGCGCTCCAGTCGATCCGAGACGTCCAGGAAGTCCTCGGGGAGCCCCCGGTAGAGCTCCCGAGCCCGCTCGAACTCGAACCGGTCCTCGGCCGCCCGCGCCTCGGCGTAGGTACGGAGGTCGTCCAGCCCGGTGTGGGACAGGACCCTGGCGGCCGGGTCGTTCAGCCCGTACTCCAGGAGCTCGTCCGCGATCCGCCGGAGCAGCTCGTCGCCCACGCGGATCCGGGTAGTCCCGGTGGATTCGGACACGTACACGAGCTCCGCGTCCGGCTCGACCTCGAGACCCTTGAGCGCGAGGGCCAGCGACTGGGCGGGCGTACCCGTCGTCACGTCCAGGTACACCTCCTCGGCCCCGTCCAGGACCTCGGGGAGTTCCCGGCCGTAGAGCTCCAGCATCGCGTCGTGGTCCGACGGGTTCTCGCGGATCACCCGGACCTCGACCTCGACGTCGAGGAGCTCGCGCATAGCCTCCGCGACGTACAGCGTGTCCTTGGCCTTCAGATGCCTCGGGGTCGATCCCGGATCCTGGTCCGTCGCGAAGAGGACGATCCGGTCGGGCTCCAGCTCCTCCAGCACCCGTTCTAGGATCGGGAAGGACACGCCGTCGAGGTCGCCCGACTCGACCAGCTCCTTGAGCACGTAGTACGGCTCGTTCACCCGTTCGCCGTCCACCCGGACGTCGTTCACGCCCACGTTCCGGACCAGCAGGACGGTCAATCCCCGTCCCCCAACGCCCTGACCCGGACCGGGAACCCTCGACCGTAGACGACGAGCTCGTACCCGCCCCGGTACATCGGGTCGCCCCGGAGGAACCCGGGGAGCAGCCCCTCCGGGACCTCGAACCTGAGGTTCTCCGCGCCGGGCCACTCCGGGAAGTACGAACCCGTCGCGGCCAGGTAGTGGCGCGGGACCCGGTAATTCGTCACGAAAGGACCCACCCGGGCGTAGTGGAGGCCCCTCCGCTCGACCCGGCCGTAGAACTCCGCGTCCCCCTCGGGTGCGCAGGCCGAGAGCGTGATCGCGGGCTCGCCCTCCTCGACCCTCATCCGCTGCGAGAACAGCAGCTTCTCCTCGCCTTCCGGCTCCCTGAGCCCCGCCTCTAAGACCTCACCCGCGCCCCGGGACCTGGCACCGCCGAGCCCCGCGTCCCTGAGATAACGGAGGACCGCGCGGAGCAGCGCCTCGACGTCGTAGTAGTCCGGTTCCTTCCCATCGTACCTGAGGAAGGCCACGTGCGTGGGACCCTCGATCCCGCGGCCGCTGGCGTAGTCCAGGGTGAACGGCGTCGTGTCATCGCCCGTCCTGGGGACCGAGGCGTGGGTGAGCCGGCCGGAGCCCACGACCGGGTCGTGCTCCCCCGAGAGCCACTCCCGCAGCCGCTTCAGCGTCGCCGGATCCGTCGGCGACCCCTCGACGCAGAGATCCGTGAACAGGGACAGCGGCAGGCGCTCCGGCTCGGTCACCAGCCCGTGGGTCCCCGTGTCTACGTCGTCACCCGCGAGCTCCCTCAGCACCTCCCCGTATCGCTCTGGGTCCGAGAGCTCCCGGCGGACGTGCTCGGGTACGGGGAGCAGCGGCTCGCCCCCGCGGTCCAGCGGGAACGCGTCCGTGAGCTCGAGGCCGCCGACCAGCGCGTCTAGGACTTCCTTTACGACGTCCGGGTCCTCGCCGTCGCCGCGTAGGAGCTCCAGGGTCGCCCCGAGGATCGCCCCGAAGAGCGTCTGGGCGGGGACGGAGGTCCGGGTCCGCTCGATAGCGTCCCCCGCGCGGAACCGACCCAGCGACAGCTCCAGGACCAGCTCCACGTCATCGGCCCCACGGGAGCTCGCCGACCACCTCGTCCAGCCGCTCCACCCACTCCTCGGGACGCAGGTACGCCCGGTCCTCCAGGTCCCGGGCGCGGATCACGATCTCGTACCGCTCGGCCTCGAGGTCACTCAGGTACGTGACCTCGTCGGCGGCCTCGTCCTTGTCTTCCTCCTCCGGGAACCCCTCGCCCGCGCCCGGGTCCAGGTACCACCCGGTCGACCGCGCGCAGAGGGCGGCGATCCTGAACTCGACGCGGCCGTAGCCCCGGGAGGTGCTGTGGCCGATCCCTTGGTCCTCCACGAGCTTCAACGAGGACATCAGGTACTTCAGGTCCGACTCGAGCTCCTCCCCGTCCTCGACCCGGTAGACGACCTCCAGACCGAAGCGCGAACCTTTCGGGACGCGCTCCATCGAGCGCGGGTTGGCCTCACCGCTGACGCGGTTGATCGCGTTCTCGTGCTTGACTTCCGTGGGCTCGCCCGCCCGCTCGAAGACGTCATTAACGGTGTAGGTAGTCGGGTGGGCGTCCCTGAAGGCCACGCGCGCTTCCTTCTTCACGTCCACGACCCCGGAGAGCTCCTGGGCGTCGTTGGGGTCCCGGTACCGCCCGTAGGGATCGTACCCGAGTCCCCGGCGCTCGTCCTCCAGCCTCCCCGGGTCCGAGAACCCGATCCCGTCGCCCGCCGACCCGAAGATCCGGCAGACCGGACACGTCCCGTTCTCCAGCCACGGCGGATCCTCGCGCAGGTACTCTTTAGCCTCCTCGTACACCTCCCGCCGCACGAACCCGCACTCGTGGCGCTCGTTGTGGTGGGCGCCGAAGAACACGTCCGGCTCGATTTCCCGGCTCTTCATCCACGCGAGCTCGAACAGCGCCCGGGCGCGCCCCTTCAGCGAGGAGCCCGGGACGTACGGGTATCCGCTCACCGGGTCCCTGATCACGGGGTTGTCGAGCCCGCCGATCTCGATCTCCTCCTCGGACGTGCCGATCCGCGTGCCCGTCCTCAGCCGGATCTCGCCGACCAGCGTGATCGTGCCGCCGATACCGACCACGTTCGACCCCCCTCAGCTCCTACCGCCCAGGAAGCGGTGGAACGCGACGATGCCCTCGGCCAGGAAGTGAAGGGCCTCGATCGCGCGCCTCCGGACGTCGTCGTCCTCCGAGTCCTCAACGATCTTCGTCGCCTTACGCAGCGCCTCGTCCAGGACCTCGTACAGGCCCTCGAACTCCTTCCCCTGCCGACCCTTCGTGTACGCGAGCACGACGCGGGCCTTGCCCAGGGCGGCTACCACGTCCTCCCAGCTCCCTTTCCCCTCCCTGGCCCTCCTGGTCTCGTTGCGGACGTTCGTGATCTCGGCGTACAGCCGCCTGAGCTGCGAGTTCGAGACATTCAACGACACCAGTGCCGTGAAGAACGCGAGCTCTAGGAGCCCGTCGTCCGAGGGCTTCAGCTGTATCCTCTTAGCCTTGAAGTCGTTCAGCAACCTCTCAAACCTCCGCTCCGCGTCCTCCCTACGGTTCCTGTCCAGTCGACCCGGCTTGTACAGGTACTCTTCCGCGAGCTCCGCCGGCCTCAGATCCGCGCCCATCTCATCCTCCCCTCCTCGCGATCAGGTGCGGGATCAGGGCCACGTCGAACAGGCCGACCGGGTACAGCTCGGCGTCCTCGGGAGGCTTAACCGGCAGGACCGAGAGGAGCGTCCCGGAGAGGTCGACCCCCGAGTCGTCTTCCATCCTGGAGACGACGTACGCGAGCGCCGAGGCAGCTCCCACGTCGCCGCGCCCCCACCAGGACCGGAGCGCGCGGAGCAGCCGGTAGGCCCGCGCCTTCCGGTCGAGCGCGCCCACGACGTCCTTCAACATGTCCACCGCGGCGAGGGCCAGGTCGAACCGCACGGGTCCGGGGACGGGATGTGTATCCTGGTTTTCGCTATCCGATTCCAATTCTTTGACATTCAATGATTTAGAAACGGATAACCTCAACAGCGAAACGTAACCCTTCGGCGCCAGCCTCACCCGCACGGGGTCGTCGCCCTCACCCGCGCGCTTAGCCTCCCGCTCCCGCGCCTTGAGCGCCCGCAGGACCAGGTGGAACGGGGCCTTCTTCCGCGTGAGCACGACCGCCCCGGACAGGGACGCGACGGGCAGGTAACCCGTGACGTGCGAGAAGAGCAGGAAGACCTCGAACGGCAGCGAGTACGCCTCGTTCCACGCGCCCGCCACTAATAGGTCGTCGCCGCCCGAGTACACTAACAGGAACGGCCGACCGCGGTCCTCCCCGTGCTCCGGCTCGGGCTCCCCGTCCTCCCCGAACCTCGGTAGCAGCTCCGGCGGGTCGAGCTCCCGCCCGCCGTCCGCCAGCCTCACCTCGAGTCCCGGCACGTCGTCCAGCAACTCCGCGACCGTCCGGAACCCCAGCGCGTTCACCCAGTGGCGGAAGACCAGGTCCGTGAACCTGGAGATCGAAAGCAGTACGCCGAACGCGTCGCCCGCGGCCTCCCTCACCCACTCGCCCAGGTTGTCCACGTCCACGTACGCGAACCCCAGCAGGGACGCGCCCGGGGAGCGTTCCGCCATCCCCGAGAACGTCGCGATCCCCTCCTCTCCCTCCGACTCCGGCACGTCGTCCTTCGTAGCCGCGTACCACGGGAAGTAGGACATGACGACCCGGGCCGGAGACTTCCCCTCCTTTGCCGCCTTCCGCGCACACTTCAGCGCCTCCTCCACGTGCGCCGGATCCACCAGGAGCAGTCCACCTACCGAGACGGCACCGCCCAACCCTTCGCGGGTCACGTGGTGCACGCGGTACCGGTGCCCGTCGCGTTCGTGCACGACATCCCCACCGTCCCCGGAACCGTCCCGATCCTCGTAGACCAGGAAACCCGCGAACACCGGGCGGTCCTCCTCGTCCCGGCGGACCAGGGAGTCGCCCAGGTCCCCCAGCCGCTCGCAGTGCTCGCACCCCTCATCCTCCGGGACCGGGCTCCCGCAGACGGGGCAGGGCTCCTCGACCCGGGACGTCGTCCCCCGACCCGGCAGGACCGCGCGACGCCGGTCCTCCGACTCCCGGCGACCCAGCTCCTCCACGCGCTCCCTGAACCGCTCCCTCCTCATCAGGGCGTCCCAGTCCAGCTCGACCCAGGCCAGCCCGAGGGAGAGGACCCCGTCGCTGCCCTCCGACACCGACCGCTTCAATCCTTCCCGAACCGCTTCGAGCGCCTCCCGGACCTCCTCGGTGTTCGGCAGGAGGAGCGTGAAGGAGCCACCCGCCGCCCGGAGCAGGAACGCGGGGTGCGCGTCCCGACCCAGGGTCTCGCGGAGGACGGTCCAGGCCGCGCCCGCCGTGAGCAGGTCCACGAAGGCCGAGCGTCCCCGGATGATCTTGAGGTACGAGGCCGTACGCCTCCTCTCCTCGAGCGGGGACGCGCGCCGGACCGAGCGGATGAACTCGCCGATACCGGAGAGCGACCCGCGCACCAGGAGGAAGGAGCCCCGGCCCTCCCTCAACCCGTCCCTCAACCGGTGGTAAGCCTCCGACGGGTTATCCTCCGGGCCGTCGAGGTGACCCTCCTCGACCAGGTACCACAGGCACGAGGCCAGGGACGCGGTGAGGAGCGAGTGGTCGTAGAGCGTGATCGAGCGCATGTGGTCGCGGCCCTCGGGGATGTAGTGCTGGGCCGGGACGAGCGACGTCGTGACCTCCATCGCCACCCGGGCCGGGTCGAACGGGTGCGGATGGTCCCGGACACCGAGCCCTTTCAACCACTCGGTCAACCTCCCGGCCAGCCCGCGGTAGCGCCCCCGGTAACCCTCACCCTCCTCCACGACCTTCGGGGGCTCGAACTCCCGGGGGTCGACGTTGAGGTGCAGGAGCGGGAGCTCGTCCGGGACGAACTCCGGACGCCCCTCGGTCCAGCCCCAGCCGCCCGGGACCTCGCCGCCCAGTCGCCTCCGGAAGGCCTCCCAGATCCGGTACCAAGGGTTGTACAGGGTCCAGTACCCGCGGTGATCGCCACGGGGTTCCTCCCGGTCGAGCTCGTTGTTCCCGCGCTCCGCGCTCGCCAGGGTGTCGGCCAGGGCCACGACCGCCAGCTCCAGGCCCCAGTCTTCCGGGACCTCCAGGTCACTCGGCCGAGCGTCCCCGAGCGAGTCGGAGTGGTGGTACCGTGCCGCCAGGACCGCGAGGCCCAGCGTCTCGTCCTCCCGCTCCCGACCGCCGAAGGCCTTTTTAAGCAGCTCCGCGCCCAGCTTCTGGTGGCTCCCGCGCTCCCCGGAGCGCTGCGGGAGCTTCCCGACATCGTGGAGGAGCCCCGCCAGGGCCACCCGCTCCACCGGGTCACCCCCACCGGCATAGGGACACCAAGGTGGCCGTCCCGAGTTATAAGGGTAGTAATCCCATCGGAGTGTTAACGACGCGCGACACACCCTCGATTTCTCAAAACCAGTTCCGTTGATGAGGAAACCGTAACCGTTCCGAGGCTCGGTTTCAGCGGCCTCCCGTCGGTCGGTTGACTCAGTGGAAAACAGCTGCGGGTCGCCTAACCCCTGGACGGTGACGAACCCCGGATACCGGCTCGGATCGGAGCATCCCGTGCGGGACGACCCACGTCCGAGAACACCCGCGCTATTACCTGTACGAAAAATATTTTCATACCTCCCCGGTACGCCCACCGCCCGGGGCTTGGGCATGAGGCGGGCCTTCCCATCGACGGTGCTTCCGGTCGCCCTCATCCTACTACCGCTACCGGGTCACGGTGCCGTCTGGGTGGACCCGGAGGTGCTCCCGGACGTCAGCGTGAAGAGCTGGCTGATCGTCGAGGACGTCCACTGGAAGGAAGAGACTACGTGGCACGGCGATAAGGTCCTCGATTACGTGGACGCGGAGTACATCGCGGCGATCAGTACCAGGAACCCCGGGAAGCCGGTGACGTTGCACGTGCTCCTGCCGCCGGACGCGGAGGTCCTCGAGGCGAGGTTCTACCCGGAGATCGAGTGGGGTGAGGCGGAAGAAGTACCGCCGGCAGAGGAGTGGATGTACATCATCTGGAAGGAATGGGAGCGGGTAGAACCCGCGGACGGCTCGGAGGTCACGTGGGAGTTCCTAGATGAGACCTGGAAGTGGACCCAGCTCGACTTCCGGGTGACGCCCGAGGCCCACGACTCCGCCCTGGTCCTGGAGCTCAGGATACCAGCCGTGCACCGGGTGCCGGACCTCCAGATGGTAGAACCCGTCTGGAACGGTGAGGGCATATCGTTCCCCTATGGAGTGAAGCTGAAGTACCTGTACGATATCGGAGCCGTCGAGTGGCCCGTCCCGGTACAGCCGTACCCGGCCGCGTGGTGTCTGGACTGCGCCCTCAGGACGCTGAGCGTCAAGGTCGAGCTCTTCGTGTGGCCGGACGGCGTCTTCACCCACGTCCCTGAAGGCGCCCCCTGGACGTCGTACGAGGTCCACGTCATGGACCACCTGATGCTGGCGCTGGGAGACGTCGTCACCATCGACGTCGTCGGTATCGACCCGCGGAAGATGTCGTACGAGGAGTACGAGCGGAAACGCGCCGAGGTAGTACGGTCGGAGTGGCCGCGGGTCGTCGAGAGGTTCGGGTTCCCGTACGTACCCGTGGTCATGGTGGTCGAGATCAGGCAGAAGAGGGTAATCTTCGATATCTCGCTGACGCCCGATCCCGTAGAGGCCGGTTCCGAGGTGACGGTGCTCGTCCGACCGCGGCTGTACTGGTGGGGGCCTTGGTGTGCGGACGAGTGGCCGTGGGACTGTTGGCCGGAGGAGGGCGTCCTGAGGTTCGAGTTGAAGGACGAACGTGGGTCGGTCACCGACCTGGGTGCGGTGGAACTACTACCCGGGGGATACGTCGACGGTGGCCTGGTGATGTTCAGGTTCCGGGCGCCGGAGGAACCCGGCGATTACACCCTGATCGTGAGGTACGAGGGGCCGTACGGTGAGTACAGGGAGCGGCTGTCGTTCACCGTGAAGGAGCGAGGGCGACGGGATGGGCAGGGTCGGACACCGCCGAGCAACCCACCGGAGAGCCCGCCGGAACAGCCGCCCGAGAAACCCCCTGAGAAGGGCGGCAAGCGAGGGTTCCCGGTCCTGGTACCGCCCGTGATCCCGCCGAGGTGCAGAGCCCGCGTGTGACACGCCGATCGCTTCCGCCACCTCGATCTTTACCCGTCCCCCGCTACTATCTCCAGCCGCTTCGGCGACGCCCCTTCTCGACGTCGAGAGCGTGAGGCCCGAAGACGCGCTCACCTCGGTCGGATCACCCTCCTACCCGAAGGTTGAACGGCAACGGCGGGCGCTAATCGGGGATGAAGGTCGACGACTCGGAAGTCGGGTCGCGGGCCTGTGGTGAGATTGGTGTTATAAATACGTGATGATTATAATACTACATCATACTCACTTTTTATCGAGTTAATTAACCGGATGGAAAGGCTGGTCCTTCCCCGTAGGAGGTGGTGGTTCTGGGGCGCTTGAGTATTGAGTATTACTCTATTTACTCA
The DNA here is from genome assembly GCF_000007185.1 of Methanopyrus kandleri AV19. Lineage (GTDB taxonomy): Archaea > JAADCQ01 > Methanopyri > Methanopyrales > Methanopyraceae > Methanopyrus > Methanopyrus kandleri. The sequence goes on along the minus strand of NC_003551.1, from coordinate 1,329,086 downwards.
TACTTACTGATATCGCTTAGACTTTGGCTATAGCCCAACTAGTGCACTTTAATAGTGCGAATCCTGCACCTTACTTCGCTTCGAAGGGATAACGATTCTAACCGTTAGCAAAGAATTGTGATTCTCACGAGGTATCAAAGCGGTTCATCAACACTATGTAATTATTACTTCATTAAGTTAACTTATTAATTACTCATCAGAAGAAACTATGATTTTCGGTATTACCAATGTTGTATATTAAGCTTTCGACTAAATGGAAACGAATTAGTGTTGGATTTTAGTATGATCAAGTGTTCAGCGGAATCGGGATAATCTTTAAATAAAACTGATGTGCTGGTTTTGGTGGGCCAGGGATGGGGAATCCCCTCGGTGGTTTCGGAGTGTAAAGGGTGATCCTCCGGGAGAACCGCCCGCCCTCGCAATTAACCCGCAATAATACGGGTAATGAAACGGGGTAACATGACGACCACCGACGCATGGGTTATAACAGAGCACATAGGTCTAGTCTCGCAATTAACCCGCAATAATACGGGTAATGAAACGAAAAAGTCTTCAACGATCTCTCAGTCTTCATCCGAGAACTCACACTGAGCCTCACGATTAACTCGCGATAAAATGGGTAATGAAACCCGGCGCAAGATACGTGCCGTGGACGTCCGTGATAAAATGGGTAATGAAACTCTCGAGGTACGGAGGTTTCGATCGCACGCTTCATGACCTCGATGTCAGAATCGTAACTCTTACAATTAACTTAATAGTTAAAATAGGTAATTACAGGTTTCAAAACTTTATTTCTATTAAGTAATAAAATTATAGTCGTTTTATAACTAATTAGTGTCAGTTTAAACTCGAGATAGTGTGGATAATAGTTCAAGGATGATCGTTCACGCGATTACGGTGACACGTGACGATTCGGGCCGTTGTCCGCCTCCGGGCTCGGCACTAAGATGTCGTTGGCGGGAAGTCTCGAACCCGAAGACGCCCGGAGTCCGTCGATCCGTCGTACCGCGCGTGTAGAGCCATCGGGGTCGACAGGCAGGGCTTCCGAGCGTAGTTGCCAACCTTTCAGCGTCCTGTACGCTGGTGTAATCATGTCCTAGGAACGCGCCGCGACGCGAGCATATGTCCGGTCAATATAAGCTGTTTGCGTTAATCGATCCCGATCCCAGGCGATCACCGCACCTCGAATTCCCCGGTTTCAAGGCTTGAGCGCCGAGAAATCGTTCATAAAAATAATATATATACTGATATTTTCGTCAAACTAAGGCGTAAATAATATCAACCCGTAACCTACCTTCTTTGGACGGTGGGGTGTCCGATATGGGCGCCCCGAACGACACCGTGATCTTCCTGAGAAGGGGTAAGATCGAGAGGAGAGAAGACGCGTTTCGGATCGGGAAGAGCAAGTACTCAGCGGTCCGTACTACCGGGATAATCATCGCGGGTGGAGCCCAGATCACGACCCAGGCCGTGCGGTTAGCGCTCAGAAACGAGGTCCCGATAGTGTACCTCGGAGGGAACCGGATCCTGGGCGTGACCGTACCGTTCTCGGAGCGGTACGCGACCCTGAGGTTGAAGCAGTACGAGATCGCCTCACAACCGTCGGCGCGTCTCGCCTTCGCCCGTCCGCTGATCGCCTCCTCGATCCTGGCCAGGGCCGCGGTCCTCGAGTTCCTAGCCAATGAGACCGGGATCACCGGATTAGAGGACGCGGCTGATGAGGTGAGGTCCGAGGCCGAGAGGGCGCTGAACGCGGGTTCCACCGACGCGCTGCGCGGTTACGAGGGGAGGGCGGCCTGCCGGTACTTCCGGGCCCTGGCGGAGGTCCTACCCGACTGGGCGTTCTCCGGGAGGAGGACGAGGCGTCCCCCGAGGGACCCGTTCAACGCGGCGATCAGCTTCGGGTACGCGGGCGTGCTGTTGCCGGTCCTGCTCTCGAGGACGGTGGCGGCGGGGCTCGAGCCGTTCCTGGGGTTCCTCCACGGTCCCAGGGGGAGGCGGCCGGGGCTGATCCTGGACCTGATGGAGGAGTGGAGGGCGCTCGCCGTGGACGTCCCCGTGCTCCGCCGCTTCCTGGACGGCTCGCTGTCTAGGGAGATGTTCAGGTGGAAGGGAGACGCGGTCCTCCTGCGCGATCTCGACGCCGTGTCGGCCCCGGTCCTGACCGTCCTGAGCAGGGTCCGGGGTGGCCTGCTCGAGGCGGTCGACCGTCGGATCCGCGAGGTCCGCGACGGGGTCTCGCGTCAGTCCCCGCCCGAGCCGCTCGAATTCGACCCCGAGGACGTGGGGGTTGTGTGGGATGCCCTGGAGGTCTAACGCTGTTCGGGTCCGGATGGACTTCGAGGTTCTCCGTAGGGAGGACTACCACGATCGAGGGGCCGCCCGCGGAGCCGTGAAGGACCACTTGAGGGAGAGAGAGTTCGCGTTCCAGGTGGACACCGTCGTCTACTCGGCCGGAGATCGGGGCGAGCGCGTGAGCTGGGATGACCTGTCCCCCACCGCCAGGGCCTACGCGGTGCGGGCCGCCCTGCGCCTCGGCCTGGAGGGGCTCGGGTTCGAGCTGGACACCGGGTACTCCCTGTTGTGCGACCGGGACTTCTTCGAGGTCTGTTACGGTGGGAGGTTCGACGGGGAGAGGATCCCGGGCGTGTACGCGCTCGGTAACTGGAGGGAGGTCAGGGATCGGGTCCTGAGGACGCTGGGTCGCGAGTACGGTCCGGTCGAGGTGAGGCTGGGGCTCGAGGTCCGCGCCAGGGCCCTCGGGGACGGTACCGTGCTCCTGTCCGTGGATCCCAGGGCGAGGGCGATCTCGAGGGTCCGGCTCAAGGACCTGGTGAGGGATCGGGGCGTGGGGTGGGCCGAGCGGGTCCTCCCGGGGACGTACGTGATCCCCACTGACGGTGGGCTCACGGGTAGGAGGCTGAAGGTCGTGGACGCCGTCCCGGCCGACGAATGGGAGGGCGAGGACGGGTGGGACCTGGAGAGGTTGAGGGAGCACTGGTCCGGGTACGGCGTGGAGGTGGATCCGGAGGTCGTGGTGACGGTCAAGGTGGGCGGTGGTGTTCTCCACTACCCGGATGACGTCCTGAGGTGGCAGGTACCCGTGCACCCGGTGACGGAGTACTTCAGGTTGGGGGTCGCGGACAGGGTCTCGGTCGGCCGGTACCTGCTGGATCGGGGTCTCGGGGAGTTCCGGCGGAGGTTCCCGGACGTCGCGGTGGAGGTGAGGGAGCACCCGGGGTCCACGGACACGCGGAGGGTCCGACCGCCGGCCGTGGTCGCGGGTGGGGAGAAACGTGGTAAGCGGACGGAGTTGAACGATCTCCTGTGGAACTACGGTCCCTACGAGGGTGCGGGCGAGCTGGACGGGGAGGCCGTCCACCTGGTGGCCGATCGGGAGCTCCCGGGGCGCGCCGGGATCTCGGAGCGGGACCTGGAGCGCCTGCTGGAGCTGGTCGTCGGGAGGCTGCGGCGCCTCCTCGGTCACGACGTGGAGGCCGGTGACGTCAGAGTCGCGGACGCGGTGGACCTCCCGGACTTGGTGGGGGACGCGGACGGGCCGGTGCTGGTCGGGGTGCTGTCGGACGACGATCGGACGTACGCGAGGGTCAAGAGGAGGGACCCGCTCGTCCAGTGCTTCACGGAGCGCGTCCTCTCCGACGGGAAGACCGTGAAGTACGCGGCGACGGTTTTGGCGGTCGGGATCCACTGCAAGCACGCGGGTCAGCCGTACGCGGTTAGGGCGACCTCGGGTCCGAAGGACGTCGCGGTGGTCGGCGTGGACGTCTCGAGGAAGGTCGAGGGCGGTCGCGTGGTCGAGGGCCGGGCCTGCTGCTCGTGCTTCGTGGTCGATGAGGATGGCCTGATCGAGCACGGGAGGACGTTCACGGTGCCCGTGGGGGAGCGGGGCGAGACGTCGGGGAGGACGGCCGAGATCGTCCTGGAAACGGCCCGGGAGTACTCGGATCGGGTGGTCTACCTCAGGGACGGGACCGTTCCTGGGGAGGAGCTGGAGGCAGTCCGGGAGGTCGGACGGGAGCTGGGATTGGACGTGACGGTCGTCGAGGTGATCAAGTCGGACCCGACCGTCTACGCGATCGAGGGGGAGGGGTGGCGGGCGCCTAGGGGCGCCTACGTGCGGCTCGACGGATCGACCGTCCACCTATGCTGCTCACCGTACACGCCGCGGAGACGGGGCGATAAGAAGCCCGGGACCCCGAGGCCGATCGCGCTGCGCCGCCGTGACGATAAGCTCGACGGGGACCTGATCGGGCTGGTCCATGACCTCACGGCCTCGAACTGGGGTAACCCGTCCGGGACGTGGAGTCGTCTGCCTGCACCGGTGCTCTACGCCGATCGGGCGTCGAGGCTCGCGAGGTACGGGGTCTCGGTGGGTCCTGGGGACCCGGTCTCGGAGCGGCCCTGGCCGGTCTGAGGGTGGTGACCTTGGGCGTCCTGGGGGGTCCGTCCCCGCGCCTCCGCCTCTACGTCTACGACTTCAAGGAACCGGGAGGGGAGGCCGAGCGCCGCAAGCTGCGCGAGCTTCTGGAGTCCCACGGGGCGTTCAGGCTGCAGTATTCGACGTACGCGCTGCTCGCCGAGCCGGAGGTGCACGCTCGGGTGCTCCGGAGGGTCGTCGCCCGCGTGGACTTCGAGGAGGGTGACAGCCTGATCGTCGTGCCGATGTGCCGGAGGTGCCTCAGGGTCGCCAGGTGGGTCGACGCGGAGGGCGTGCGGGGGCTCCGGTTCTGATCCCACGCGTTGCGATCCGGCCCCTCGGGCGGGTCCGGTCCTCTCCCCTCTCCTCTTGTATGGTAAACCTCGGCGAGCGAGGGCGTCGGGCGAGTCCTAAGATCCTATTCGGAAACCGGTTTATCTAAAAAGGAAACACTTCAGTTTACCATCTTTCCCGGGCGGGCGTCCGACCGCGTGGGGGTAAGGCCGTCGGGTACGCGCCCCACCGTGGGTGATTCCACCGACCATGTCGGGGAGTGTCCGACGGTGCCCGACGTCGTGGGGACGTTACGCGCCCCACGACGGCTCAGGAGACTCGAGATGGTCTCACCCGTCCTCCTGCTGTCGGCCGTGTTGCTGGCCCCTTCGATCGTACCGTCACTTCCCACGGTCGTGGCGATGGTATTGGCGCCCTTCACGGCCCGGATATCGATCGTGCTTCTGATCTCGTGTTCGCACGAGGTGTGTGCCGACGTGATCCGCTCGAAGTGGTAGAGGCGACGGGAGGCCTGGTCGGCGTCACCTTCGAAGGGAGGGGCACCCGGGACGAGCTCGATTCGAGGCTCTCCGGGCTTCTAGAGGTACCAAACGACGCGGTTTCCCTGAGGACCGGGGTCCAGTTCGTGGTCCGGGGGAGTGCCGAAGGGCGTCGCGGCTCGCTGAGGAGGGTCCTGGGGGGTGGTAGGGTCGGACGAGAACATGCGTGAGCTCGCCCGGGAGGGGACGTCTCGTGACCTTCCGCGTGAGACTCGAGGGGAGACCGAGGGTTACCGCCTGCGCGGCGTCGTGGTGCCGATGGGTCGTAAACCGGAGGACGACGTACCGATGGTCGCCCTGTTGGGGGGACGGGTCGCCGCGACGATATCATCACACGATGTTATCCACCCCATCTTCGACCGAGATGACGATGAGTTCGAGTTGGCCTTCGGTGGGTCTCCCGTCGGGTGGGTGTTCTCGGGGTTCGACCGTCTACACGAGGACACGGGTGACGGAGTGGGTGACGTGGGTGACGGTGGAGACGGTGACGACGGGGACGGTGGTGACGGGGGCGATTGACCCGCGCCGGTCCGACGCCCTTCTCCGGCGTTCACCGGTCGTGCCTCAGCCTCCAGCGTTCGAGTTCGAGTTGTACGTCGGGTACCTCGTGCCTCCCGTCGAGGGATTTCCTTCGAGAACGGATGATCTTGTTCAAGTGAGAGGAGTAATGCGCGGGCCAGCCTCCGAGGGTCCTCACGAGGAAGGATTCGAGTCGATCGGGAAGTTCTTCTAGGAGGTCGCGGATTCGCGGTGAGTTCGAGGGTCTGGCGTCGAAGGCCAGCGCGAGCCCGCGGGTCAGGACACATCTCGCCCTCTTGTATGGGAGGCTCGAGACCTCGGTGAGGAGGGTCTTGAGGACGGAGCGGAGGTTGCGCATGAGGTGTCGCGCGAGCTCCAGAACCTCACTTCGATCCAGTGAAACCAGCCATTCGGTGAACCGAACGCTCTCGTTCTCGGGCTTGCCTAGGTAGAGGGTCCTACCGTGTCTGAACTTCGAGTCCCTCCGCCACCTCGCGACGTAGTACGGACCGCAGGTACTCCCGCTCACCGTCCGGTAGGTCACCTCGAAGCCCGGCTTCTTCCCGCGACGGTACACCTCCCGTAGAACCCGGAGGGCTCGGATCCGTTCCACGGGGTCCGAGGGTATCGGGACGTGAGCGTGCGACTCGACCAACCCCGGCTTATGGTCCCTTCAGGTGCATCTAAGTTGTATGGGAGCGATGATGAGACAGTGCCTTAAGATAAAAGCCTTGCCATCCTGAGTCCCGACTATGCCCTCGCTCCTGCACCATACAAGATCGGGTCTGGTCGACGGCGGAGGGTCCGCGGGCACCGGCGCGGGGGTGAATGGCAACGCTTTTACCGTCCGAGCGTGCCATCAGGTCGGGACCTCTGAGCGATCCGTGGGCGGGACGCCGTCGGGAAGGCACTGGCGCGGAACCCGGACCTGATGCTCCGGGTCATGAACAGCCTCCGGAAACATCTGAGGCGCGAGGCCGCGAGGGTCGGCGAGGACACCGCCACGGGACGGGCGCTCCTGCGCCTGTCCCGACGGGTCGACGAGGTCGTGCGCGAGACCGTGAACCTCGAGCTCATCGCGAGGTTCGAGCGATACCTGGAGCAGGAAGGAGTGAAACCCGGCACCGAGGCCTACGATAGTGCCCGCCGCGCCCTCAAACGGGCCCTGGAAGACGTCGGAGGGAGGGGGTGAAAAACGGTTTGGACCCCTGGGAGCTGATCTGGGAGTCGGAGCGACTCGCGGACGAGGCCGTCGAGACGGCCCTGGACGCGGAGAGTCCGCTCGACCTGATCGAGGCCCTGAGGATGCTGGACGAGGCGAGGAGGATCTTCGAGGACGCTCTCGTCCTCATGGAGAGCGGGTCGGAGTACGACCCCGCCGATCTCCTCTCGGAGTTGCTCGACGAGGGCGAGTACGAGGAGGCCGAGGCTCTCGTCGAGTCGTTCCTGTTCGGGTGAACCGCTCCCACCGGTCGAAGCGTTTCGAGGTTACTAACCGTTTTTCGGGGTCGGCTTCGGTCGTTACTCCCTTACACCCATCAGTTCGTTCTAGATCCGAGGCCCACCTTCAGTTCGGACGCCCCAACGGGCGGGACGTCGGTCACGACACCTTCGCCGGTCCCCCGGGCTGCGGGATCCCTGGGTCGGGAGCCGGGATACGGAGACGTTCGATGCCGGGCACCCCCGTGACGGCGTCCGTCGTGGTGTCGTCGGTCAATTATTTTCCTACGGGATAACGGGGGTGCCCTTCCCGGGATCGCGACGTCGTTCCGCGTCACTCCGGGGTGAGGCGGTCGCGTGGGGGATGCCGGATTGCGGAACGTCCTCGAGGGTCGGGAAGTCGTACACGGTCGGTAGGGTCGTCGAGAACCTGCTGACGGCCGGGGAGGCGTCCTATATATGCTTCTACGTCGCCCCCGAGCCGCTCCTGGACGACGTCGAGCGGGTCTTGAGGGACAAGCTCTCGGGCTCCTCCGACGTCCTCCGGTTGAAGGATCTCGGTGACTACGAGTGCGAGATACCCGTGAGCGAGTTCCTGAAGAACTTCGGAGAAGATCCGAAACTCTCCAGTTTGCCCAAGTGTACCCCCGAGTTCTACGAAGAGGTGTACAGACGCGCCGACGGGGACCCGATGGAGCTCGGGCGTTGGGGTTACTTCGAGCGTCTTCGCGAGTACGTGGAGGGCCCGTGCACCTGGGAGCGGTGCGGCGATTGCGACGTGGTCAGGGATCACAACTTCATGGTCGGAGCCAGGAAGGTGAAACGCGGCGTCGTCCTGCTGACCTACCGTAAGCTCGGGGACCTACCCCGGTTCGTCGAATCGCGCGAGCGGGCCATGCGGGAGGAGGGTGAGGAACCTCACATGAGCGTCGACAGGCTCCGCGAGGTCCTGAGCGGGTCGTTGGTGGTCCTGGACGACGCCCACCACGGCCTCGTCCGATCGCTCCTGGCGGAGGTCAAGGAGGGCATCGTGCGCGACTCGTTGAGAGAGTCGTTGGGTGGCCGGCTCGTCCACCTGAGCACGGTCTGGGCGGCCCTGGACCGTAACCCGAGCGAGGATACCAGGGGGAAGCTCCGGGACGTCGTGTTCGGGGACTACGCCGAGAAGGTCCGTGAGGTCGTCGAGAGCCGCTTGGAGGAGTGGATCGAGAGCGTTAAGGGTAAAGGACGCGTAAGGGTCGTGCGGGCCCTCCTCGAGCTGGATCACGCGGTGAGAACGGGTGAGGAGGTCGGTATCGGCGGTTGGATCGCGCTCGCCACCGGTGGCGGGGTCGTCTTCGCACCGGAGGTCGACTCGGTGGAGAAGGCGCTCGAGCTGATGCTGGGCGAGTACTACGGGTTGCCCGGGGCGTACGTGGTGATCGCCAACCGCCCCGTGCTGGAGAGACCGTCGGTTCGCGTCTCGGTGGAGGCGTCCGGCGAGTGGCGCGCTTACCTGCTGCCACTGTACCTGCGGAAGGAGAAGGACGTGGGGTTGATCCTGGAGATCCTGACGAGGCTCGACCTCCGACGGCACAGGATCGCGTTCCTGGACAGGGCGGAGACGCTCGTGGACAGGATCATCGAAGGGCTCAGGAGACTCAGGAGGGACGGCCGTCTCGGCGTCGAGTTCAGGAGGCTCGAGAGCTGCAACGACCTGAAGGACGTCGCGACCGCCAGGCGGGGCGCGCTGGGTGTGGGGACCGTGGGTGTGGGACTGGTCGGGTGCGAGGCCATGGGTATAAGCGGGTTCCTGATCGCCAGGCAGTACCTGTCCAGCTACGCCCCCGACCTGTCGGTGGCCCTCCTGCTCGCGCGTCGATGCGAGGTGAGGGGGCGGGCGGAGCGGCTGATGGACCGGTACGGGTTCTCCGAGGAGGACGCGACCGTGGCGGCCCTCCGGCTCACCGCGTTCGAGGACGTGCTCTATGAGATGATCACCGTGGCGGGGAGGACGGCACAGGCCGTCCCCGAGGCGTTCCTGGCGGTGCTCGGCGCGGGCTCGATCGTAAAGACCGCGTCGGAGCACCCCGAGGAGGTCGAGGAGGTGTACAGGGGCGTGAAGGACGCCTTCGGCGGCTGGGCGCCCCGCGTGATGGTCTACGATCCCAGGACCGATCGAGAGTACGACCTGATCGAGGACGGGAGTGAACTACCGGAGCCCACGTACCTGAGGGAGCTCGATGAGGCCGCCTTGGACAACCTGGTGATGTGGTTGGACGGGAAGCTCTCCGAGGTTCCCTAGCACGGGACCGCGGCCGAGGTCCCCCCGGAGTACCGGCCGTTCGTGACTAGGTGGAGGTACTGGGCCGAGCGGATCGCGGAGGTCGCCCGGGACCTCCTCGGAGGGCGTACGAGGGTGTACGCGTCGGTGGAAGGGGACCGGCTCAGGGTGGTGATCGTCAGCGGAAACGCGCCCGAGAAACCGCTCGAACGCGCCGAGATCGTCGCGGAGATCGAACGCGAGCTGGGTCTGGAGGAATCCTGGGCGCACCCCATCGAGATGCACGTGGTCGATCCCGAGGAGTACGAGGCCCTGTGGAGGGGCGTCCTCCGAGAGGCCGTGGAGGTCCGGACGTGACCGACCTGGTGGACGACCTCCGGAGACGGACTGGTGAGAGGTCGTGGTGTACGAGCCGCCCGTCGGGCAGCCGCCGCGCCCGAGGTGGTCCGGTCAGGACACGGTGTCGGTGATATCCACCGCGTACCGTCCGTGTACGTCCTACGCACCATACCCCGAGGACGTCATACGACCGCTGGAATCCGGACGCACCGCATCGTTCGAAACGTAACGCCCGTAGTTCCGACACCGCGAGGAGTCGGAGGTCGGGATGAGGCGGGTAGAGTGGCCGGAGTACCCGAGCTACGACCCCCGGGCCTCGGGGAACCTTCCAGGCCCTGGCGCCGTCCGTGCCCATCGCGATGGCCGCCTGTTCGTTCCTGATCCTGTCGGTCAAGGGGCCGAGGGCCCTCTCCGAGTACATCTGGTTCTTCGTCTGGGTGGCGATCGTAACGGCGTCGGTACCGGGCGCCTTCGAGGTGTTCTCTTCGTTCATGAGAAGGGTCGTCGTGAGGCCGGACGGTCTCGATGTGTGGGAACCCTTCCGCTCCAGGTTCGTGCGGTCCGACGAGGTCGTCGACGTGACGATCCTCGGTGACACGGCGGTCCTCAGGACGGTGGACGGTGAGAAACTGGCGCTGTCCGTGCTGGACACCGAAGGACTCGCCCGGGCGATCCGCGAGATGTGAGGGTTCGAGATAGCATCCTCTAAAGGTTTCGAGACATCGAGGAATACGGATGAAGGTCGCGGCACCGTACCTCGGACGGATTTGAACGCTAGGTGCTACCGGTTCTACGGCGGGGCCGTCGGTCGCAACCGGATCCGGCTGTACCGCGTCGCGACGGTGGGTAGCCTGTCATCACGCTCGCGAAGCTCGTGAAGTTCGGCATTACGGCCAGCTGGTACTTCGAGGTGGGACTATCCGCGCCGATCCTCCAGGGGGCTACCGATCCTGACGTACCTGCTGTGCAGTCACGTCCGGGTCGAGCCGGATCGGCTGGTCATCGTGCGGGACTACGGGTTCTTCAAACGCGGTGAGGAGATACCGCGACAGTTGATCGAGGGAGCGGAAGTGGTCACGATGGAGGACCACCGAGCGGACGGAAGGCACCACGCGGGTCGTGGCCGAGACGGTCAGGGTGCACCTGAGGGGTCGCGGGTACATACCGCTGACCGTGAAGGACGCGAAGGGACTGGCCCGGAAGCTGACGTCGGAGTCGTGACGGTTCGTGCGTCCCGGTCCGAGCCGTGGACGGCCTTCCCAACCTACCACCGGACCGTAGGGTGCGGGCGTCTTATGAACGGATACACACTACCTGCGGTCATCCTACCGTCACGTGATACTCAACCCGATCACGTTGGTTTAACGTAGCAGAAAGTTGGGTATCGTTAACGGGACGAGGATTCTATCCGCGCGATCGGTGACCCGTGTACACGTCGAAGGATACCCTCCCTCGCTCCGTGGACCCAGAGACAGCGTGCCGTATCGGGTATCATCTAGAGGCCCGTGTCGGCCGACGATCCGACCGGCTGATGTTTTCAAGATGTTAGTTCCGTCAATGCTCGAGTGAGTTAACGTTAGCTAATGTAACCCATATGGGAAATGTACATTATCGAGCTGTATTTTCAGTAATGAATACCGGGTGATCATGTTGGGTGGGCCCGAGGTCACCATCGTAACGGAGGGAACGTATCCCATCGCGCTCGGGGGAGTCACGACCTGGGTACAGCGTCTCATCGAGCACTCCCCGAACGTCAGGTTCAACGTGCTCTGCCTGGCGCCCCCGGGGAAGACGGAGCCGGTCGTGGACATCCCGGAGAACGTCCGGGACGTGGTCGTCCGAGAGTTGGTACCGAGACGGATGGGGAAGCGCCGCTGGGCGGCCCGCGTGTTCCCGGTTCACAGGATCCGGTGGCTGCTGGGACGCCGAGGTGAGTGGGCTCCCAGGGGTTTCCGCGTCCTGGAGCGGGCCTTCGAGTATATACTGGAGGGCGAGCCGCTGGAGGAGGAGATGCTGAAACGGTTGTACGAGGTCTCGGAGAATCCTGTGAAAGTACTGGAAGGACCGACGGTGTACACGCTGGCCCGGTACGTGGAGGACCAGCTGGGTTCGGACGAGCGGTTCAGCGACCTGTACTGGGCGGTGTCGAACGTCTGCTCCTTCGTCATGGGGGCGGCATCGGGCGTCCGCCACATGCCCGAGTGCGACGTGGCTCACCCGCAGAACTGCGGCGTGTGTGGCTTCCTGTGCGCCATCAGGAAGGCCGTCAAAGGAACCCCGTACATCATCACGGAGCACGGCGTCTTGATCCGAGAGCTGGACACACGCCTCGAGGGACTCGGGGACGTAGCCCGGGAGCTGTACCGGCGGTGCTTCGAGTCGATGATCGAGACCTCCTACCGGTACTGCGACGAGATCCTGGCGATCTCCGACTACCACCGGGAGCACGCCGTGAAGCAGGGTGCGCCGGAGGACCGCATCGACGTGATCTACTCGGGGATCGAGACCTGGAGGTTTCCACCGCCCTCGGACGTGGAGAGGAAGTTCCGCGAGGCGGACAGACTCCACGTGGGGACGGTCGCCCGGGTCGAACCCATCAAGGGGATCGACGTGTTCGTCCGGATGGCGGCGAGGGTCGCCAAGGAGATGGGACACGACAGGGTCCGGTTCCACGTGGTCGGACCCATCGATGACCGGGAGCACTACGAGAGGTGTCGGGAGATCGTAGAGCGGCGGGGGCTGGAGCGTGTCGTGAAGTTCCACGGATCCCAGTCTCCGGAGGAGATCCTGCGGTTCTACCACAAGTTCCACGTGTTCGTGCTCTCGAGCAGGTCCGAGGGGCTCCCCATGGCCCTCCTCGAGGCGATGAGCACCGGGTGTCCCGTGGTGGCGTCCGAGGTGGGCGCGGTCCCCTACATCGTCAAGGAAGGGATAGGACGGACGTTCCCGGCGGAGGACCACGAGGCCGGTGCACGGGCCCTCCTGGAACTGCTCCAAGACCCGGAGGCCCTCCTCCGGATGTCGTACACGGCAACGAGGGAGGCCCGGAGGTTCGACGTCACCAGGATGTGCGAGGAGTACACGCGTCGATACGCGAAGTACGCGGTCCCCGACCCCGGGTGAGATCGAATGGGGTTCCTATCGGACGCCATCGACAAGGTCATCCGGGGCGTGAGGAGGGGAAGGGCGGACCTCAAGTCCGTCGTCAGATCGGCGTTACTCTTCACCCCAGTTTGGAGCGTCATCACGCTGTTGGCACTGTTGGAATCGATGTCCTTCAACGATTTACCCAGGCTCAGTTTCGGTCTCATCGTGGGTTTGCTCTCGTCCTCACCCTTCCAGGTCTTAGGTTCGCGGATGGTGGCGGACGCGAGGTACCTCGGGGTACTGTCCCCCGTCATCGGCGTGCTCGCGCTATTGGCGGTCGTCTACCCGCCCGTGCCGTACCTCCTGAGCCGGCTGCTCTCGGAGTCCTTCGGTCTGAAGCTCTCGCACGACGTCGTTCTGGCCGCCGAGCTGACGGGTATCGTCTACACCCTGACCTGCATGGTCGCGGCCAGCTGGAAGGAGTACCGGTGGAAGGCCGTCCTACAGATCGTGGCCTCCTGGACGGCGTTCTCGGTCGCGTTCGCCGTCCTCGCGGCGGTGACCTCCGACGTCCTGAGGTCGTTCGTACTCTCGTCGTCCCTCCTGGCGATCACCCTCACGGCGAGCCTCGTCGCGAATGCGCGGAAACACCTCGAGAACCCTCCCGAGATCACCAAGGAGTACCTGGTAGGGTGCCTGGTGGTGGCCGCCGCGGCGGCGCTGGACTACTTCGTGATCGCGCTGTCCTCGATCGCGTACTACGCCATGATGTTCTTCGACAAGATCGTCATCTGGTGCGGGCGTGGGTTCCCGTACCCACCGCTCGACGTCCCGGCATCCGTGGGGATGGTCCCCCTGCTGGCCGGCACGTTCGCGGCCGGGATCTTCTGGATCGACGTCGGGGACGACCTGGACAGGATCTACAGGGTCGAGTCGAGGGAGCTCGAGGAGATAGGACGGCGGATGTTCCTCCAGTTCATCAAAGGGGCCGGGATCGCCCTCGCGCTCTCGGGCGTCCTGGCGCTGGTGACCGCCTCGTTCGTGAGACCTCGGTTCCACTACTGGATGTCGGGGGACGTCGCGTACCTCCTCGGGCCGGTCCTGAAGGCGTCGTCAGCGTTGATCCACGCGGTCAGCGCCGTCCCCGTCCCGCCGTTCGGGAACCTGGCGACGCTGGTGAAGTGGATCGAACGGCAACTGGCCGGCGCGAACCCGGACCTCCTGGTACTGTACCTGCTGGGGAGCGTCCCGGGGGCGCTGGTGGTCTACACGTACCCGCAGCTGATCACGTTCCGCCGGGAGATCGAGGCGACGGTGGCGCTCTCCCTCGTCCCGATCGCGGAGCTCCTGGCGTGGCATCGGTGGGGTGTGAAGTGGCTCGCCCTGGGCTACCTGATGGGGACCTGCGCCTCGGCGACGGTGTGCGCGCTGACCGCGGTCCGCATGTGGCTCAACCTGCACACGGAGGCGTACCGGGTGCTCTCCTACAACAACTTCGTTTCCTACGTGATCGAGGTCCAGCGACACGGAGGTGAAGAGGTCCGCCCACGGGACCCGACCATCCGGGGATGAAAGTCACCACCAGGACGACCCGCGGGATGGAACCGCCGGTACCGCCGCGTTTCGTATCGACACGCACCGGCACCGCCCGGCCACCGTATACTTATCGTAAGGCTTATACCGCCGGGAGAATCCGTGGTTCCGCCGGCGTCGAGGGGGCACCCGATATCGGGGAGCGCTCGACGCTCCTCGCCCTGCGATGGCTCGAACTGTTCTCCGACGTCTGGATAGTGATCCTCGGCCTGACGACGGCGATCGTGTTCTTCGTCTTCGGTCTCCTCCCCTCACTGCTCTTGCTATTCGTACTGCTGCTAATATCGGCACCGATGACCGCACCCGTACGGTTCGTACTCTCGACGATACCACTGATCGTCGTCCTATGGTCGGCGAGACTGGCGGATCGTGAGGTGATCGTACTCTCAGTGATACTACTGATCGCCGCGCTCTGGTCGGCGAGATCGGCGGGGCGTAAGGTGGTCCGCGAGGCGTCGAGGATCGTGGAGGAGGCCGAAGACATCGTCGGTGTCGTCTTCAGAGCCGAAGGTACTCCGGACAAGCTCGACCGCAGGCTCTCCGGACTCCTGAAGGTGCCGGACCGCGACCTCTCGGGAGGGAAGGGAACCCAGTTCGTAGTGGGAAGTAGGGGTTACATCAAAGGGTGTAGGGGTGCGCTGAGGGAAGCCCTGAAGATCGTGGGTTCCGGGGACGCCCTGCGCGAATTCGCCGAGGAAGGTAGCCTCGTGACCTTCCACGTGACGCTCGTGATACCTCCAACGAGCCGGTACGAGTTCAAGACCGAGCACGACCTCCGCGGTATCGCGATCCCGCTCGGCCGCAGGTCGGAGGACCGCGCCCCGATTGTCGCCCTGCTGGGGGTCGGTCGCCGCGGTTCAGCAGAAGATTGGACGCTCGCCTTCGGCGGCGTGGTCCCGCTCGGGGAGACGTTCTCCGAGCTCCACCCACACGAGGGTAGGACCGACGACGGACACGGGTCCCGACGGCACCGGGACCATGACGGTGACCATAACGGTTGGTGCGCAGGGGGCGATGGCCTCGGGGATTATCACTGGTGGGATTCCGATGAGTCCGGTGGCATCTTCGAGAGTATCGTGGATAGCATCGCTGAAATCGCCGAATCGATGGAAGGGGGCTGGGGAAATGGTGGCTGGTTCGGCGACGGAGGAGACTGGGGCGATGGTGGTAACGGTGGTGACGGTGGGAACGGGGGCTGCTGACCGTGGCGGAGATACCCTCCGGTCGGGGGTTCCGGTCCTACACCGGGCGATCCGGCTTCCCGGTTCACCACACGACGTCCACGTTGCGAAAAACAGTAATCCCGCACCGCCGCACTCCCATCGCGGGGCCTCCGCGTGAGGGTGCGGTGGGTCCTCCTACCGGCCCTGTTGGCGCTGGTCCTACCGTTGCCCGTTCACGGTGACGCTTGGGTGGGTCCGGAGGCGCTCCTGGACGTGGGCGTGCAGAGCGACCTGATAATCGAGGACGTCCACTTGAAGGAATCCGATCACGGAGTCGAAGTCGTCGACCACGTGGACGCGGAGTACCGCGCGTACATCAGGGTTAAGGAGCCCGGGAAGCCGGTGACGCTGCACGTGCTCCTACCGCAGGGCACGGAGGTGCTCGAGGCCAGGTTCTATCCCGAATTATACCCGATCGAGGGGATCGATTTGGACAGCCCCGATGTCAACGTCAAGTGGGAACGGATCGAGCCCGTGAGCCGCTCGGAGGTCACGTGGAAAGTGCTCGGCTGGACCTGGAGGTGGACCCAACTCGACTTCCGGGTGACGCCTAAGTACGACGAGCGGAGGCACGGTTGCTCCGCCCTGGTCCTGAAGCTCAGGATACCGACCGCCCACAGGGAGCCCGAAGAGATCGATAGACTACCGATCGCGGGACCGAAACACTACCCAGAGCTAGGATCTTACTACTATTTCGGGTGCATCGAGTGGCCCGCGCCGCTACAGCCTTCAGGACGGGGAGGCGGATTCAACTGTTGGGCGACATCGGACGCTTGGAGTCCGCACGTCCTGTTCCTGTGGCCCGGTGGGTTCGCCGACATCCAAGAGGGTTTCACGAACGTGTCGCTCACGGACCACTTGGTACTGACGCTCGGAGGAAGTGGTGGAGGGAGTGGCGCCGCCGTCGATGTCGTCGGTGTGCGGGAGGAAGGGGAACGGGTCGTGCAGTCGGAGTGGCCGCGGGTCACCGGGAGGTTCGGGTTCCCGTACGTGCCCGTGGTCGCGGTGATCGGGTTGGAGAAGAAGGAGCCTTCGAGTCCGAAGACGGGTCGGAAACCCGAGCGGGAGAAACCGGCGAAGCACGAGCTACCGGTTCCGCCGATAGTGCCGCCGCCGATGCGAGGGAGACGCCGCCTCACGGGTAAAGCGTCCAACTCTTCCCCATAGCCTTCCGGACGCCCTTCAGGTTTCCCCTCTCCTTCCTCCGCCCCGCGAACGCCGTCACCACGGGCACGAACTCACCGTTCTTCAGGCGCTTGACCTGGAAGTGAACCCGTGAGCGCGAGTACCTGCGACCGATCCCGAGGTAGTGCCCCATTCGTCTCTTATTCTCCGACTCATTCCTCAGCCGGTCGTAAACTTTCCAGGCGCACTCCAACGCCTCGTTCAGGCTTTTCGCCCCTGGCCCGACGCCGACCGCAAAGTAACCATCCCTGAACGCGGGGAACCCCCGGTTCGTCCCGGAGTCCGTCGCCCAGCTTATCCTCGATCCAGTCGACGATCTATTTGACGTGCTCCCGTAATCCATCCCCAAGTACGACCTCCTCCCACATCAGCGACCCGGCGCGCCGACGCGAGCGCGCTCCTACACCTCCCAGCAGCGAGAGGAACTTCAGGGACCGCTCGAAGGCCTTCCGGACGGAGTTCCCGTCGAGCCCGTATTCCTCGAGGATCCGCTCGGCACGCTCGGAGACGACGTACCGGGCCTCCAGCTCGAACCTCGACCCCTCCCGTACGGGATACTCAGGTAGAACCTCCAAGCCCAACCTTTCCTCCGGTCTCCCCCCACGACCGGACCGTAGTCCTCTGAGCACCCGATCTGCCGCTCTCCGACTAACACCAGGTTCACCGAGGGCGGTAACATCTCGTCGTCGACCTTCCCGCCGAACACGGCCGCCTCGAACCCGCGCACCTCCTTCCAGTCCGAACACCGCCCGAGGAGCGCCCTGAGCCAGTACCGGAGGACAACTCTTCCCGATGAACACCGGGGTGACGGCCTCGAGAACTCACGGTCATCCGGGGAGGGTAGATAGGGTATCCCCGACCCGGTAACCCGTTTTCGAAGCGTATTTACGTGTATCCGGAATCGTACATTCGGGCCCGATGATGGGCCCGGTACCGCGGCGACGTCCCACGGTCTCCGATGGATCCCGGACGGCACCGCGAGCCCGCCGAGATCGTCGCTCACCTCGGAGACCGTCGGGACCGTGCGTGAGGACCGGGATTCGAACGGACCCTCCGGGGGCTCCGCCCGGTCCGGGAAGGGTCGAAACGGTTCCGACTGTCGATCGAGTCATCCCCCGCGGACCCGTACGGGGATGTCTTCGACCGAACCGTCCACATCACGGAGCACCGACCGTGAACCCCCTCCACCGTCGGAACGCCCTCTCCGCCGCGAGGGACCGGATCGGGGTCGGGCCCGTCGACCCGTGCGCAACATCTCGCCCCCTCCCCCGAAGTCGAGGCACCGAGCGGACGGTCCGGACCCCGCGTCGCGCCGGAGAAGGGGCCTGACCTTGAATCGCCGCGGTCGTCCCGAAGGCGGAGCACCGTCCGTCCGACGTCGGGATAGGATGCGCACCGTGGGATCGCCCGCCGAGGTCGTCGCCTCAGTGACGGTGGGAACCCGCCCGGAGGGCCCCTTCGATCCGCGTCGACGCGTCGTCTCCCTATTCAGCGCGGGGCGTTCGAACCGTGCGTCACGCCACCGGACGGGACGTCGGACCTGCTCTCCCTGCTCCTGGTCGTCCCGCACGATCACGGTTCGCAGCTTCTAGAGGTTCACATCCCTCCCCGGAGGTCATCCCCGCCGGGGTCGGGACCGAGGGGGCTAGGTCCGACACCGTCCGAAGGATAAGGACGTCGGGCGCGTACCGCTCGGGCGGAGGGACCACGCGGTCCGCAGCGGATCCACGGTACCCCTTCACGACGAGGTGGTGCTGTACCACCGGGTGGTGGAGAGGACGCTCGAGGTGTACCCACTGTACGCGCTCGCCGTCGCGCTGTCCCTAACCCATCGACAGGCTCGAAGGGGGGCTTCCCTCGACTCGCGTTCCTCGGGTACGGCAGGACGGCGCCGGACGCGGGCGTTGCGAGCTTTATTTATCGGTTACTTTTCAGTAACCGAAGGGGGCCACCTTGCGACCCGCGACCGTGGTAGCGGTGGTGCTGCTGGCGGCGCTCGCGCCGACCTCGGCCCTGGACTGGACGGGTTCCCAGGAGTACGGTGCGATCGGGCAGGAGTGTAGGCAAGCCGTCGAGCGAGCCACGATCTGGTGGTTCGCCGAGGGCAACGAACACCTGAACGCGGCGTTCGATACGGCGTACCCGGTGCTGTTCGCGGCGGAGCGCATGGACTCGTTAGCCTCGCGGGTACCCCTGCACGTCCCGGCGTCGAGCCCCGCGGACACGTGGCCGGCCGTCCGCATAGGGCTGCTCCTGTACCCGACCTTCCGGGACGTGAACAGACTACTGGAACCGATCCTGCACGAGACCGTCTACCAGGGTCTCGCGCCCGTGACCGACCGCGACGTCATCAGGGAGAAGATCCTGGGGCTGGTCGAGGCCCAGGACGACGACGGGAGCTGGGGCAGATGGCGCGAGGAGAAGCCCGAAGAAACGGCCTCGGCGGTGGAGCTCCTGCTGAGGGTGCTCCAGTTCCGCGACGTCGTCGGCGGTCAGCTGGGGCTGGACGACACCGCGTTCTCCGAGGTGCGGGAGGCGGTGGAGCGTGGGATGGCCTGGCTGCTGGGACACCAGGGGAGCGACGGCGGGTTCGACCAGGACCCGGCCGATCACGCGCGCGTGATCTCGACGCTGATCGACGTGTACCGGCTGGCGGACCGGCTCGGGTTGGACGTGGACCGCGACGGGATCCTTAACGCCGTCCGCAAGGGCCTCGAGTGGCTGTTCAGCGCCGAGTCGGGTGTAACCTGGGAGGATGTGGACGGCTCGCACGGACCGGTCTGGACGCGGAACGGCTCGCCCGACGTGCGAACGACCGGGGACGTGCTGCGGTTCGCCCTGCTGAAGGCGCTGTGGTACGATATCGCGACGGACGTCGAGGTCGACACGCCCGGCGGTAAGAGGAAGCTCCGGGACCTGATCGAGGACCCGGAGTACGACCTGCACGCGACCGTCCGCTGGCTGCTGAAAGGACAGGTCGCGACCACGGGACCCGAGTACGGGAGCTGGTCGGACGACGAGGGGACGACGGCCGCCGCGATGGGCGCCCTCGAGGCGTACCTGAACCCGCGGGTGTACTACGACGGGTACTGGAGACCCGCGGACGTCAGGGCCGAGATGGAGTTGTTCGACGTCACCGAGCGGGGGACCACGCTGGTCCTGAGATACCGGGTCACCGGCGAGGTCGAGAGCCTCAAGGCGACGTTCTACGAGGACTACGGCTACCACGGCTGCTACGAGGTCTGGAGCGGGGAGCTTCGGTCCGGGGAGGGCGTGCTGACGATCGACGTGGACGGGCACACCCTGTACGTCTTCCGGATAGTCGCTCGGTACCGCGACGGTACCGTGGACGACGTGTTCGCGGTGGCCGGACTGAAGATCCCGCTCTTCGCCGGGATCGAGTCGTCCGACACGTCGCCCGTACGCGTGAAGGGCAGCACGTCCAGAGCCCTGCTGGTGTCGGGGGGGCTCGTCGGAGAGGATCGAGATCCGGGAGGTTCGCGTCGAGTTGTACCGCGGGAACGAACTGGTGGCGGCCCGGGAGGTGCCGGTGGGGAAGTACGGGGACTTCTCGGCGACCTTCCAGGTGGACCCCGGGGACTACCGGGTGGTAGCGCTCGCGAGGATCGAGTGGCGCGGTAAAACGCTCTACCTGAGGAGTACCTTCAGCGGCCCCATGCCCGCCCCCGTGCGCAGCGTGAGCTTCGGGCGACCGAGCGGGATCGAGGGGACCCAGACCGGCGGTGAGGAGGGGACCGGTGAGAAGCCCGAGGAGAAGGAGGGGACGGAGGAGAAACCCGGGGAAGAGAAGCCCGCGAACGGCGTGGGCGGCGGGACGGAGACGGATCGAACCCGGGAGACGTCCACGAAGCCGGAGGGCCCCGGAAAACCGACCGGAGGCACCGAGGGTACCGGAGGGGCCACCGAGAGCTCGAAGAACGGGACCGAGGGTGAACCTAAGCCCTCGGAGCCGGAGAAACCGGACGGAGGCACCGGGAAGGGGCGGAAGAACGGGGGAGAGAGCGAGGGGGCTGAGGGAGTGAAACGGGAACCGCAGCCGCGGGAGCCGAAGGGTCGGAGGCTCCCGGTGTGGTGGGTGCTACCGGTGCCGACGCCGGCGGCGCTCCGCCGGTGGATCTCGGCCTGACGCCCCTTCCCCGCCATTAGTTACGTAATTCGTAACGTTTCCGTCCCGACGACGCGATCGGCGCGAGCCGACGGGCGGTACCACCATCCGGACCCGGGGTACGCCACGTGTAAGCGGACGCCACGGACAGTCCCCGCGCTTCCCTCAAAGAGTCGGGAACGGCGTCGCGGTCGGCCGACGAATGGCCTCCGATAACGATAGTCGTCGTTTATATTGTACGTAGGTTAACCACAAATATTATTATAGGTTGTAGGTTAATTGCAAAATAGTGGTTAATCGGAGAATGATTGAATTTATAACTTTAAAGAGTTTGTGAATGTCTTATTATCCGTTTTATTACGAATTAATTACGAGAGTTATGGGATAAAAACAACGGTGGACCTCTCTGCAGTATGTAGGACGGTAGTGGGATTTCATTACCCGTATTATTACGGGTTAATTGCGAGTCAGAGATCTAGGGCATTGGGTGGCAATCTTTTCACTTAGCACCAGCACAGTTTCATTACCCATATTATTACGGGTTAATTGCGAGGCTACGAGGCAAAGGAAACGAGAGAGGCAATCATCAACGGTATCCTACTCAAGAGTTTCATTACCCATATTATTACGGGTTAATTGCGAGGATGATAGTTGACTACCTGGAGCTTGGAACATTCACGAAGACAGTAAGGCCAGAAGCGAAGACAGGTTTCATTACCCATATTATTACGGGTTAATTGCGAGACGAAGAAGGGTTAGACGGCTATGTATCACGGTGGACAATCGTTTATCCACAGCGGTTTCATTACCCATATTATTACGGGTTAATTGCGAGTCTGTGAGTGTGGTACTCCGCTGAAGCCGAAGTTCCATGCGGGTGAGACGTTCTGGTATTGTTTCATTACCCATATTATTACGGGTTAATTGCGAGGGGTCTTAGGGCTGTGTCTGTTAGGGGTTTACCGAA
The DNA here is from genome assembly GCF_000007185.1 of Methanopyrus kandleri AV19. Taxonomy (GTDB): domain Archaea; phylum JAADCQ01; class Methanopyri; order Methanopyrales; family Methanopyraceae; genus Methanopyrus; species Methanopyrus kandleri. Next base: position 1,307,073 of record NC_003551.1, on the reverse strand, counting down.
GGCTTTTCTCCAGGCGTTGTTTCATTACCCATATTATTACGGGTTAATTGCGAGCGTTTGCGGAAATACAGAGACTACCAGAGGTAGCAGATGAATTAACGGAGATTATACTAGTTTCATTACCGTTTCATTACCCATATTATTACGGGTTAATTGCGAGGGCAGGCGGTTCTTCCGGAGGATCACCCTTTACACTCCGAAACCACCGAGGAGATTCCCTATCCCTTACCCACTAGGGCTGGCGTACCGGTCCTATTTAAAGATTACCCCGATTCCGCTGAACACTTAATCATACTAAAATCCGATACTAATCTGTTTCCCTTTAGTCAAAAGTTTAATATACAACATCGGTAATACCGAAAGTTATAGTTTCTCCTGATGAGTAATTAATGAGTTAACTTAATGAAGTAATAATTACATAGTGCCTACAGATAGCTTTGATATCTTGTAAGAACTATAATTCTTTGCTAACGGTTAGAATCGTCATCTCTTCGAATTGAAATAAGATGCAAAACTCGCACTATTAAAGTGCATATTTTGGGCTTCAGGAAAAACCATTACCAGTATTGATAAGTATGAGTAGAAGTGGTAATACTTCATACTCAAGCGCCCCGGAACGACCGTCTCCTACGGGGAAGAACCCGCATTTCCACCAAGTAAGTTAACCCTATGAAAAACCAGTACGAGATGATACTATAATCTTCGATGATATCTCATAAGAAAGACGGGTGAAAGGTGGGATCAATCCCCGCCCCCGAACCTCGACACCTTGTGCCAACCCTCGGCCACGCGCTTGATCACGTTGAGCAGTTCGAGCGCCCGTGACTCGGCGTAGCGCATCTCGAGGGTGCCCTCCTTCCCGGCCAGCTCCACCAGGGCCTCCCTGACCTCGTCCCGGACGTACTCTCCGACCTTCTCCGCGATCTCGTCCTCGTCGACGTCGTCGAACCGGCCGAAGCACTCCTCCCTGAGCTCCGACCACTCGGGCTCGTCGGCGAACACGACGTGGTTGAGGTACATGGCGAGGTGGTAGGCCAGCAGGGTGCCGGGGTCCTTCGATCCCCGGGAGGCCATGAACGCGAGGGTCAGGGGGAGGCCCTCCTCGAGCACCATCACGGCGGCCCTCGTGGCGCGCTTGTAGTACGTCTCCAACGGGTCGTCGGAGTCCTTCCAGACCGTGCCCGTCAGCCGCTCCACATCCCTCACGCACTCGACGGCCCACCGGAACGGGGTCACGGTCACCGCTCACTCCCCCACGAACTGCCTGAGACGTACGAGACCGAAGCCCACCGTCTCGCTGCCCCCGACCTGGAACCGGAGGTCCAGGTAGCCGTCCCCGCTCCCGTCGGCGACCGCCCCGAGCACGCCCGCCTCCAGCTCCCCGGCGGCCTCCTTGAGGGCCTCCAACTTCCTGTCGTCCCCGTCGGGCACGCCGTCCGGTTCCCACCTCCCGAACAGCACCTTCCGGGCGTCGACGCCGTTTTTGGGCGGTACGGTGTCGTGCCGCACGTTCAGCGTGCCGAAGAAGACGGTCCCCTCGGGCACGCGTTCCTCGTACCAGGGGCCCTGTTCCACGGTCTTCTCCTCGTTGAGCCGGACGCGGACGACGCGCTCCGTGCACGAGTTGACGAGGTCCGCGAACGCGCCGTCGCCCAGGACCACGAGCCGTTCCTCCACGTAGCGCCGGAAGTGGGGCTCGGGCGCGCCCTCGAACACCGTCTCCGAGAGCACCCCGGCGAGATCCCCGACGGCGTCGCTGGCCTCCGCCCTCACCCTGATCCTGTCGAGTAGGAGAGTGCCCTCCTCGGGCGCGAGGGCACCGTTCCCCCGCGGGTCCTTACAGTCGTTCAGGACCTCCTCGACGGCCTCCCGGAGGTCCTCCAGCTCCCCGGTCAGCTCCAGGACCTCGTACAGCCTACCGAGCTGGTACGGTGAGGTCACCCAGGCCAGGAAGCCGGGCTCGCACCTCACGGGCATGGCCAGGAGGACGGCGTCGCTGAAGGCGACGACGCCCGGTGACGGGCTACCCTCGCCGGGTCTGTCCCCGAAGACCGCGTCGACGAGCCCCTCGGAGGTCTCCCCGTCGAGCTCCTCGGAGAGTTTCCGGAGCGTCGCGTGGCGGAGGGCGCCCTTCAGCGTGGAGCCGTAGATCACGGGGAGCTTCGTGTGCGCCTCGCGCTGGAGGGGTAGGTCGATCACGTCCGTCGCCCGCTGACCCGCACCCGCCCTCGTCGGCGTCCGGCACACGAGGAAGTACGGGAGGGCGTCCGTCACGGGCTCACCCCCGGTAGGCTCAGGGCGTAGGCCGTACCCACGCCGGAGAGGTGGAACGCGAGCCTGGAGGCGAGCAGCTCTCTGTCTTCATCCCCCATCCTGGGGAAGAGGAGCAGGGGCGTGCCGGGGTCGACGTCGAGCTTCCCGAGCGCGAGCACGGTTCCCTCGGCGGCGGCCAGGTGGTCAGGGGAGGCGCGCTTACCGGACCACGTCGAGACGCGGCGGGTCTCGATCACCCGGTCGGCCAGTACCTCGGACTCCACCTCCGAGACCTCGAGCTCGACCTGGAGGACGCGATCTCTTGGGCTCCCGGGTCTCACGAGGACGGCCTCTGCCTTCAGGCGGTCGCCCGGGGAGGAGGACCGGACGTCACCCTCCGGGAACGGGGTCGGGGTCTCGAGGTACAGGCCCGGGAGGTCCCCCTCCGGTTCCTCCACCTCGGGGAAGACGTCGTCCGACCAGTCCCCCGCGCGGAGCGGGATCACCCACGCGTGCCGTCCCCGGCCGAGTCGGCCGCCCGGGGAGGGGAGGTCCTCCAGTACCCCGTCGTCCCACGCGTCCTCGGGCACCGCCAGGACCGTGAGGAACCCGACGAGACTACCCCCGTCCACCGGGGACCTGCCCGGTCTGAGGAACCTCGCGGCGTACAGGTAGCCCTCGTCCGCGGTCTTGAGCCCGACCAGCTTGACGCCGACGTGGAGCTCGGGACGCAGGAGTTCCCCGGGTCCCGCGACGTTGTCCTCGAGGTCCGGCGTCCTTCTCGCGGGCGTCCTTCCCGCGAGGATCTTCGAGATCGTTCCCGTGTCGACGTAGCGCCCGGGGGTCTCGACGTCCGAGCCGGGCCTCGGGGGTTTCGGCGTCATGAACCCGTACCGGCGGCGGAGTGCTTCGTCGTGACCCGAGAACGCGATCGCCGCGTCCCCGACCTCCTCGACCCTCAGCAGGTCGACGGCCTCGCCCCCACTTTCGGGCTCGTACCTCGCCAGGTGGGCGGGGCACGGCCACCAGACGCGCTCGAGCCGGTCGGGCGCCCCGGGCCGCACCTCGACGACCCAGGTCCCGAGGAAGAGGGCCGTCTCCCCCAGGGCCTCCCCGATCGACCCGGGCGGGGCCGACCTGACGAGCTTCCGCGGGTACTCCAGGACCTCCCCGAGGTCCCCGTCGGTGACCTCCAGGAGCGCGTTGCGGACGCAGCCGGCCACGGTCCAGGGCTTGGGACCCTCCGACTCCGCCACCGACTCGGCCGCGGCCCTGAATGGCTCGGGCCTGCGGAAGAACGCGCGGTCCTGAGGCAGGACCAGGAACCCGACCGCCACGTGGCGCGCGGTCAACCCCCGTTACCCCCGGCCGGGCACTCCGAGCGGAGCTCGAGGGCGATCTCCAGCGCGCGACCCACCTCCGCGCCCGGGTCGCCGTCCTCGGGTCCGGCCTTCCCGACGACCTCGGCGATCCTCTCCACGAGCCCGACGATCTCACCCTCGTCGGCGCCCTCACCTCGGTGCCTCAGCGCCACGTACCCGAGCAGCGAGCGGAGCAGGTTCTTCGGCTCGTCGAGCTCCTCCCACCAGCCCTCCCACCAGTCCCGCGGCAGGTGGTACGCGGCCCTCCTGGAGACGAGGTCCGCGAGCTCGAACAGTAGCCCCCAGGGGCGTTTCCCGTCGGCCTCCCACTTCAGGACCGCGACCCGCTCCGGGGCGTTCCTCCGGTACAGTCCTACCGCGAGCCGGTTCCTGCCGGCCTCCTTAGCCCTCTTCTCGAGCCGGTACGCCAGGTCGATCGCGTCCCGGAGCGGGTGGAGGTGGTGGACGACGGCCAGCCCGGCGCTGCAGGTCCCCTTCCACTTCTTCAGGCTCTCCCGGAAGGTTTCCTCGAGCTCGAACGCGCAGTCGAGGGCCGTGTGCAGGGGGAGCGCCGCGAAGACGTCGTCGCCCCCGCAGTACAGGAGGACCCCGTAGTGCCCGTGCACGATTCTCATCGCCTTCAGGCCGAACTCGATCGTGGCCCGGGAGGCCCCGCGGGTCGTCTCCGGGTCCCGCGAGAAGAGCTCGCCCATGCGGTCGCCGTCCAGCTTCAGGAGGGCGTAGTACGGGGTGTAGAGGTTCTCCAGGTCGCCGGCCTCGAGCAGCTCCCTCAGTCCCCCCGGGGCCTCGGGATCGTACCAGAACCTGCCCTCGACGCAGAGGAGGACCTCGATCAGGGAATCCTCGACGTCCCCCAGCTCCTCGTCCAGTCTGGGCGCCTTGGGGGTCAGCCGGTGGAGTTCCTTCCTCACGTCCTCCGGTAGCCCTTCGGGCTCCAGGCGGTCCCTCTTCAGGTCCTTGGCGGCCTCCTCGAGCTCCCCCGCCCGATCCACCTCCTTGACGCACCTGAGGTAGTGGGCGATCTGCCGCAGCTGCTCCGGTAGCACTTCCCTCAGAAACCCGAGGGCAGCCTCTCGGAAGCCCCCGTCGTCCTTGAGCTCCTCCCACCTGTTCAGTATCCCGACCTTGACCGGGGTGATCGCGACCTCGGCCGTGGACGGGATCCAGGAGATCTTCTCCAGGTACCAGGAGCGTATCACGTGCGTCCCGAAGTAGCGCTTGAGCAGGCACGCGGCGCAGAGGCGCTCGAAGCCGCCCTCCCACCGCTTCAGGAGCTGGGGAGGGAGCCGCTCCGAGAGCTCCTCCCAGAACTCACGATCTCCCACGGTCGGGTACGTACCGCAGACGCTGCAGGGCTGACCCCCGGATCCCCTCGCGTCCATCACCTCGGCCCGCGTCCCGACGAGGCTCGCGACGCGGCGGACGGCCTCCCGGTACGCTTCTTCGTCGTCTGGCTCCTCCAGGTCCACGACGGCCGCGGAGACCTGGATCAGGCCGGGCGGGAGCTCGACCCTCGCCGCGGACCTCCCGGACGTGCGCTCCCACCAGTCCTCGAGCGGCTCGTACAGGCTGACGTTATGACACCTCCAGGGGGTCTCGCGGCCGCGCTTCAAGACGTCCTCCAGCACGTCCTCCACGGTCTCCCGGGCGATGCGGGCGACCTCCTCCGCGCTCACGTCGCCGTCCACGACCAGCTCGACGGCGTCCGGCATCACGCACCCGCGCGTCTCCCACGGCTCCAGGTTATCCGGCTTCTTCTCGAAGGGGTGATTCCCCGGTAGGACGGGTCGGAGGACCCTCTCGACGTCCAGCCTACGGCACAGCCGCTCGTACACGCGGTAAACCAGGTAGCCTAGCAACCAACTCGCCGCGAGGGAGTCCGCCAGTTTACGACCCCGGAGCCAGGTCTTGATGCCGCCGGACGGCCGTAGGCGCACGGTGACCAGCTTCGGCACCCGGCTCACCCCGGCGCCTCGCCACTCTCCCTGAATTAACTTTATCAAAGCTATCCCCGGCGGCGGACCGGGGCCGCGGTTGAGGACCCTGACCGTCGGGTGCACCTTCGCCACGCCCGCGATCACCTCGCAGGTGAGGTACGACCGGGACGGACCGCTCCCCCGACCCCCGGAGCTCAGGGGACAGTTCAGGTGGGCGTTCCGGGCCGTCGCGGCCTCCTTCCTGGACGGGGACGGGCTCCGCCGCGTCGAGGCCGAGTTCTGGGGCGGCAGACCGTCGGAGGGGAAGGACCTCCGACCCTCCCCGGTCTCGGTGCGGCTGAGGAGGGGCGTGGGTGAGGACGACGTCGAGGAGGGTGGCCGGTGTGCGAGGCGTCGAAGGCGATACCGCATCACGATCGACGAAGACGGTCGACTTCGGGTCGACAACCGGTGCTATCTATGCCCGCCCATCTACCTGCGCGGTCGACGTGAAGAGCAACCTCTCGTGATCCGGGCCGGAGCGACCTTCGAGCTCGAGCTGACCGGCCTCCGAGAAGACGCACTCGAGGTTGCGAAGCTCTCCCTGGAGCTGCTGTCCCTGATCGGTGGGTACGGCCGGCGGTTCAGGCGCGCCTTCGGGTGCTTCGAGGTCCGGGCCGACGACCTGTCCACCCGCGTGGAGGGTACCGACGACTTCGTCGATAGGCTCCGCGGGTGCCTGGACGATCTCAGGGAACTGATCGCGGAACGCTCCGACGGTACCTCGGGGCCCGTGGAATCCTTCCCGAGCTTCCGTCGCGCCACCCTCTGGACGTTCGAGTGGAGGAAGCAGCGCGTCGATAAACTCCTGGACCGTCTGGGGGGCACGCTCAGGGAGGCCCGTCGGAGGCTCCGGAACGAGAGGTTCGAGAACTCGAACGAGGAGCTCCGGTGGCTGCTAGGTTCGAGCGACGCCGGGGGTCCCCTGGCTGCTGCGATCCCCGCTCCTCCTCTCCGTGACGCCGGTCGAGCTCGACGGCGTGAACCGCGGTCGCTACGTGGTCTCCGTCCTGCTGCTGTGGTTAGGGAAGCTGCACCCCGGGAACGGGACCGTCGTGGTCGAGGAGGGGGATCGGAAGAGGGTCGAGAACGCTCTCGAGAGGACGCTACGCCGGTCGTTCCGCGGCGTCGAGCGCCACGGGATCGAAGTAACCGAGAGCCGCGTGAGGGTGTCGAAATCGGCGGGGTGAACACCCTTGGAGAACCGGCTCTGGGCCCTCACGGTGACCCCCACCCGAGTGGGCACTGGTGGGCGACCCGGCGCGATCGACCTCCCGCTGATCCGGCGCAGGCACACCCGCGTACCTTACGTCCCGGGGAGCTCCGTGAAGGGAGCGCTGAGGACCCACGTCGAGGCCGAGCTGGAGAAGCCGGACGACCTGGTCGATGAGATCCTGCGCGATCTGGGTGAGGACACCGAGGAGCGGCGGGAGCGCGCCCTGCGGGTGCTCTTCGGCGACCGAGACACCAAGGGCGCGGTGACGTTCGGGGACCTCCTGCCCGTGGCCGTCCCCGCGCCCGTCGCGCTGGAGGGTGGTAAAACGACGCCCCTCGTCTGGCTCACCTGTCCCTACGTCCTGGATTGGATCGGCGTCGAGGCGCCCGAGCCCGACGGGGAGGCGCTCGCGCCCTCGGGCTTCCCCGCGGAGCGCGTGGTGCTGGAGCACCGCGAGCTCGTGGTCCGCAGGAACGGGAAAGTCGACGGCGTCGCGGACGAGCTGGTCGTCCCGGGACCGTGGAAGCTACCGCTGCACTCCCGCCTCCTAATCCTCGACGACGCTACCTTCGCCGGGCTCCTCGACCCGGACCGGCCCGTCGTCACCGAGCTCCGCACCCGCGTCCGGCTGGGTGGCCCGTGGGACAAGACCGTGGAGGAGGGCGCCCTCTGGACCGAGGAGTTCCTGCCCCAGGCTCACCCTCCTCGCGGGACCGTACGAGGTCGACGCGTCCACGCTGGGTCCGACCGAGGAGCGCGCGCTCGAGGTCCTCCGGAGGGTGACCTCGGTACAGCTCGGCGCGGGCGGTTCCGTCGGCTTCGGCGTCCTACGGTTGAACTTCGAGGGGGAGCTGGGATGAGCGAGCGTTCCCCGGAGAACGTCCTGCTGTCGCGGCTCCGGGAGGACGTCGACGAGGAGCTCAAGGGTGACCTCTCGACCCTGTGCTCGGTCCTCCTGTACTACGGTCTGCCGGGCGCCCTGGTGCTCGCGGAACGGGAGGACGTGAGGGAGGCGCTCTCGAGGCTGCCGCTCGACCGGATCGAACGCGAGCTGGAGAGAGAAGGTCTACCCCGGGCCGACAGACTGGCCACGCGGCTCGCCGACCTGGCCCGGAACGCGGCCGCCGTCGGCGAGTTGCCCGAGGATGAGGGGCGCGACCGCGTGGAAAGACTGCGCCGGAGGGTCGCGGAGGCGGCGGAGGAGTCCCTAGTCCCCGAGGAGGGCGTCCGGACGCACCCGTACCACGAGAAACGGACGCTGGCCCTCCGGGCGCTGAGTGACGGGGAGGAGAACCTCAGACGGGAGGTCCGAAGGCTCCTGAGACGGGTCGTGGACGCCGCGGAGAAAGCGGCCCGCTCCGACGAGATCCGCGGGTACGTCGGGTCTTACCTGAAGACGCTGAGGGAGCTGGGCCGGAGCCCGCACCTCAGGGTCCGCGAGGTCGAGCTCCGGTTCCCGCACTCCAGGCTGGTCGTGGGGATGGGCGGCCCGCACCCGGCCGAGAACGACCTCACCCTGGACCCGGTGACCGGCCTGCCCGTGATCCCGGGGACGACCCTCAAGGGCGTGGCCCGCGCGGCCGGCGAGCTGATCCTCGAACGCGGAGACCCCGACGAGCTGAGGAAGTACTTCGGGGCCGACGACACCCGACAGGCCCGGAAGCGCTTCCGTGAGGTGTTCGGATCGAAGCCAAGGGAGTCGGAACCCAAAGAGTCCGACGACGGGAACGCATCGGAGTCCAAGCGCGCCGGCGAGGTGACCTTCCACGACGCGCTCCCGGATCCGGACTGGTTGAGGGACGTCGACTCGCCGCTCGAGGTCGACGTCCTGAACCCGCACTACGGCGAGTACTACGAGGGAGAGGGGCCTCCCCACGAGTCGATGCGACCCAAGCCCGTCGAGTTCCTGACAGTCCGGCGGGGTTCCAGGTGGCGCACGGTCCTGGTCTCGGAGCGGAGGGGGTCGCTGGACGTCGCCCTGAGGCTCCTGAAGTACGGCGTGGAGCGCCTGGGTATCGGCGCCAGGACGTGCGCCGGCTACGGGTACGGCGAGGTTCGGTACTGATGGGAGTATTACTTAATTTAAGTAATGGTCGTACCATCTCGTACTGGTTTTTCATAGGGTTAACTTACTTGGTAGAAAGGCGGGTTCTTCCCCGTAGGAAACGGTCGTTCCGGAGGGTTTGAGTATGAAGTATTACCACTTTTACTCATACTTATCAATACTGGTAATAGTTTTTCCTGCAGCCTAACTAGTGCACTTTAACAGTGCAAGATTTTCACCTTACTTCACTTCGAAAGGATAACAATTCTAACTGTTAGTAAAGGATTACAGTTCTCATGAGGTATTAAGGCGGTTTACGAGTACTGTACAGTTATTACTTCATCAAGTTAACAGATTAATTACTCGTAAGAGAAAGCTATGGTTTTCGGTATTACCAATATTATATATAAGGCTTTCGGTTAAACGGAAACGAATTAGTATTGGATTTTAGTATGATTAAGTGTTCAGCGAAATCGGGGCAATCTTTAAATAGGACCGATGTGCTAGTTCTGGTGGGTAAGGGATAGTGAATCCCCTCGGTAGTTTCATAGTGTAAAGGTGGGTCCTCCGGAAGAACTGGCCGCCCTCGCAATTAACCCGTAATAACACGGGTAATGAAACGGCTAGAATGTCGACAGCCGTTGACGTGTCCATGTCTATGTCCGTGTCTATGTCCATGCTCGCAATTAACCCGTAATAACACGGGTAATGAAACATTAAGAGATTTAGACCCAGAAATGAAAGAAATTCTAGCAAAAGCATCATCGATTGCAAAACTCGCAATTAACCCGTAATAACACGGGTAATGAAACGAACACACCGTGATATCTCCTTTGAATCTCGCGAACGCTACTAGTTTGTCTCTCGCAATTAACCCGTAATAACACGGGTAATGAAACCATACGCCAGAGTAAAAGTCACATGGAACATCCCAATACCAATACAACAGACTCGCAATTAACCCGTAATAACACGGGTAATGAAACTGCACTGTACTCGCTGCTGTATAGATGATTATTAACTTTACAACTGTTAGAAACTTATAATTAAACCGTAATAATGCAGATAGTGATAGTGCATTAACATTATTCTATAACAATATTATAACATTTCATGATTAGTCTGTAGTATAACCAACGGCGGTACAGGATCGGGACTCTCTAATTAATTTCATGAAAAAAGCGAACGCCGCCGGTTCCACGACCTCTCAACCGGCACGCTCGGTCCACGCACGGCCTACGGGCCCGGATGAAAACCCCACGTTGCTACCCGGAAAGGGAAACGGACTTATGAGCTCCCGAAACGTCGTCACCACGGGGCCGCGAGTGACGGTCGTCCCGCTGGTTCTGGGGCTGATCCTGACCGCGACACCGTCGGCGGGTGAGCCCCTGATCCGGGGTAAGGCGAGCGACGACATCGGGTACCTGGCCCGGTACTTCGAGTCCGTCGTGGAACCCAAGTGGAAGAGTGCGGACGCCAGGATCGTCGTCGACGCGCGCGGGTTCCGGGGACGGACCGTGGACGTCGTCTACGTCCCCGGGCTGGACGCGTTCGTGGTTCCGGCTGGGGGACGTCCGAGGGGTAGCGTGACGAGCGTCTCGGACGTCCTACCCCTGTCGTACGTCGAGTGCGAACCCGGGAAGGTCCGGATCCGTTTGGACCGCGTGGGCCGGACCGTAGTGGTGGAAGGGCCGGCCGTGGTCGTTCGGGGGCTCTACCCGCCGATCCCCCTCGACGTGAGCGCTTTGGTAGACGGTTACCGGTGCACGGTCGTCGGCGGTGTTCAGCTCCCGATCGACGGTGGTTGTCCCCTCGCTCCCCGCCCCTACGTGCCACCGGCGGCGGTACTGGAGGGCGGGGGATCGTCGGACCGGGTGGTCCTGGCCGATGGACCGTGGCCGCTGCTGGACGTCGAGTACCTCGTGGGTGGCGACGTCGTGAACATGCGGGTTCAGCTGCTCGAAGACCCGCTTACCTCCGCGTTGGAGCTGGCCATCGCCACAGTTTCCCACCGGAAGGCGGACGTCGCCCCTCTACAGGGGGTCGAGGTCACGTTCGACCTCGGATCCGGGAAGATACGGACCCGACACGTCGCCGTCCCGTGGAGGCCTACGGGGGACACGTCCGAGGACGGTGTCGGGACGTTGAAGGGCGGGGTCGTGATGCGCACGGCTGACGGTCTCGAACCGTTGCTCGTGTGGTTCGAGGTGGCGCGGGACGACCCGATGATGGAGTTCATCTCGGACGTCGTGGAGGCGTACCGACGGGGCGATTTCGGGGAGGTCGGGCGGTTGATGAAGGCTCATCCGAACGTCGTGTTCCTGTTCCCCGAGGGGAGGGAGGGGTTCTGGGTGTACGCCCCACAGGTGGTGCCGCTACGTCGCGCTCACCGGAGGCGGATCGCCGGGACCCGCCGGCGGGGTTCACCGTGAGCGTCGCTCCCGGAGGGTGTGAGGGGTCGGGAAGCGAGGCGTGAGAGAATCGGCGGCACCGGGCCGGGAGCACCGCGATCGCCCGTTGGGGAAGAAGTGGGGGAAGGGGCTCACGCCCTACCGGGACGTCTGAACGGAATCGCCGGTAGGACCGGGACGATCGCGACCTTACCGCCCTCGTTCTCCTTGTGCTCCTCCTTCTTCTCGCCCTCCCCGGTGCCGCCGAAGAGCGGCGTCAGCCACTCCTCGCCCCTCGAGGGTTTGAACGCGCAGACCTCGACCGTGCACCCTCCCGTCTCCCTCTCCGAGACCCTCGCCCCGTAGAGCCTCGGGGTCACCGCCAGCTCCCTGAACCCGGGTACCTCCCATACATGGGCCGTGTCGGGTCCGAGCACCAGGAGCTTCGTCGACGACGCGCCCACCGCCGGTACCACGTAGTACGTCGACCCGCCGACCTCCAGCTTGACCCCCGACTGCGGGAAGTACAGGTCATCGCCTCCGAGGTCGACCCGGCGCAGCTCCTTCAGGACCGGGCCTCCCAGTCCCGACTCCGGGACGAGCTCGCAGATCGCCCAGTAACCCTCGAGCGGCTCGTCCAGATTGGACTGCCGGACGAGCACCAGCCGCTTCCGGGGGTCTAACACCGTCGACTCCTCGAGGTAGTAGGTTATCCTGGCGCCGAGGTTCATCGGGCCGTAGTACCTCGTATCCCAGCCGGAAGCCGTCCTCCTGAGCTCGACCATGCTCACGAGGTCCGAGCCCGTGATCAGGTAGTCGTCGCCCAACGGCTCGATCCGGAGCGTCCCCGGGATCAGCAGGGCACTGGGCGGCAGCGTGGAGAAGACGTCGAACGTGACCAACCGCTCCGCGCGACCGTCGGGGTACAGGCGTATCAGGGCGAGGTCGTGACGGTGGACACCCTCGTCCTCCAGGTACTCGTGGCCCTCGTGGAGCAGCGCCAGGATCGTCCCGTCCGGGCACGGTCTCGCGTGCACGTAGGCGCCGTCGAACTTACGCGCGTCGACCCCGTCGCGTCCGACCCTGATCGCTAGGACGCCGCCGCCCGGTCCCTCCCCTTCCTCCTCGATCACGGCCGTGACCAGCAGCTCGTTCCGGTCGGGGTAGTACATGGCCCCCGTGACCTCGGTGGACCTCGGCGTGGCCAGGTCGACGTCCCCGAGGTGCGTGACCTCGGAGCCCTTCACCTCGTACAGCGACCAGCGTTCGAAGGTACGGACGACGAGCAGCGCCGTGTTCTCCTCGTTCTCGACGGGTACCAGGTGTACGAAGCCGCTCCCCGGACAGTCGGGGAACTCTCCCTTCCACAGGACCTCCGGCTGGAGCGCGTGGGCGGCCGCCGGTACGAGCAGCAGGGTCAGCGCGATCGGGAGGGTCCGCAAGGGACACCCCCCGTGCGTCGCGGTCGTCGGTGTGGATGGTGTGTCGCGTTAACGTAATTGTGGTTTTATGACGCTACGGAAACTCCGATGGTGCCGTCCGATCGGGCGGGCCGATCCGGGGTCGGTCATCGGGAAACGGACCGTCCGATCGTGGAACTTTTGGGTTTCGGGTCCTAGGTGACCCGATGCGCGCCGGTTGTACGGTGTTGTGACTTCCCACGTCGTGGCTAGCGGGCGTCGGACAGCGCCCCGACCAGCTGTTTCAGGGCCCGCGCCACCCGCTCGGGATCCTCGGTCGGGATCAGGAGCCTCGAGATGTGCACCCGTCGGTCCCTGACCGACACGACCACGGCGTCGTCCCGAGTTTCGAGTACCTCCACGGTCCTCGCGTGCCGACGCGTCCCCTCGGTCGTCCACTCGCCGGCCACGAACCAGGTGTCATCCACGCCTTCGAGCGCGGCCACGGTCGCCAGGACCTCGAGGGTGTCGTCCTCCAGCGGGAGCTCCCTCAGGGTCGCCCGGTCGACCTTCTTCACACCGCCTCCCCGGCTCACCGGGACGGTGTGTCCCTTGGTCCGGATCTCAACGGAGTAGTTCCGCGCTTTCGCCGCGAGCAGGCCAAGCGCCAGGAACGACTCGGCGAGCCGGGCCAGCGGCGACGGTCCGATGTTCTTGCTCCGCGGATCCTCCACGAGGAAGAGCTTGTACCGCTCCCTTTCCTCCTCGTCCCGCGCCAGGTCGTTCAGGACCTCCTCCGCCACCTCTTCGGGGGCGCCGTCACCGAGCCTCCTCCGGAGCTCGATCAGTCCGAGCACGAACCCGGGGTCGGTGACGACCGGCATCGCGGGCGGGATCTCGACGAGCTCGTTCATGACCTCGTGCACGTAGAACACGGGCTTGCCGAACAGCGACGCGACGAGCGTCAGGACGGCGGCCTCGGGCTTGAAGCCGGGGGTGGCGGCCACCCACACGTTCCGCGAGGGGTCCGTGACGCCGACGTCCTCGAGCCGCTCGAGCAGGTCGCTTAGACCCCACCAGAACTCCCCCGGGTCCACACCCGCCCTGACGGGTTCGGTCTCCCAGACCGCGTAGCCCTCCTCCCGCAGGTACTCCGCCACGACCCTCGCGCACAACCGGCAGTTGGCGGTCTTCGTCGGGATCAGCGCGATCGAGTCGATCTCGAGACCCTCGCGCTCGGCCCGCTCCGCCATGCGCAGGAGCGTGTTCAGCTCGGCGGAAGCCCGCTTCGGATCCGCCTCCACTAGCTCCATGAGAGCCTCCTCGAGAACTTCCTCGCCGATCTCCTCAACCGCCTCCGGGTTCCTCGCGGCGCGGTAGGCGTCTCCCGGGTCCAAATCGGCGTCTAGGTCACCTTTCCCGAGCGCCCGTGCCAGGTTGTTCAGCGTGGAGGTGCCCACCGTGGAGGCGAACTCAACGCGCGGCGAGGGGGATACCCCCGGTCCTCCTCGAGGTATCATCCTTCGGAAGGGGAACTCCGCCTTAACACCGTCGGTCCCACCTGGATCCTTCATACGATGCGACGCACGGGGCCGGGGGCGGGTGCCGTGGGTTCGGTCCCGAGCTGGGAGTGGGTGAGGCGGCTCGGGGAGGCCGCCCGGCGGGTGCTGGGTGAGGACGCCCGTGTGGTACCCTTCGGCAGCGTCGCCAAGGGCCGGGCCGTGCCCGGGAGCGACCTGGACGTGATGGTGGTGAGCGAGCGCGCACCCTCCTCCTTCAGGGAGAGGGCTCGGATCGCGTACGAACTGTGCGAGGAGGCCGGGGTACCGGAGGATCGTGTCGACGTGCTGATCGTGAGACCGAAAGATTTCGAGGTTTGGGGTCGTATGCTCATGACGTCGGAATCCGACGACACGAGGGCGCTGGTCGAGGAGCTGCTGGAACGCGGTGAGAGGTTCCTGAGGTCGGCCGTCGAGTCCGAGGAGCGGGGCTGGAACGACCTAGCCGCACTCCACGCGCACCAGGCCGTGGAGCTGACAATCAAAGCGGCTCTCATAGCTCTGGGCGAGGCGCCGCCGGGAACGCACTTTCTAGGGAAGTTGCTCGGCAGGCTCCACCGGGTCACGGGGAAGGACGCGTTCGGGGAGCTGTCGCGTCGGTACCGATGGGAGCTGAGGGAGCTCTCCCACGCGTGGTCCGAGGTGCGGTACGGTCACTACCCGGGCGAGGACGTCGACGTGGGGGAACTCGTCGAGGTCGCCCGGGAGGTCGTCGAGGCCGTCCGCGACTACGTCCTGAGGCTCGTCGACGTCGGGGATTGACCGGCCGGGGATTCCTCCGGCCCGCGGGTGGAGGGAGTTCCCTGCGGAGCTTGTATGGTAACCGAAGATGCGATCGGGGTCCGAGATGACAAGGCTTATATCTCGAGGTGCCGCTTCACCTCTGTCTCCATACAACTTGGGGTCACTACCCTGGATCGCGTGCCGGGGTTGGTGAGATCGCACGTTCACATCCCGATACCTTCGGACCCGGTAGAGCGGATCCGAGTCCTCCGGGTACTCCGAGAGGTTCACCGTCGTGGGAGGAAGCCGAGTCTCGAGGTGACCTATCGGACGGTGAACGGGAGCACGTGCGGTCCGTACTACGTCGCGAGGTGGAGGCGTGGCTCTCGACACAGGCACGGTCGGACGCTCTACCTGGGCAAGCCGGAGAACGAGAGTGTGAGCTTCGTCGAATGGTTGGTTTCCCTAGATAAGAAACAGGTTTTGGAACTCGCGCGGCACTTGATGCGCAACCTCCGCTCCGTCCTCAAGACCCTCCTCACCGAGGTCTCGAGCCTCCCATACAAACGGGCGAGACGTGTCCTGACCCGCGGGCTCGCGCTGACATTCGACGCCAGACCCTCCGAATCACCCAGGATCCGGGATTTACTCGAGGAACTACCCGATCGACTCGAGTCCTTCACCGTGAGGACCCTCGGAGGCTGGCCCGCCCACTACTCGAGCTACCTCCGCAAGGTGATCCGCTCCCGGAGGAAGTCCCTCAACGGGAGGCACGAGGTACCCGACGTACAACTCGAACTCGAACGCTGGAAACTGCAGCACGGATGGCGGCTCCGACCTCGGACAGTATGAGCGTTCGCGTACGATAGTCGAATAGTGCTCATATCGATGTCATATTATCTACGCATGGTTTACGTGTCGTTGTCGGACGGTAGTAATGCGATCGTCTCAAGTTCGAGTGGATTCGTCAGGCGTCCCTCCACACACGGTACGGCCGGACGTCACGGACTAGCGGGTGAACTTCCCGATCCCCTTGCGGTACCTCAGCCCGACCGGCAGGCCTCCCGGACGGGGAACCAGCTCGAACTCGAACTCCTCGCGGACGGGGTCGTCGACGTATCCGGGGTTGAAATATACGCAGAGACATCTGGGCTTCAGCTCGGAGCAGGCGTCCCTTATCCCACGATCGGAGGTCACGAGGACGGACCCCTTGACGGCTGCCACCATGACGTTCGCCACGTCCACGTGCTTGTCACCGACCTGACCCTCCTCGAAGTTGCACTTGAAACCCCGCAGGGACTCGGGTAACCCGGCGTACCCCCCGCGTCGCAGTCCCCGGTACAACCTCTCCAGCTGTTCGGAGTACTCCGGCCGTGACAGCACATCATCGTGTACGCTCACGTCCTCGTGACCCTTGAACAGGTAGCAGAGGCCCCTCACCGTCGGCCCCAAGAGTTCCGAGAGTATCGGACAGGCGTAGCACACCTCCTGCCCGTCGTAGTCTCTGAGATCTTCCAGGCGCTTGGCGTACTCCGCCCGGAGTTCCTCGTAAGAGTAGAGGAGGAAGTTCTCACCCATCATCCGTTTGACCTCGAGGAAGAACGCGTACACGACGTTATCGACCGGGGTCTCGCAGATGTCGTCCACGAAGGCCTTGGCGAGGGCCGCGAACGCGTTGGTGTCCAGGACGACACCATGGTAGCGGCCTATCGTCTCCCGGAGCCTTCCCTCGGTGTCCACCGGCTCACCGCGCCGCGGCACCGGCCGACACCCCGACGAGCCTCCGCGCCAGCTCCGCCTCCGGGTGATCCTCACCGCGACGGCGCGCCGCACGGGCCACCGCCAGGGCCAGCCCGAGGACCTCTCCCCTCACCTCTTCCGGCAGCGCCTCCAGGGCGGATCCCGGACCGTCTTCCAACACCTCCAGCAGCGCCGCGTGAAACGCGTCGACGGGATCCTCCTCGGGCCGTAGCCGCGACTCCCGCCTCTCGCGGTAGGTCTTCAGCCTACCGTCCGCGTCCAGGTAAGGGAGGTCGTTCGGATCCAGTCCCAGCGCCCTCAGCGGCGGCCCGACCTCCCGACCCGGTGCGTCGTCGGGCCTCGGGTAGCCCCACAGCGACCTGTAGACCGCGTAGAACCGAGCCCTCGGGTCCGAGAGCCCCACGTCCAGGAGCTCCAAGACGGCCTCCACCAGCTCCCTCCAACCCACCGCGAGCACCTCAGAGAGCACCTCCGGGTGTCGCACGCCCAGGGAGTCCCCATCCCGCCTGACGACGTCGACCCCGGTGCACGGCGGCAGGGCGGCGGCGTACGGGATCAGCCTCACCGACCTCCACCCGCGCCCGCGGAGGTCGCGTACCTCCCGCAGGAGCTCCCGCACGGAACCCCTCACCTCCTCGACGACCCCCTCCCAGTCGACATCCTCGGGCCCCGGCTCGCGCCCGACCAGCGGGACCACGAGCGCGTCCTCGCCGATCACGGGCCACGCCGACGCGGCCTCGAGCCCGCACCCCACGATCCACCCGACGATCTCCTCCCAACGCCCCGCGATCCGATCGCCCCGCAGTATCAGGGAAACTCGATCGTCCCAACCGAGCCCGCCGACGACCGGTAGCGGTGCCCTCGTTCGAGCCCATCCGCCACCGGACACCGGGACCTTCCACTCCCCGACCCCGGCCGACACGTTCGAGACGAGCTCCGACCAGGCCCGGAACAGCACGTCCGGGAGATCCCGGGGTATACTCCAGCTCCTATTCACCTCGTCGGCCTTTACCACCTCCACTTCGACATCCTCCGCGACCTCGACTAACTCGCGGCAGGCCTCGGTGATCTCGTCGGATACCTCCCTCCACGCCGACGGGACGGGTAACTCGCCGTGGTCCCACGTCCAACCCCTGGGCCTCAGGGTCCCCACGGTCACAGGATCCCATCGGGACAGCACGGAGTTCCGAAGGGAGAGCTCGGTCAGTACGGCAGCTGCCCAGATCCCGTACCGGTCCCCGTCCACCTCCGAGGTCGCGACGGCGACCTCCACGTGCGCGAGCAGTTGCCTGCGGTTGAACAACCACGAGACGTCCCAGATCCCCCACCGTTTGAGTCCCTCCGGAGGCTCCCCGCGGGGCACCTCCCACTCCTCCCGGCGGAACTCCTCCCGGGCCAGCTCGAACCGCTCGAGGTCGCGGTCCGTGGCCGGTCGGACCGAACCGTCCTCCCTCACCACGACCGCCAGGTACGCGTCGACGGGCTCTTCCTCCTCCCTACGCGCGGCCCGAAGCGAGAGGTCGCGCCGGACTCCCTCCACGCTCCGCGACCTCCCGCACCTCGGGCAGGTCACGCGACCGTCCCTGACCGTCCCGGGCCCGGCCTCCTCCGCCTCCACGACCTCGAACTCCACCTCGTCGCCGTCCTCCGGCACGTCCAGCTCCAGCGCGTACCGACCCTCCACGACCCATCGATGCTCCATCAAGGGGACCAGGAGCCCGCACCCCGGGCACCTCACCCGCTTGATCCAGAGGTAGGCGCGATCTTCACGGCCGTAGAAGTCCCCGAACCGGTCCCTCAGTACCTCACCCACCTCGTGGAGGAACTCCTCCAACTCCTCCAGCGCTTCCTCCCGCAGCGCGAACAGCCGCCCGAAGACCTCGCGGAGGAACCGGGCGACCGCGGGGTCGGTGACGACGAGCCGAACCTCCCGCCCCATCCGGGCCGCCTCGAGGGCGATCGAACCGTCGCCGAGGACCCACACCTTCCGCGGGACGTCCCCGTCCGGCACCTCGATGGGTGTCCTCCAGGGCTCGCCGACGATCGGCCGCAACGACGGTAGCAGCGCGTCCTCCTCGGTGTCCTCAGGGGCGAGGCTCAGGAGGACCACCGCCCGGGCCAGCGCGACCGGCGACCTGAACCCGGGGAGGACCTCCACCGGCGACCCGAGATCACGCTCGCGCTCGCACTCGTCCGAGACGGCCGCGACCGGGAACCAGGAGTCGATCTTACGGGCCGTCAACGCGCGTCACCTCCGCACCCCGAGGATCCCGCGCGGATCGTAAGCCTTTCCATCCGATCGGGGTTCCCCTCAGATCCGGGTCGGACCCGGCCATCGAGCCCACCAGACTCCGGACTAATCCTACCGACCTGAGGGGGTGCCGGCTTGCTCCCCTACCTCGTCCTAGGACTAGTCCTAGCACTAGCCCCAGCCTCAGGAGAACCGTTAATCCAGGGTAGTCTCTCGAAGGACCTGGACTACTTGCACGAGTACTTCCAAAAGCAAGTCCTGCCTAAGTGGAGGGATGAGCCGCACGTGATCGCGGATCATCCCGCTCGCAGGTTCTGTTACCTGCCCGGGAAAGACGTGTTCGTGACGGGGGCTCCGGAGGTCAGGGTGGAGCCCGGGAGCATCCGGATGGAGGTTCAGCTGGGGCGGAGGATCATCCAGGTCGCTAGGGACGTTCAGGGCCCGGCGGTGGTCGTGGTGCCCGGCGTGTCGTACTACAAGGTGATGGCGCTCGCTGGGCAGTACGTCTGCGAAGTAGGGGAGGTTATTCTCGCCGGGAGGCCGCCGCGCTTCGCCGCGGTCCTGAAGCGGGATGATCAAGTGATCGCCAGGGAGGATCTGGGCGAGCTGTTCCTCGCGGACGTGGAGTACTGGGTGTATTCGGACCGGGTGGTCATGCGAGTCCTGGGGTTCCGCCCGGAGGGCGGGTGGTCGCGTTACCGGGAGGGCGAACCGTTGGCGATCACCGTGACTTTCGACTTGGGGGGCGGCAGGATCCTCGTGGATCGGGTGAAGGTTACGGACGCGGCGTTGGTCGAGAGGATGAGGGAGCTTTCTAGGTCGCTGGAGGGACCCGTCTTGGGAAGCGTCCTGCGCACGGGGTCGGGCGTTGAGCCGCTGTTCGTGGACTTCGAGCCGCGGGAGGGCGATCCGCTGGTCCGGTTCATCGAGCGGGTGTTCGGGATGTACGAGCAGGGTGCTAGCGAGGAGGAGCTTCGGGAGGTGATGAGCGAGCACCCGAACGTCGAGTTCCTGTTCCCGGAGAAGGGCGGCGGAACTACGTCGGGTATCCCGGTGTGGGTACTACCGCTACTACCGGTGCCGCTGGCGGGCCGTCGAGACGACGCCTGACCTCCGGTGACCGCGTCCCCACCACCCCTCCTTTTCGCGACGAGACTCACCGCGCCCGGAACCCGATCGGGCGATCTCCGGTCCGACTTGTATGGCGGAAGGCCGACCGACGCCATGACCTTCCGAACGGCAAGACTTTTATCCCGGAAGGCTGTCCTTTCCTTGCCTCCATACAATCTGGAGCCACTACCCTGGATCGCGTGCCGGGGTTGGTCGGATCGCACGTCCCGATACCCTCCGATCCCGTGGAGCGCATCCGAGCCCTCCGCGTCCTCCGGGAAGTCTACCGTCGTGGAAAGAAACCGGGCCTCGAGGTGACCTACCGGACGGTGAGCGGGAACACGTGCGGCCCGTACTACGTGGCCCGTTGGCGTCGGGATTCCCGGTTCAAGCACGGGCGGACCCTCTACCTGGGCAAGCCCGAGAACGGGAGCGTTCGGTTCGTCGAATGGCTCGTCTCTCTGGATCGAGAAGAGGTTCTGGAGCTAGCCCGGCACCTCATGCGCAACCTACGCTCGGTGCTCAAGACGCTCCTGACCGAAGTCTCGGGTCTGCCATACAAACAGGCCCGACGAGTACTGGCCCGCGGGCTCGCACTGGCCTTCGACGCGAGACCATCCGAGTCACCAAGAATCCGGGACGTGTTGGAAGAACTCCCCGACCGGTTGGAATCCTTCACCGTGAGGACCCTCGGAGGCTGGCCCGCCCACTACTCCTCGCACTTGAAGAGGGTCATCCGCTCCCGCAGGAGGTCCCTCGACGGGAAACACGAGGTCCCCGACGTGGGGTTAGAACTCCAACGCTGGAAGCTGAGACACGGGTAACGCCCGCGTTATTGCCCGATTGGCGGGACCGTACCGGAGTCCGTTGAAGTTCCTCGATGATCCTACCCCGCGAGGGTCGAGGTGGCGACTGCGGGAATGCCGACGTTCCGGCTCGGTGGAATAGGCGTGCACGGACGAGTCACCTCCGCCGTACCGGGACGATCGGCACGATCAACGGGACCGTCCTCCCGGTCCGGGTGGACCCCGCACCACCGCCACCGCGCCCGGGCGACGCCGTCTCACCGTTCGCCTCACCTCGCTGGAGTTCCTTCTTCATCACGACGAGTACCGGTAGGTATTGGGTCAGACTCAGGAACTGGGACGCCCTCTCGTCCCAGGGGTACACCGTCTCCACGCTGACGTGATCGGTCTCAACACCGAAGGTGAACACCGGACCGGCGACGTCGACCCTCACGTACACGTACGTGGAGCTTCGGTCCTTTGGTTGGATAACCGGGATGAACCAGCGCCACCGCCCGGTCTCCGGGTCGTACACGGTCACGAAGTCGACGTACAGACCGTGAACCTTCACATCGTACGCCGGGTTCGGGCTCTCCGGGATGGGCCAGGCGAAGAACCAGGCCTCTCCTTCCTCCCCCTTACCCCTGTGGAGTCGGGCGGTCACCGTCACATCCAGGGTACCCAGGTACTCCCCCTTGAACACGTCGAACAGACATCTGCTGGACTCGCTCCCCTTAGCCTCCACCGGGAGGACGAAGGTCAGCTCCCGCCACCGGATCACCCCGTCCGGGAACAGGGCTCCGAGCGGGTCCTCGCTCCTGTACCTCAGGAGGTACCCGATCTGGTCCGTGTCGCCCGGCCAGGTCACGGTCCGGACCGACACCGGCTCGACCTCGACCTCCCCGCCCCCCTTGGGCTTCCACTTCGCCGTCACGAGCTCCGCATCGCTCGGCACGAGCACCTTGATCGGTACCTCGAAGCTCCCCTCGAGCCCGTACCCGCGTATACCGACGATCAGGTGGGCTTGAACTGTAGAACCGGTGACCGTCAGCTCGGTCCACTCACCGAGGTGAACCCCCGGGGACCGAGGTCCAGCAGTCGGCGAGCGCGGGCCCGGGCAGGGCGAGGAACGCCGCGAGGACCGCGCCGAGCACACCTCACTCCCCGCACGTCGGATCGCGGTCCCGTATTCCGGGTGTACGGTACGGCAATTATTACGTTAACTGAACTCAGCCGACCGGCGCGATCCGCGATGTGTTATCCCGCGCGGCCGGGCGGTATGAGCGTTCACGTACGATAGTCGACTAACACTCATGTCGATATCGCATCATTTCTGTATATCCCATGCACTGTTATTGAACGATGGTAATACGATCGTCCGAAAGTCCGACCGCACCACAACCCCGGCGAGGGTCGGGACCCAGCCGTCGAACGGACTCACCCCACCCGCTCGTACTCGTCGAGGAACCGCCGCCACCGGGTCTCGAAACCCTCCGGGGTCGTGAGGTGGAACTCGAACGGGTGATCCTCGGGCAGGTCCAGCTCCTCCTCCACGATCCCCGCCACCTCGTGGGGCCTCAGCTCGCGGGCCCTCTCCGTGACGACGAGCACGTCCACGTCGGAGCCACCCGTAGCCCTCCCCTTGACCACGCTGCCGAAGACGATCACCTCGGCCCGGGGATCCACCCGCTCCCGGATCACCTCCGCGATCCGGCGAACCCAGTACCTCCATCTCCGAACGTACTCCAGGAAGAGCCGGTACCGCCTCCGGAGGTACTTCACGTACCAGTCCGGGACGTCCCCACGTGACACCGGGGGTGGCCCCCTCGGGATCGTACGAGGAGGCACGGTCGCTGTGGGAACGTGCCGGTGAGGCGCTCGAGCTCGCGAGGTTCAGCCTGGAGGAAGGGATGTACAGGTGGACCGCGTTCCACGCCGAGCAGGCCGTGCGACTGGGGATCAAGGCCGCGCTGGCGTTCCTGACCGGTGAGTACCCCAGGGTCCGCGGGCTCTCCGAGCTGTTGGGGGTCCTGGTCGACGTCACCGGGGACCGGAGGGTGAGGGAGCTCGCGGGGGAACTCCGGGAAGAGCTGAAGATGCTCTCCGACGCGTACACGGCCGCGCGTTACCGGGTCGAGTTCCCCTACGACACCAGGGAGGACGCGGAACGGTTCATCGAGACCGCCGAGCGGGTGCTCTCCACGCTCGGGGAGCTCCTACGGGAGCACGGGTTCGAGGTGTGATGTTAAACACATTTGTTTCCCTTCACTCGATCCGGTTTCGGCCCGTCCTCGACGATCATCGTTACGCTTAAGAGGTCACCGGGGTGCCGGAGGCCGCGCAGGGACGGTGGAGCTCCGAGCCGCCTCACCGATCCCAGTCCTAGTGACGGCGTTCGGGAGGGGACCGACGGCTTGAGGTCCTCGGGCGTCCTCATCACGCACCTCCTCCTCTTTTCCCTAACCCTCCCGATCCCCGCGCACTCGACACCGGTACTCCACGGTGACACCGCGACCGACTGCCTCGAAGCCCTAACACGCCTGTCCCACGAGGCCCGCCACCTGGATTCCTACCACCTAGTACTGATAGGCAGCCCTCCATACCGATACCTCACCGTGCTCCCGAACGCCGGACTCGTGACGGACGACCCCTCCACGAACGCCTCCCTCCACGGACGCGAGCTCGGGGTTCGAACCCCCTTCGGGGAAGTCCGCACGACCCTCCGAGCGCCCGCCGTGATCCTCGGACTCGTCAACCTGGAAGACACCGACGTCGACCCATCGTACGTGACCGTCCTCTGGAACGATCGAGTAGCCTTCCTGACAACGTACTCCGTCGTCTTCGCGAGACTCGAGTCCGACGGGAGGATCGAACTCGAACGGCAGGCGTGGTTCGACAAGTACCGGGACGTACTCCCCGTCTACAGGCCGAGAGCCGATTACTGCGAGTACCGGTTCGACACCCGAGACGGTACCGTCGAGGTCAAGTTCTACGACCTATGGGGCAGGACCCTGGTCACCGTCCGGGCGAACCTCGGCGACGAGAACGCGACCTTCGACGAGACGACCGCCGACCCGGAGACCCTGGAGGAGATCGAGTCCAAGCTGGCCCACCTCCCCGAGAGGCTCCGGGAGTACTGGAGCTTCCTACTGGTCAGGACCCCCGAGGGCGTCGAACCCGTCGCGATCACGATCGACCCGCTCGAACTCGCTCCCGACTCCCACCTCGCCGAGTTCCTGAGGACCCTCAACCTGGCGGACAGGCTCCAGCTGAGCAGCCCGCTCTCGCTCGCGCCCGCGCTACTCGCCCTCACCGCCAGACTGTACGCCGCGGTCGGTCTGAGCGTCGAGATCCGGTGGGGGCGCGACGACGTCTTCGAGCGGTTGTACGACGAGGTGTGGTCGGCACTTCCGGTGGCCGCGTGCTGGAACCTGTTGTACCCGCTGGTCTCCAACGCGATCCTGAAGTCGATCGTGGAGCGGTTGCGATCGTTCGGACTCCCGGCGATCGTCCCGTGCTGCGTGAGCGTGGCGGTGTGGGAGTGGGTGACCGAGAACGCCGTCTTCCCCGTCCTGGAGCGGTGGTACTGGGGTTATACGGTTTCAATGGGGATGGCTCCCGTCGTGGAGGAGCCGTTCAAGCGGTTGGTGGCGGTCGAGTTCGGGATCCCCAGGATCGTCTCGGGGGCGGTGTACGGTCTCCTCGAGGGCCTCTGGCACTGGGTGTCGGGGATAGAGACTGGCCCCCTACTATCGATACTGTTGGACAAGGCAGCGACCCATGCACTCCTCACCGTCCTTCCATTACCACTGGCCATGGAATTACACTCTCGCACGTTCGGTATAATCGGCGGTACGACCGCATTCCAGGATTCGATCCACCTACTCAACGGGATAATTACCGGGGTACTCACCGGTGACGTACCCACTATACTCGACTTACTCTACTACACGGCCCTGTCTGTTATATTAGAGAACACCTTCGGAATACCGGTAACGCCGGGGTTGTAAACCCGCATGAACTGCCCGCGGAGGGCGACGATACGACGCCGGTACGGCCTCCGATGGGGTTTCTAGTGTGTCGGTCGGGGCGTCACGGATAGGGTTAATCGGTGCCCGCGCACGGTGCGACCGAGATCGGGTCGCGCGTACCTAAACCGGAACACCCGGGGGAGGGAACCGACTCACCGGACCGTGGGGGTAGTACCCGCGGCCGCGTGACCCGCGGGAGGGTCCCCGACGTGGACACGGACGCACCTCCAACCCGGGCGAACCCGCGGGGGAGGATCGCGTGCCCGACCCCACCCTGACCCTGCTCCTGGTCGCCCTCCAGCACCCGACCCACGGGGACTGCAGCGCCGTCCTCGTCCGCACCCACGGGGGCTACGCCGTCGCCTACCGGCGGGACGCGACCTACCGGGCGACCCTTCACCTGGAGGTGACGACGTGGGCCGGTCGTGGGGCCCTGCGGGAGTACAAGCTCAGGAACGGCCGCTTCTGCCACACGGTGATCACCGAGGACGGCTGGGTGATCACGATAGGCGGCGCGGACGACGAGTCGGTCAACCGCGGGCTCGAGGAGCTGGGCGAGCGCGTCGTACTCGCGGGCGAGGTGACCGAGTGGGACCTCGAGCGCGCCCTGGACCTCCTCCGGAGGATCGGGATCGGCCACTTCCTCGTCGGATCGCCGGACGGGACCGTGGGCGTCGCCGTCTACCGCTACGGTAGGACCCTGCTGGAGGTACTCCGGCTGGCCGAGGGCGAGTACGTGCTCGTCCCGAACGACCCGAGGTACTACGACCGAGGGAGGTTCGAGGACTACGACACCGACCCCGTCCGGGCGGCGGCCGAGATCGCCGGGCTCGACCCGTACGGCGTCAACCGCCGGGACGTGCTCGTCTACTTGGTGGAACCCCGTGACGGCCGCGCGACCGTCCGAGTGTGGGTCGCCTACGACGGGGGAGCGCTGCTCGGGAGGCGCGGAGCCGGACCCGACCCCGTGGAGTTCATGGGTTGCTACGTACCGGCCGAGTGGATCCCGAGACTACCCGACCTCTTCGAGCTCGGGACGGTGACGCTGGGACGGCCGATGCCGACTCGCGCGCCGGAGGGGAACTCGAGGTCCGCGGGCTCCCCGGTGTGGTGGCCGGTGCCCGTACCCGCGGGTCGCCCTGGGGGAAGTCGATGGCG
This sequence comes from Methanopyrus kandleri AV19, assembly GCF_000007185.1. GTDB lineage: Archaea > JAADCQ01 > Methanopyri > Methanopyrales > Methanopyraceae > Methanopyrus > Methanopyrus kandleri. The sequence goes on along the minus strand of NC_003551.1, from coordinate 1,281,034 downwards.
TCGCGCGACGGACGACCTCCACGCCCGCGATCCTACTACGGAGGGCGTTCGCAGGGTAGGAACCGCGGTCGACCCGTGATGGCACGACGGTCTGGGATAAACAAGAAACTAAAATGTTAAACTAAAATGTTCTCTTATAATAAGTGGCGGTTTCTATAGATCGTCCGAACCCGCGCACGTTCCGTAACGTGGACCACGCGCGGGATAGGTCGGAGAGCGTGGTCGATGATCGATCACCTCGTTCCCTTCCACTACCGCTCGGCGCCGCCCGCACTGATCGCACCCGCGTACACACCACCGGGATCCAACGAGCATCCGCACCGCCCGGCGTCGATGTGGGCTCCGTTGCCGATCGGAAACCCTACACGTCACGGACGCTCACCTGGGATGCGAGTGTCGGACCCTTCGTCCACGATCACCCACCGGACTCGGTCGACCTCCCGAGCCGCTCCGGCCGGAGGGTAGCGTTCCCACCGCCCGGTAGGGGCACCGACGCGTCGGGAGCGCGTGTGAGGGGGAGGAAACGGTCCCCCGAAGACCGTCCTCACGCCCCCGTTGTCCTGCCTCGGATCGACGGTGCTGGGTCACGGCCCGACGCCGTAGGACCCGCGGTTCCGAACCGGGTACGCGCCCTCGGCCGCTGCAACGATCGTGGCGTTCGCCTCCGGATGCGTCGGTTCGTCGATATCCGGGGAGATCTCCCGCTCCGAGGTACGTTCCGGACTGGAACGGTGGCGGTGAATACGTAGGCCGGCACGGGGGACGGCGTCGACGATCTCCAGCTCACGAGATGGCACTCTCGGGACCCCGGTCGGGTGGGGGTGCCTCCCACGTCGTGGTATCACGTCATCCACGTCCTCGCGATCCTCGTGGTCCTGATCGCGATCTCGCAGTTCCTCGGCACCCTAATCATCACCCGACGGTCACGGAGACTGCGGAGCAAGGCCGAGCGGATCCTAGAGATCGTCGAGAAGGCTGAGGAGTCGTCGGACGCCGTCTTCCGGGGTGAGGGTACCGCGGAGGAGCTCGATCGGGAGCTGTCCGAACTCCTGAAAATCCCGGATACATCGGTCGCACTGAGGTTCGGTATCGCGATGATGAACGTGTGGGAGACCAAAGGTCGGGAGGACGCGCTGGACGAGGCCCTCCGTCTGATCGATTCCGAGAGCCTCGAGGCGTTCGAACCCTACCTCATACCGTTCGATGTCCGACTCCGAACCACCCACGTCCGGATGAGCACGTGGAACAGGATCCGAGGGCTGATCGTCCCGCTCGGGTGGTCCGTGCAGCGTTCGAAGCGCCGGGGACGTCCCATCGCACCGGAGCGAACGACCCGTGATCGTCCTCTTAGGGGTATGTCGCTCGGGTTCGGACGACATCGATCCGGACGTCCGGAGACGCCACGTGTTCGTGTTCGGTGGGATTATCGGAAGTGAACGCGTGTTCTCGGTACTCTCGACGCTCTTGGTCCTCAGCCCGGGTGAGCTCAAGAGGCTGGCGCGAGCCCGGAGGCGTCGATCGAGAGCGGGGATTGGGGCCGGTGCAGGGATGGAGTTCGAGCTCGACCTCGACGCCGCCGAAGATATCGCCGAGACGGTGTACGAGGCGATCGGAGGGGGGAGTGACGGGGGAACGGACGACGTCTGGGACGCCGTCGGTGAGGTGGCGGAATCCGTCGCCGAATCGGCCTGGGACGGTGACGGGAACGGCGATGGAGATGGCGATGGGGACGATGGAGACGACGGTGACGATGGAGGTGATGACGGTAACGGAGGGAACGGGGACGAGTGATACCATGGACGTCCCGGCGCTTCGAACGCTGCACGGACCCCGGTTCCGCCGTTGAGATGACGACAGAGTAGGAGGTGTCTTCTCGTGGTGGGGATGGGAGGACCGACGCGGAACTCTCGATTCTTGGGAGACCGAGACGACGTCGACACGGTCGGCGTGTGCCCGTGGACGAGCGCGCTCGGGCGGTCTTGGAGCTGATGGTGGTCTCTCGAGCGACCAGGCGGATGTTCGATGTCTACGCGTCAATTGTTCGGGGAACGAGCTTCCGCGTGACCGATAACGCCGGTTCGGACACCTTCCTCCAGTGATGATCCGATTCCTGGACTTTATCCAGACCGTACTTTTCGATGATACGGTCTTCGAGTATCTCCGGCAGGCGTTGCCTGTGGATGATTACCCTCTCCGTGGTATAGTCTATTCCCAATCTAAACCCTCAGAACGCTTTCCGGGTGAATATACTCATACCCTTTGCGAATTTTCCCTAACCATTCGTCCATCTTACCAATAACTTCCCCTATCAACTTGCGATTCCACAAAACACCTTTGAGAACTTCGACAGGGCTTTTCTGCCGCCACCGAAAGCGTTTGCGAGTGTTGCAGTAAGATATCGTCATCACTATTACCGACGATCGATCCCTCACTACTTCCCCCGTCCTCCTCGAGCCGACCTCTCGACGGTCAGCCCTAACCCCTTCAGTCACTAGGGAGTCACCGAGCCTCCACTCGCTCGGAGAGCTCCAACACGAGGTTCACTTCCTTAATATCCAATGCACCCTACCTCCTATACCGGCGTCCTTACCGTCCACCCTCGAGACCTTGATTGAACGAGTTGCCGAAACACAAGAACATCCATTGAAGCACTTCAGGCACAGGCCTTACGAGAACCGGTGTGAGACCGAACCCGAATCGGTCGACACCGCACGGGGTCGGCGCAGAGTGGACGCGAAATCACCTCGCGGACCGACGCTTCCTCGCGGGCGGCACGAAGAGTACGGCGGGCACCGGCAGGGGTGACGGCGGCCTGAGCTCGTCCCAGACCCCGGTCTCGACGTCCTCCGGAGGGGTCCCACGCTCCCCGGCGATCAGTTCCGCAACCCGCTCGAACTCGGTCCTGGAGCACTCCCGGACGATCGGGCCGAGGAGCCACGGGAACAGCAGCTCCACCCCGGACCCCGTCACGACCTCGTAGGGTATCCAGAGGGATGGGAAGTCCACGGGCTCCATCCGCACCGCGGTGGCGTAACCCCCGCGGAGCCGGACGCCGTCGGCACCCACCGAGACCACCAGGTCGCTCACGTCGAGGAGCAGCACCGGGTGACCCCCGCCGACGGGCTTCACGGCGATCACGCACCGACGGTCCTCCAGGAACACCCAGGCGGTCGACGGTACCGAACACGGGTACACCCTCACTCGGTGGTCGCCCGCGTACCTGAACGGGGGCTCGACGTGACCATCACCGTCCTCCAGGTGCGGCGGCTCGGGCACGGGGTAGCCCGCCGTCGGGGCCTCGAACTGCAGCCCCGCCGCGGGCGCTGCAGTCAGGAGGATCGCCGTTACGAGCGGCAGTACCAAGCGCGCTCCCCCGATCCGGGGTAGGGACCGTCCGACCGGTCATAACGTTTCCTCGAGTTCGGTCCACGGCGCGGAAACGTTTCAGAATCCTTCCAATACTCTCAGGTTTCCCGGAGAGGTCCGACGGCGGTTTAACGTTCCGTGAATCGTCTGACCGGGGCCGCGCCCGGTGCGGTTGCACGTCCTCCTGACCCTCGGGGACGTGTCGAACTACCGGAAACCGAAGGAACCCTGGCTGGTCGAGGTGTCGCTGCTCGAGCGGCTGACCGGCGAATCGCCCGAGGACACCCTGGAGTGGACCGTGGAGGGTCGGAAGGTCGAGGTCGTGGAGACCTCGGACCGAGAGCTGGGTACCCTCGCGCTCCTCGAGGCCCTGCACGACGGGTTCGACGTCGAGCCCGGCGAGGCCGTGGTCGTGTCCACGGGGATCATCGAGGAGGATGAGAAGCGCGAGAAGTACGAAGAGAAGGTCCGAGAGCCGCTCGAGGACCTCGAGTACGGGGTCGAAGAGCACACGGACGCGCGGTTGACCGAACCGGAAGGCCTGGTCGACCGAGTGTGCGAGGTGACGCTGGAACTCCTGAGGACGGGCGACGCGGTCCTCTTCGACCTGACGCACGGCGCCCGCGTGATGCCGTTCGCCTCGGCCCTGGGCCTGGTACCCGCCCTCCGGGCGCTGACCTTCCGCCGGGCGGTGCTCGGGGACGACGAGGGGAGCCTCTGGGAGCGTGTGGCGTTCTCGTACTGCATCTCGGGGAAGGAGGTCGAGGGCGTCGTGGAGGGGGACCGGTGGCTCGTGGCGGACGTGACCGACCACGTGCTGGCCTGGAGGATCCGCGACACGGTGGCGACGTACCTGGCGGACCCGTCCCCCAGGTGGGTCGACGAGGCCGAGGAGGCGCTCCGGACGATACGCTCGGAGCCCGTGGAGTGGGTCGAGACGCTCCGGGAGTTCGCCCGGGTGGAGCGGGCGTCGTCCCCCGGTCCGGTCCACGAGTTCGTGCGCGAGGAGGACGTCCCCGACCGGGATTCCCTGGTGGAACTCGTCTGGGGGACGCTCCGGCGGGTGTTCTTGGGGGACGTGGAACCTCGTGAGCCCGCCCGCCGGACGGTCTCGGAGGGACCGCTGACGCCGGAGGAGCGCCGCGAGCTGGCGGCTCGGCTGTCCGAGGTGCGGGACTTCCTGCGGGATTACTGCCGATACATGCTGGACCGGGGTAGAGTGGCGGAGGCCGCGAGCCTGATGAACGAGACGCACCTGCTGCTGCGGGCCTTCGCGAAGCTCGTCGAGCCGTTCCTGAACGAGGGCGCTTACAAGCGGGCGCGCCTGAAGCGCTCGGACGGGGAGTTAAGGCGGCTGAAGGAGCTGGCCGCCGCGACCCTGGACGAGCTGTACTTCAAGCTCTTCGACCCGTTCGGGGGGCTCCCGGCCGCTCGGGGCGCCATACGTCGCATCCTCGGGGAGCTCGGCGAGGACGTGGGGGAGTCGACCGAGACCGTGTGGGAGAGCTGGAGCCGGAGCGGGGAGCTCCTGAGGTCCCTGGTGGGCGGGGGACTACCCCTCAAGCGGGACCTCGAGGAGCGCCTCGGGGACGCGTTCCGGGACGACCCGAGGCTCCGCGAGCTCGCGGAGCTCTCCGGGACCGACGACCCGACCGAGCTCGCGCTGGAGAAGCCGCCGATCCGTCGCATCAGGAACAAGCTGCAGCACGGGGACCCGGTCTCGGACCGCAGGGAGGTCCACCGGAGGCTCGTGGAGCTGTGCCGGGCACATCTCGAGGGGCTGACCCTGCCCCTGATAGAGCTCCTGACGGAGACCGTCGAGGGACGCACCCGCGGGGACGGTCCGGCGCGTGGCTCGTAGTACCCCTCGTGCCGGTTCCTCGCGCCCTACTTCGCTTTGAAGGGATAATCGATCCGAACTACCCGTGGAGACCTCCGGCAGGCCGGCGGTGCACCTAAGGAGCCTCCTCAACTACCTTCTGACCGACGCGGTGCCGGTCGGCCCGCCGCTGCCCTCCTCGGTCCTGCTCGCGTCGGGGTACCTCCGGACCTTCCGCCGGGAGGTCCGCCATCCATCCCTCCCGTTACCACGCCTTCGGAGGGTTAGAATAAGTTTACCTGGATGGTTCTCCCTCCGTAGCCCATCGGCGACCTGTCCCCGCATTCGACGTCTGTCGCCGTCACGACGCTCCGACCGTGCGGGAAAAACGTCGCGAGTTCCGAAATTACGGGCCAACTTAATCCGGAAGTACCACACGTCGCACCGTACTAGCGTCGTCGAAGCTCGAACGGTCCCTGAGACGATGAAACTATCGAGTCCGTGACGGGGCGGCCGGTGTCTCGAGACCATTACGGTGACCCTCGGGAACGGCGACGGAGAGCCGGAGCTACTCGCGTCGGACACGGCTCGCCCTCGACGGGAAGCACGGGGTACGGACGCACCGACGGAGTCAGAGGGTAGTGACTTAGACACCACGGCCGGGCTGGGGTCGTTCATCGGGGTGACGTCAACACCATCACCGCGGTACCGTCCGGGGGCTGACTCCCAACCGGGGAGACTCGAACGGCCGTGACCTCGGGCAGATATCCGGTATCCGGGTGCGAATTCGCCGGGTTCCTCGGCGTTCACGTGGTCGCCGGGAATTGTCCTCCCGTGGGGGGACCTCGATGCCGGTGCCCTTACTGATCCTGATGGTGTCGACCACCGGGCCGTGTCCGGGGTCCTGGTTCACGTCGAAGGGCACGCGGCACGTCTCGAGGCTCGGAGGTCGTCGAGCTGGCCGACGGGCGGTTGTCGAGTGAGGAACCCCCGAGGAGCGTCGAGAGGACGGTCCGAGGTGGTCCGCGGTCCCCGATAGTACGGTGGATCCGGATCATCGGCGCGACGACACTGTCATTATCCGGGTTCCCGTGCGCCCCCCCCCCCACCGGGCGGGCGTGGACAGTGACGGGCGCCGCGTCGGTCCGCGTGGCCCCTCGGGAGGAGCTCGCCGAAGGTCCTCAGAACGCTCGAGAACGTCCGCCGTGAGCTCACCAGACCGCCGAAGACGAACAGCTCCGAGTCGACGGGCTCGATCCGCCCGGTACCGCGGCGACCCACCCCCACGACGGCGACCACCGGCGTCCCGTCGGACCGGCCGAGCGGGACGACCACGCCCCTGGCCGATACGGTCCCCGTCGGTCCCTCGAGGCGCACGTCGAACGGCAGGACGTCGTACCCGTCCTCGACGAGCTCCCGGACCGCCTCCTCCGAGCCCGTCAGTTCCAGCGCGAGCTCCAGCGCGAACCGATCGCCCGCGGACTTCCCCAGGTACTCGATCCCGAGCCCGGTCCGCCAGTCGACCTCCCGGTCCGGGACCCTCAGGACGTCCGCCAGCCTCCGGTCCAGCTCGGGCGGGGCGCCCTTTCCCTCAAAGGTGGTATCCACGAGCTCCTCCGCGGTTTCGACGGCCTCCAGGACCTCCTTCACCCTCGAGCGGAGATCCTGGAACCACCTACGGCCGGCGATGGTCGAGATCCACCGATTGGATGGGCGTCCCGACCTCCGGTACACCGCCAGGAGGATCACCACCCATAGCAGCGACCACAACGCCGACCAGAGGACGACGTGCATTATCCGACAGGGTGGGAACACGGCCCACTCCCCCCACGTCTCCCGGGGGGTCCGGACCGTCGGACGAGGGGATGTCGAGTGCATCACCGGTTCGTCACCGTTTCCAAACGGTCCGGATGTTAACTTTTAAGTAACTAGACTCCGGGCGTCGTCGCCGCGCTCGGTCCCCATCCGGTCCGTCCGCGGACCGTGAGGCCGGGGAGAGCGCCGTCCGGGGCGGGTGGCTAGCCCGGTGATCCGTTAAAAGCCTTCTGGAAAGATAACTTCGACGGCTTCCGACAGGAGGCGGGTCTCGATCTCGGACTCCCCGGTCTTGGGAACGCGCTTCCGGGATCGACGTTCTACCGCCCTCGTCGCGCCCGTCGTGTCGTCCGGCGTCGCGGGTCGAGGCCGATCCCCCGACCCGCTGGGGTGGTCGCGACGGTCCGGCCAGTCCGCGCGCTCCCGGGTTCCTCCACGTGGGTGAGGCTCTCCTCGGAGTGCATCGTCGTGCGCGGGCCGGACGGGACGGTCCGGGTACGTCCGGAGGACGTCGTGAGCGTGAAGGAGCACCGCTCGTCCCGCCCGCGGATGGACCCGGACGAGGAGGTGCGGCTGGTCCTGATCACCCGGGACCTGGAGCACGTCGTGCTCCCGTTCCGCAGCCGGAAGCTGTACCGCGGTGTCAAGGCGATCCTGGCCGCCCGGGACGGGGACGTGGACCGGCTGCTCAGACACCTGCGGAGGGTCCTGAGGAAGGAGCGGAAGCCTCCCCTCTTCGAGCGTCGTGAGGACGGGGTCTGGCTGCGCTGGCCGTGGTTGGAGGTGCGGGTGGGTCCGCCCGAACGGGCCCGTCGGGTGGTCCGGGAGCTCCTGGAGTACTGGCTGAGGCTGCTGAAGGAGAGCGGTCGGGACCCGGAGGACGTCAGCCCGCGGAAGGTGGGCCTGTCGGTCGTGCTGGGTTCACTCTCCATACTATTTGGTGGTGGGAAGGGGAAGAAGGGCGCGGCCGGGGCCAAGGTCAAGGCCGGCGCGAAGGGCGACGCGGGCGGGAAGACTGGTGGGACGGCGCTGGCCAAGGCCTCGAAGAAGCTGTTGCTCAAGATGATCAAGGCGCTCATGAAGCTCGGTGTGAAGGTGACCTTCTGGACCCTGGTCGCGTTCGTCGTCGCGGTCGCCCTGGTCCCGCTGGCCGTCATGTCGGTCGTGTACTGGCTGATCGCGCGCCGCGCCTACCGGTGGGGATCGGTCCCCTGGCTGCGCGGGCTGGTCCTCCTGCAGCTGCAGGGTTTCGCCGTCCTCACCGGTTTCTGGTGCCTGTTCGCGCCCTTGCCGGTCCTCTTCGGGCACTTCCTGGCCGGCCCGTTCGTGGTCGCCGGGGCCGCGGCCCTCGTCCCGCCCTCGCTCCTGCTCGTCCGGGCGTACCGTCGGGAGCCCCTCCGGTTCCCCGTCGCCGTACACACGACGGGATCCGACGTCACGAGGCCCCTGACACTGGCGGGGGTTGGCCGGGCTGGTGGTGGCGCTGTTCGTGGGGCTCGGCTGGGACGTCCTGTACGGCGAGGCGGTCGGCGTCCTCTCGCTGGCGCTCGTCTCCGTCGGACGGGTCCTGACGACCCTGCGCGCGTCGAGGCTGGCCCGGCGCCTGTGGCTGCCCCCGGAGGTCGTCCCGATCGGATGAACGGCCTAGATCGGTCGGTAGGGTGGGGGACGTGGACCGAGCCGGTAACTCAACTCGCTCGGCGCGGCGATCGGTATTTCTTTAGCCCTTTTGATTCTCGCTGAAGTTAAGGTGCACTTATACTATGGACGAGCTGAAGTACGAGGGCGATCCCTATGCCGTTCGCGTTACGCGTCGGGGAGGCCTTCGTAGGCGAGCCGGATGAACCCGAGATAGCACACATCGACCTGGTCATGGGGTCCGTGGAAGGTCCGGTCGGTCGAGCGTTCGCCGAGGCCCTCGCGAGTCCCTCCAAGGGACACACGCCGCTCCTCGCCGTCCTGACGCCCGGAGTCGCCGTCCGACCGCCCACACTGATCACACCCACGGTCACCATCGAGAACATGGCCCAGGGGGAGAAGATCTTCGGTCCTGTGCAGCGGGGGATCGCGGAGGCGGTCGTCGAGTCCGTGGAGGAGGGGATAATCCCCCGCGACATCGTCGACGACGTGGTCATAATAGCGAACACCTTCGTGCACCCGGAGGCCGAGGACGATCGTCGGCTCTACGAGAACAACAAGGAGGCCATGAAGAAAGCTATCGAGTGCGCCATGAAGGGTGAGCCGACCATCGACGAACTGATCGAGAAGAAAGACGAGGTCGAGCACCCGCTCGCCAAGTTCTGACCGCTCGAGGGCATCTCCGTGGTACACACAGGAACGTCCCGACGCGCCCTCTCGGTATCCCCTTTCTCTCTCGACTACCGTGACGATTTCCGGGCGAAACGATTCATCCTCCGGAGAACTGGACGCTTCCGGGGCGTCCGTTGCTCCTCAGACCCCTCGACCCGTGGTGCGGTGTGGTCGTCGACTACGGGGACACCCGCGTCTTCGTGGACGTGACGGATCGGAAGGGACCGTACGTCAAGCGCGCGGACGCGGTGATCGTCACGCACCCTCACCGCGACCACTACGGCGGCGTCCCGAGGACGGAGTTCGGTGAGCTCCGAGCCGACGAGGTGACCGCGGCGCTCCTCGGGATGGAGGACGAGGCCGAGCCGCTCCGGTCCTCCTTCGAGGCCGGCCTGCTGGACGTGCGGACCTACCCGGTCAACCACATGTGCCCGAAGGCCCACGCGGTCCTCCTGTCGGGCGACGCGCGCGTGCTGATCACGGGGGACTGGTGCGCGCTCGGCGAGCACCCCCCGCTCTGGGAGCTGGTGGACGACGAGGTGGACGCGATCGTGACCGAGTGCACCCGGGCCGCGAGCGTCCACCCGGACGACCCGGAGGCGGCGGAGTACCGGATCCAGCGGCTCCTGGAACTCCACCGGGAGGACCGGACGGTGCTGCTGCTCACCCACGTGAACCCGCTGATCGACGTCGCCTCCGAGGTCGAGATCCTGCACGTGCTCGAGGGCGATCCGGTCGACGAGGCCGTCAAGGCGGGCGCGCACGAGGGGGCGGACCTGGAGGTCGTGAGCCGCCCCGAGTACCCGCTCGTCACCTCGAGCGTCGGGACCGTGGAAGGGTTGTCGAAGAGGCCCCACGTCCTGATCACGGAGCGCTGGTTCCTCTACCGGGACCGGGAGGGGAGGCTGAGAAGGCTCCTGGACGCGGTCCCTTACCCTTACATCGTATCGGGGACCGGGCACGCGAGCGCGGCCGAGCTCGTGCGGTTGGTTGAGGAGCTGGAGCCGGAGTACCTCGTGCTGCGGCACGGGTCGCCCGACGGCGTCCGGGCGCTGAGGAAACGGCTCGCGGGAGCGGGTCTGGACGTCCGGGTCGAGGCGTGGATCGGGAGGCGGGGCGGGAAGCTGGAGTTACCGTGAACTCATGCGATACGTTGATATACCGGAGAGCGAACGGGGGAATCGGGGTTCCGGCGGTGGTACCGGCGGCCCGTCGGGCGATCCCGACGTTGGTGTCGTTGGCGTCTTTGGTCGTCGTCCTCACGGTCCCGGTGTCGGGGGAGGAGTACGCGCTTCGGGACCACGGGTCCGGACTCACCACTGTCTGGTTCTACGACCCGAACACGATGGGATCGCAGCTGCCCTCGAACTGGAAAGACTACCTGTGGGTGGGCAAGCCGACCAGCGTGGCCCTCGGGTTCGAGCTCACCGCGAACAACTGCACCTCCTACTTCGACAGCCCGTTCGCCCACGATATCGTCGGCAGGCTTACGGCCCAGGGGTTCGACGTGACCTCCGTGGACTACGCCGAGGCGAACGGGCCCGTGTCGAGTCCCGACGACCTGTTGAACGCCACCAACCGGCGCGGTACACCGCTGACGCCCGCCGGACTATCCCTCAGGGTGACCGACGGGACGAGCACGTACTACTTGATACCGTGTTACGGTGGTCCCGACCGCGTGCCGTACTACCTGGACGAGGACTCGTGGCCGGCCAAGGGCGAGCGGACGGTGATCTGGGTCCCGACGACCTCGGGTCCCGTGCCGTTCCTGCTTCGGGGTGCGGACGAGCCGAACGCGCTGTTGGTGGTCGAGCGTCCGGGGTCGGAGCGGCTCGACCTAGACGGGGACGGGAACCCCGACGTCGACCTCTCCGGCCTAGCCTCGCTCAGTATGGTCTGGATGCTGGCCCTCACGATCAGGACGGTCACCGGCGATTACCTGCTGGTTCAGGGGCCGGACCTGTACTACGAGGTGTCACCGGACGAACACCTACTGAACGTCGCGTCGTTCCGCGCGAGCGATGTGGAGTTCTCCGATGACGGCACCATGAAGCTGAAGCTACACATCGGGGTCGAGAAAGGTACCTCCGTGTCGCTGGAAGGTGTCGATCTGGCGTTCCTGGATCGGGACGGCACGGCATTGAACGTCACGCCTTCGGAGGGGGATCTGGAGAATGAGCTGTTGAACTCGTTGAAATCGGCGCTGTCATGGGATTCGAGCGAGATCACCCTCTCGCACCCGAGTGGCGACATCCGCGAGCACCTACCCGCGATCATCACCCTACGCGTGATGGGGAGCACGGAACTGACCGACAACCTCGGCAACACCTCGCAGTTCACGGTTATGGCGTCAGGGAGGTGGACGTCCTACCACTGAGTTTCGAGTGCCGGATATCACAGACCGAGTGGCGACAGAACGGGGACGAGGCAATCGTCCGCGGCACCGTGACCGTCGATCACCTGACGCCTCCGGGTAGTCCTAACACGGTGCACTGGGTAGCCGTCACCAGGGACTGGAGCGGCGCGGAAGTTGTCCTCGGTGAAGGATCCACCGAGTTCCCAGGTGGACTACTGGTCCCCTGCAGCGTCGATTTCACCGCCAGGGGTCCCGCCGCGATCTTAAGGACGGGCTTCGACGTCAGGGTCTCGGTGGGATACTTCGAGCATCTGGGCGGCACCGTGGGCTACGAGACTGCCCCCGTGATCCTACCGCTGACGCCACGCGTCCTGACCGTAGACGATGTTGAGGTTACCAAGACAGTCGAGTCCGGCGGCACGAAGGAACTGGCAGTAACCGTACGTTTCACGCCTCCGGATGGATCGTTCACCCTGGACAGGGTGGATGTGATAGTAAGGGACAAGTCCGGGAACATCGTGGGAGAGCGAACGCTCGACAGCCCGATACCCGAGAACGACTCGATCACCGTGGACGTTCTCCTTGATGACGACGTGTCGCGGGCCTCGGTGGAAGTAACGCTCGCGGGTAGGGACGGCCAGGGTATCCGCTACCAGGTCACCCGGTATGAGAAGTTCGTCGGAGATCTCTCGGTCGGAGTGTTGGGGGCCGACCTGAGGGTGGAGAACGGCTCGCTCGAGGGCGCGGTCGAGGTCGGTATCTACGTGCCGACTGAGGGTACCCTGAAGGTCACATGTGACGGCCAACCCCTCCCCATATCGATCGACGGCGGAGCTCTTAGCGCACAACCGCAGCGATTGAAGGAGGGAGCCCACCGGGTTTCTCTCGTAATACCGGCGAGGACCCACGAGGTATCCTTCGAGTTCACTTCACCCACGGGTCGCGTGGTCAAGCGCTACGAGTGGAGGATTCCCGTGGGCTTCGCCGAGGACCCCGTGGTGTACCAGGTCGGGTTCGATCACGGTACCGGAGAAGCGACCCTGTACGTGTCGAGCCGCGTCGACGACGGGGTCCTGAGGATACCATACGACGGTGGCGTGTACGAGGAGAAGTTCGAGTACAGCAGGGAGCTGGTGGTGAACGGTCAACAGGTCGCGAAGCTGAGATCTGACGCCGAGCTCGTCAGGGTGAGCGTACCGGAGGACCCGTACGGATCGCTCGACGTCAAGCTGGTCCTGGAGCTCGACGGCGTGACGGTCGAGAGGGAACTAACCGTCCCGTACACCCGGTACTCGTATACCGTCGGAGGGTACGTCATCGACGTGTACCCGAAGGTGGACGACGGTTTCGAGGTGGACGTCTGGAGGTCCGAAACCACCGGGTACGCGGTCCGCGTCCCGGCCGGTGAGGGATCACCTGACGTCGAGAGGATCGGGGTCCGACCGCCGACCGAGCCCGGCACCATCACTGGAGACAACACCCGGACAATCCCGTTGTACGGTGATCGGGTGGTCCTCGTCTTAGCACCGTGTCAGGACGGTACTTCACTCTTGGCGTTCGATCGGGAGCACGGTGATGTCGTCGCCCTCGAGGTCGACCCGGACCGGGACGCGGTCCGGGAGCTCCGGGTGGTGTATCGAACGGAGTTGTCGGACTAACTCGGCGTTCACCGTGTGATCGTCCTCAATAATGGCACTGTCATCATCGTCCACTTGGATGAAAACTTGAAGGCCGACGCCTACCGGCTGAGCGAGTTCGGCCGGCTACTCGGCCACCGGGCCACGGGCAACGGGGTCATACTACTGTACCGGACGCGAGGAGGTTCGACGAACGTGGCCGTCGTGCGACCCTCGGGCGTCACGTACGCGTCCAAGTTGGGGGAGTCGGGGGATCTGGTCGTCTACAGGACCGCCGACGGTGTCGTCGTGACGGTGGTCGGGAACAGGATCGCGCCACCTCGAGGAGAGGTTGTCCGTGTGGGCGCGGAAGGTGGTGTGATCTCGGTGCTGAGGGACGGCGTCCTCCTGGGCTTCGACCGCGACGGCAGGGTGATCTGGGCCTCGAAGATCCCGGACTTCGAGAAGTACCTGGACTACTCCTGGTCCCCGGCGGATCCGAGGAAGGTGCTCCTATCGTACCGGGACACTTCGGGACTCGTTCGGGTGATCTCGGTGGACTCGGTTTCGGGCGACGTGAAGTCCCCGAAGTATACCGTAACCACCCTCGACGAGAATACGGCGTTCGTGTTCGACGACGGCACCGCGGTGACGGTCCTGAAGAACGAGGGGTGGGTGATCCGGACTTACGACCTCGGTGGGGTCCCGATCCACGCCGACAAGGGGGTTATCGTCTACAGGGATCGGTTCGGGACCCTACACGTCGCGATACTGGCGGAGCGCGAATACCTGAGACCCGCCCTGGAAGCCACCGGTTTGGCGGTGTTCAAGCGGGAAGGGGAGTTCATGGCCGTCCGGTACGATGAGTCGGGACGGATCCTCGGATTGGACTGCGAGGTTCACCGGGAACGGACCGACGGCGGGGCAGTCGTCCTGCTGACCGGCGGCGAGGTGGTCCGGCTGGACACCTCGGGCCGGGTCGAGTGGGTTCGCACACTTCCGGACTTCAAGGGGTACCTGGACTACCGGGGTACGCTGATCACCTACCGGGACACATCGGGCCGCGTGCGCGCGGTGCTGGCGACCGAGGGTGGCGTCGTCGAGGGGCTGAAGAGTAGGGAGACCGACGAGACCGTGGAGTTCACGTTCCCGGACGGCACGTCGGTGGTCATCGGTAAGGACGGGAGGATTCGAGAGACACATCCCGGTGGAACTACACGGGGTGGCGTCAGCGGACGAGGTGAGCAGGGTGAACAGCAAGGGAATCTAGAAGGAAAAGGAAATCGAGAACAAGGTCAAAGGCAGGGTGGTCCGAATCAAGGTGGCAATCAAGGCAGTTCGGGTCAGAGTGGTCAAAACCAGAGCAATCAGGGCCAGGGTGGTCAGCAGCAAGGCAATCAGCAGGGCCAGCAGGGCGGAGAGCAGAACCAGCGGCAGGGCGGTCAGCCGGAGGAGCACGAACAGGGCGAGCAGGGTGGTCAACATGGTCAACGAGGTCCGGAACAGCGGGGTAACCAGAACCGGAATCAAGGCAATCGGAACCGGCAGAGCGGCGGTGAGGGCGGTAAGCGAGGATCCCCGGTCCTGATACCGCCGGTAATCCCACCGAGGCGCCGGGTCCACACCCAACACGCCCTATAGGTTCCCCACGATACCATCCGGGACCCCCGAACCAAGCCGTTCAGGGGAATATCCCGCGTGGTAGGTGAGGTGGAAGCGCCGGCTCTACCAGCCGTCCTCCTGACGGCGCTGGTACTCCCCATCCCGGCGACCGGAATGCCCCTCAAATTACCGGTGATCCTGAAGGAGGTCTACAGGTTCCCGGAGTGGGAGGACGCGACCACGGCCCTGGTTCCGGTGTTGGGTGGACACGGGGGCGGTTGACGACGGGATGATCGTCGTCGTGCGGTCCGACTACCGGACCCTCGACTCGGACGAACCGACCTGGAGCATGAGCTACCGAGTGGTGCGTTACGACCTGGTCACGAGCCCCCGCGTCCTGCCCGTGAGCGGAGGACCCTCGGAATCGCGGTCGGACCCGCGGATGTACCCGATCGGGGCGTTCTACGACCCCGACCGAGACAGACTCCTCGTGATCACCTACCATCCCCGTCTGGTACTACCGGGCGGTGACGAGACGCCGGGCGTCCTGGTGTCGGAGATCTCCGGGGCGTCCCGGGACCCGCGCTTCGTGGGGTGCCGTACCCTGACGATCACCACGCCGAACGACGCCGACGACGTGAAGCCGGTGCTACCCGAGGTGATCGACGGGAAGCCCTACCTGGTGTACGTGGAGCCGGGCGAGCCCTTTGAGGAGGGCGGGACGCGGGAGTACCGGCTCGTGAGGCTAGATCTGGAGACGGGCGCCCGGGAGGTGCTCGCGGAGTTCGGTGAGCGAACCCGGGTGGCGGGTGAACCTCGGACGCTGCATCGCCTCCTCGGAGGGTCGGTACTACCTCGTCTCCGCGCCAGGCTGGGCCGTGGCCGTGCGGGAGTCCGACGGTCGAGTCGTCCGAGTCAGGCCGCCCGAGGACTGGACGGTCAGGTTCTCCGAGTACCCGCCACCGTACGTCGCCGTCCCGACGGCCGGAGGGTACGTCGTCCTCGACTCGACCGATCTGAGCCGGACCGCACTCGGTCGACTGAGACCCGACGGCTCGATCGAGATCGCGTTGCGGTTCCGACGACATTGGGACGTCCTGCGCTGCCGGTCGACCGATCACAAGTACATGGTGATGGAGTGGATCGCGGCCTACTCCTCGGACGGGCGACGGTGCGCGCTGGCCCTGGGGTACAGGGAGATCCCCGACGAAGGTGAGGCCCCGACCGTGTTCCCGCTGGCCGAGAAGGTCGAGGACTGGAACGGTGTGGACTGGGTCGGGCCTTTCGTCCTGGCGAACCATCGAACCCTGTACTTAGTCGAGCTCCCGGTGGGTGCGAAAGCTCGATACGAGGGAGGTCGCGTTTTCGTGACTTCGGAGTTCCCCTACTCGAGCGCCCGGGAGGTCGTCCTTCCCGGACCCGGGGTCGAGGACGTGCGTAGGGGCGATCCCTCCGGTGTCTACGAAGTGATCCCGGCGGAGGGCGCCGACACGGTCACCGTCACTTACAGGTTCCTGGGACCTTTCTTCGTGGCCGAACGGGAGCTCACCGTGGGCCTTGAGAGCCGGTATCAGGGCTTCCCATGCCTGACCGTGATACCGCCGATCCGGCGTCGGACCCTCCGACGGCGCGGTACCGCGTGAGGATTCTCACGGCAGCGAGTTCCCGGGGTACCTTTCACCGTCTGAACTTCCACCGTTCCAGTTTCACGTCCGGGATCTCGTGCTTCTCATCCAGTGACCCCCTCCTAGAACGTATCACCTTCCTCAGGTGCGAGAAGTAGTACGCGGGCCAGCCTCCTAGGGTTCTCATGAAGAAGGATTCCAACCTGTCGGGTAGTTCTTCGAGTAGATCCCGGATTCGCGGTGACTCGGCGGGTCTCGCGTCGAATGCTAGCGCGAGCCCGCGGGCTAGTACCCGTCGGGCCTTCTTGTATGGGAGGCTCGAGACCTGGGGGAGTAAGCTCTTGAGCACCGAGCGGAGGTTGCGCATGAGGTGTCGCGCGAGCTCCAGAACCTCTGCTCGATTTAAGGAAACCAGATACTCGATGAAGGAAACGCTCTCGTTCTCGGACTTACCTAGGTAGAGCGTGCGCCCACGCTCGTGCCGGGAATTCCGCCAGTGGGCCACGTAGTAGGGCCGCAGATGCTACCGTTCACCGTCCGGTACGTGATCTCGAGGCTCGGCTTCTTCCCCCGGCGGTAGACCTCCCGGAGTGCCCGGAGGACTCGGATTCGTTCCACGAGATCCGAGGGTATCGGGATGTGAGAATGCGACTCGACCAACCCCGGCTCACGGTTCCTCTAAGTACCTCACAAGTGTATGGGAGCGAGGATGGAACGCTACTTCAGGACTACAGATTTCACCCCGCCACACGGTGACCTGGGTTCGGTGCTCCGAAGCCCGCACACGGGGAAAGCTACCGCGGTGCTCGATGTCCGGACCGCCCGGCGGAACACCGCCGTTATGAGCTTCACCTGAGGCCTACGGAGTATTGATAAGTACGAGTAAACTCGGTAATACCTCGTACTCAAACCCTCCGGAACGACAGTCTTCTCCCGGGAGGGAGCATCCTTTCTATCGAGTTAATTAACCGAGTAAAAAGTCGATATGGGGTAGTGCTACCTCAGCACGTCGGCAGTCATAACCGCTGGGGCCGGTCCGCGGTGGTGCCGGCCTCGGCCTCAGCCGTGCCGGTCATCGGCGACTCACCCAATGGGACCTCCTCCTCATCGGCCGGGCGGCGTCCGATCGCCCGGACTTAACTTTAACCGGACCGTGCTCCGGGCGTGGCGGGTACGGCGACGGGCTCTCCGAAACGGTAAGGGATATCTCGGGTTCCCGGAACGTGGGTTCCCCTCACTAATCCCGTAGGGAAGACCGGGGGACGCCGGATGCTCCCCGCCCTGCTGGCGCTCGCGGTCCTCCTCGCGCTCCCGGGTGCCCGGGCCCTTGACCTGTACCCGGTGGAGGTGGTGGAGGTCGGGACGGACGCGGTGGGGCCGCCGGTGATCTCCTGGGACTACCCGTTCGAACGCGGTCCCACCGTCACGTACCCGTCGGACGGCGGGTGGGTCCGGGTCCGCCTGGACGGCTCGCTCCGGGCGCGCGAGGTGGTGTTCGACGCGGCTCCCCCGGACCTGAGGGGGATCGCCTACCTGGCCCTCGAGCGCGACGGCCGCGTGATCGCCGTGGACTACCTGAATAGACGGGTCCTCGAGGACCGGGGCGCCCACCCGACGGTCCCGACGGTCTCCCGCTCCGACTCCGGCGCGGTCGTCGCGTACGTGCGGGACGGGCGGCTTCGGGCCGTCCTCCTCGGCGAGGAGGCGAGTGTACCGCTGGAGCTCCACCTGCGGGGCGAGGACCCGTTCGTGCTCGTCCGGGAGGGGACCGTGCTGGTCGCGTACCGGTCGGGCGGCGACGTCCACCTGGCCGTCATGGGCACGGAGTGGTCCGTCCGGGTGCGCGGGTCGGAGTGCGTCCTACTCCACCGCGAGGGCGACCGGTGGGCCGAGGTCCTGCGCTGGTACACGCCCGAGCGCCTCACCGACGCGGACCTGCTGGACCTCCTGAAGGGGCGCGCGCCGGAGGAGCGGGTCGTGTGCGGCGTCCCGGTGGAGCTGGGGTCCCGGACCGTCTGGGTGTTCCCGCTGCCCCTCGCCCCCGTGGTCGACGCGGGCACCGGGGCCGTCGTCGGCTGGTCCCACTCCGCCGGCCTCGAGCCCCGCGAGCTGATCGGGACGGTCGAGGAAGACGGCGACGTCCTGGTCTTCACCGGGTGGTGGGAGGGCCTCCACGCCTCGGTCGCCCCGGCGGCCCGGCTGAGCGGCTCCCGCGCGATCCCCGGCTCCCTCGGCCTCGTGGGCTGCGAGAGGGTGATGGCGGTCGCGTTCCGGGACCCGGACGGTCACGTCCGCGTGGCGGTCCCGGGCGGGGTCCGCGTCGCCCCGACGGTGGTCGTCCCGGTGGAGACCGTGGACCTGGGACCGGGCGAGCCGCTGGCGTTCCTCGAGGGGCTCGTGTTCTACCGGACCCCGGGGGGTGATGTCCGCTGCGCGGCGGTCCGGCCGGAGGGCGGACCGTTCGTCCGTCCCGTCGTCGAGGAGGTCCCGGTGCGCCGCTGGGAGGTCGGCGGTAAGGAGCTGCTCGTCGCGGGGTCGGTCGTCCTCGACCCGGGGACCGGCCGCGCGTACGTCCTCCCGTCCGAGCGATCGGGGGAGCCGGTGTACCGCCGGGACCTGTCGGACGGTTGGTTCGTGGCCGTCTTCCGGTTCGACGACGGGTTCGTCGTGGTCCTCTCCGACGGGCGTTCCGTGCGGGAGTCCCGGGAGTACCGCTCGGTGACCCGACGTCGGAGGGGCTGATCGTCGAGGACCGGGACGGTGTCCGTCACCTGCTGAAGCCGGTGCGTCGGGAGTACCCCGGTTTCGGGGAGTGGACGCTGGAGGAGTTCCCCGCGGGCGGGTCGAGTGGTTCCGAGGTCGAGGGGACACGCGGGGAGACCGGGGAGTCCGAGGGGTCGTCGGGGCGTGGGTCGCGACACGTTCTGCCGGCGATCCCCGTACCGATCGGACGGCGCGCGGTCCGGTGGCGTCGTGACGATACCGGTTGAGTTATTACGGAAACTTTAGGGTTTCCTACCCTACGAAGCGCCCGTCCGATCGGCTTTCTCCGGGGTAAAGTCGGGATCCCCGGGGTTTCGGCGGTCGGTGGTTCCCGAAAACCATTAGTAGTATGAGCTCGCTATCTTAGTGTGGAATATCACGGGTTCGGAGGGGTTCTCCAGCAGCTCAACTCAGAATCGTTACAGAAATATTAACGATTCCAGTCGGGTCTGCGGAAACGTGCGGAGCCTCCTCACCCTACGACGCCGAGGGCAGTGCTGTTGTTGCTGGACGCTGAGCGCCAGATAATCCGCCGGACCCAACGGTCGGGAGTTGCGGTGATATAGGGATTATCGAGGAATGTAAGGGCGACTTCACCTACTTCCTCTTCCGAGCGCCGTCCATGACCTCCTTGACGACCGCCTCGATGAGTTCCCCTAGCACACTCCTCTCCTTACGATTCCCACTTGACTCGGACACCATGTCCAACCCTCGTTTTACTACCTCCGTCGCCAGCTTGGCCGCGGTCTCGGCCATCTCCTCGCCCTTCGACCCGCCTACGAGCCTTCCTACCGTCTTCAACGCATCTTCCGCGAGTTTCTCGGTGTCGATGCTTTCCAGAGTGCCTTTTACGTGTTGTTTCACGCGTTGTGATTGTCTCCACTTGGGATCGTACTCTTCGGGCGGGATGACCTCGTCCCCGAGTCGGATCTCCTCGTCGACCGAGAGCAGGTTCCGGGCGATCTCTTCGGGCTTATCTTGAATAGTTTCAAAAGCGGTTGAAACGTTGGTCACAATCTCGGCGAGTTTTTTCGAGACTTCGTGGAAGAACGCTTCGGGGTCATCGATCCCTAAGTCTTCGAGTTCCAGCTCCCACTTCGACTTCTTTAGTAACTTTTCAAAACCGTGTTTTAATTCCTCTAGTCCTTTCTTAATCATCTTTTTATGCATATTCTCCTCGATCCATAACGCGCACACTGTTTGTATATTAAAGTGTTCTAACAGCTGGTCTTCATCTATCCCACGATGTACCATCGCGTGAGCAATTACATAGAGCGTGGAAGTTATTGAGCTACTACCTTGAATGTTAATGCCATAAGGTAACGGAATCTCGACAGAAGACTTCGGTATTTCAAGATCCACTGAATCGCTAATGACAGTAACTTTTGAAACGTTTCGAGAGCTAAGAACAGCTCCAATGACCCAAAAGTTCAGGGCGGTCTCAAGGCTTGGCTTGTCCAGTACGAGATCCCTGATTCTTCGAGTGATCACCTCAATTACTTCCAGTGCCCACAGAATATAGTCGCTTAGGTGTCCATACTCCCGTTTCTCTTTTAACGACTCCTCTCCAGTCTTTATCATTTTCCTTAGCATATATCCCAATTTTGATGCTCCTGGTTCAATTTCAATTGAGGGAATGCCAGCAATTTCTTCAGGATTAGAATCGAAAAGTTCGGCTAGGACTGACACGGTTAATAGCCATGGCTTGTCCAGCTTTCCATCCCATAATCTACGCTCTCGAATCCATGATCCACGCCACCATCCATCCATGAAAATGGGAAGTGGTGAAAGGGGACCGTACTTTGTATCGTAAAGAGCGGCATCTCCAATCCTTAAGCCGAGGTCCGACATCC
The DNA here is from genome assembly GCF_000007185.1 of Methanopyrus kandleri AV19. Lineage (GTDB taxonomy): Archaea > JAADCQ01 > Methanopyri > Methanopyrales > Methanopyraceae > Methanopyrus > Methanopyrus kandleri. The sequence continues at coordinate 1,259,909 of NC_003551.1, read as the reverse complement.
GGTGTCTCACGTAGGATTTCACCTTGTCGTAGAACCTATCGGTCGGGCTCAGCGGGACGCACTCAGGCACTGGAACGCCCCCTGACGGTACGGAACCTCCTGGTGAGACAACGTCCGCTCTAAATTAACTTAACCAACCTTACAGTGCTTCACACAGTTGAGATACTCCTTTTAGTCGATGGAACGTCCGTTCGGAGGGCTTTCCTGACGGTAGAGTAGGGATTTCGGAGTATCGGCGATCGGTAGAGAACGGTACGAGGACACTTAATCATTGAGAAGGCAAAGAATGACCACTTACTTTCTCTTCCGGTCGTCACCCATGACCTCCTTAACGACGGATTCGATGAGCTCCCCTAGTGTGCTCCTCCCCTTACGATCCCCACCCGACTCGGATATTATGTTCAACCCCTGTTTTACCGCTTCTGTCGCCAGTTTGGTCGCGGTTTCGGCTACATCTTCACCCTTTGACCCGCCTACGAGCTTACCGACTGTTTTCATAGCATCTTCTACAAATTTCTCAGCATCGATACTCTCGAAGGTCTTCTCCAACCGATACATATTTGTTCCATTTGGATCATATTCCTCAGGTGGGATGATCTTATCTCCGAGTCGTATCTCTTCATCGACCGAGAGAAGGGTATGAACGATCCTCTCAGGTTCTCTGTGAACAGTTTCGAAGACGGCGGAGATGTTAGCTATTACATCAGCAAGTTTTCTCAAAACTTCATGAGCGAACTCCTCAGGGTCGTCTATCCCTAGATCCCTCATGTTTAAACCTCGTCCTTTCCTCAGTAATCTATTAAGTCCATCTTTCAAACCTTCTAGGCATTCTTTAATCACCTCTTTGTACGTTCCCTCAACCCATGATGCGCATATAATCCGAACTTTCTCACCATAGGGCGTATCACTTAGATATTCAAGTAACTGATCTTCTTCTACTCCACGGTTAACCATCGCGTGAGCAGTCAGGCAGAGTACGGAAGCCGTTATGCCACAACCTTGGAGGATATAACCAAGAGGGTACGAAGGAACCCCAACTGGAAACTCAGAAACTTCGGTGTCTATCGAACTGATAGCCTGGATGGCGATTCTTGGGGTACCATCTTGAGACGCAAGAGCAGCTCCGGCGATCCAGAGGTTAACCGCAACCTCAAAGTTCGGCTCATCTAGTACGAAGCGTTTGACATGCTGTGAGGCTTCCTTGAAGACTTCTAGTTCTCCCAAAAAGTAATCACTAAAATGACGCTTAGACTCCCGCTCTAGCAATCCCCTTCCAACTCTTTCTACTTCGTCCCTTAATACCTTACCCGTCGACGGTTGTTCCTCAAGTTCGAATATGTTTTCTGAAAGAAGACCATTCGAAGGTAATACGATTAATATCCATACTGCACTTAAATCACTCCACAATTCTCGACCAAATCCGTTGAACGTCCAGAAATGACCATACTTCTCATCGTAGAGAAGACTCTCATTATCCTCCGGAGGTTCTAAGCCGAGGTCCGACATTCGGCGTTCCACGTACGATTTCACCCTGTCATAGAACTCTTCGGTCGGGCTCAATGGGACGCGCTCGGGCACTGGAACGCCCCCTGGCGACACGGAACCTCCTGATGAGATAACATCTGTCCTAAATTAACTTTCAACTAACTCCTCCAACACCTCGCGCAACCGTGTCCGGAGGATCTCCCGGACGAGCGAGCGTAGGGCCGCCTTCGCGTTCGGGAACCTCCACTCGTCCGCGAGCACACCCGCCTCGTCGCCGTTCACCGTCTCCTCCGCCCGCACGGCGACCTCGTACTCCGCCTCACCCCGCTCGACGAGTTCCTCCACGACGTCCCGCACCGCGCGGACGATCCCGTACCGCACCACGTCGCTCTCCAGTTCCCCGTCCTGCACGACCCGCCGGAACTCCCCCTCTACGACCTCCGTCACCACCGACTCGACGTCCTCGAAGGACTCGCGGAGCCCCCTATCCAGGACCAACGTCACCTCCCGCGACCCGTCGTCCAGGACCAGCTCCGTGACGCTCACCGTTCCCGAGAGCACGCCCACCCGTCCACGCACCCGCACCTCCCGGGGGCCCGAGCAGGGGAACCTGAACTTCCGCACGTCCTCGAGGACGACGCGGGACTTCCCACCCTCACGGCGTAACCGGCCCACGAGCCAGCCGTCCTCGCGTAGCCTGCCCACGAACTCTTCGAACGTTTCACCGCGCTCCTCCCTTCGCTCGAGCACGCTCTCGAGTGAACCCGCGTCCGCCGCCGTCCGCGAGAGGTTCCAGCTGAAGGCGATCGAGAGCTCCGGGCCCTCACCCTCCGGGAGCACGCGGAGGAACTTACCGTGGAAGGGTCGCGTCGGGTGCACGCCGATCCAGGCCTCATCGCCGCAACCGCGCAGGTCCTCCGCGGCCCGCACGGCCTCCAGCGGGTCCGCCACCTCGGTGGTACCGGCGCCCCACAGCAGCATGACCCGGCACGGGCCGGGGTCTAGCTCCCGGATGGCCGTCACGAGGTCGCTCGCGGGCAACCCGCTCCCCACGCGCCTGGAGAACGCGCACGCGAGCACGATCGAGTACTCGCCGACCTCGCCCACGAAGCTTTCCAGTCGTTCCGACAGCCACTCCTCCAGCTCGTCGGCCGGGAGTACCCTCAACGCCCACCGCCCCGTGAGACGTGGCGCTCGGTCGCGATCCCGGGCGTAAAGTCGTCGGAACGAGAACAGTATCAAGGGTACCCACTAAGGCATGCGCGGCCGTCGGGGAGTTCGGGCGCGGTTCTAGCGGGGACCTTTTTCCGACAGGATCGCTGGGAGAGATCCTAGGAGTCATCGAGCGATAGGGGGTAGGACTGGGTTCAAGAGTTCCCTCGGCGTTTGTCAAGCGCCTCCTTGACGACGGAGTCCACGACCTCGGACAGTGGGTCGGGGGGGCTTCGCGCTCGGAGGAAGACCGATCGGTCTCGGTGACCAGCTCTTCGATCATCTCCTTCGTAATCCTGTCGAGCTCGCTCAGGTCTCGCTCGAAGATGCTCCACCTCGGATCGTACACTTCCGGTTCCAGCGTCCGATCCCCGAGTTCTATCTCCGGACTCGCTCGGAGTAAGTTCTTCGCCATTCGTCCGGGGTCGAACTCGACCACCTCGACGAGGTAATCCACCGCCCGTTTGAACTCACCACACGCCCGGCTGAAAAACGAACCTAGATCGTCGATACCCAACAGCTCGAAAGTAGAGTTGACCTCCTCAAGCTCGGGTTTACCGTGCTCTAACGTCTTTCTGATAAGATCCTCCAGCGTGTCGCGCAACCCTTCGATAAATTTCACCACTAGCTCCGAGCTATCCTCCTTCTGAACTTCATTCCTCAGCGATGACTGGGCCTCCTTGAACCAGTTCCTGACCTTTCCAACGGCTTCGTCGAAGGAGCTGCTATCGACCCTGTTCGAGAGCGCGTGGGCCGTGAGTATCGTTTCAGTCATTACGTGACCCAGCCTATGGACTCTTTCGGTAGTTTTTAGCTCTGGTACTCGAGTTGGGGACGGAGGAACCTCGTACCCGTTCAGTTCCAGGAGCTCCGTAGCCGCCTTGAGTTCGCCCGCATCGAGCATCCTTCCGACCAACCAGAGGTCAACAGCCTTAGTGAGGTCCGGTCGCTCGAGAAGGAGGTCGTGGATGAACTCGACCACCGCTCTACGGACGCCGAGTAACCACAGGGCAGCGTCACCGAACGAGCAGAGGTCCTCAAGCCTCAACTCTCCGTAGATACGTTTCAAATCTTTTTTTAAGTCCTCTACCATGCAACAGCAATGCTTCAAATTATATTGGATTTCATAAGTTATCTTTGATTTGATGTCATTCCATGGCTCCACCTTCTCGATATTAAGGTTTACAATTTGTTCGACGGTTTTGGGGCCAACGCCGACCTCCTCGAGTCGGGAGATCATGTACCGTTGCAGTGCCTCCCGGAACTCGGGTTTCGGCACAATCGGGACTTCCCAGTGCTCAGCATCCACCGGCACCGCCCCCAGTCCGTTAAACTCTCCGAGAGATCCTCTAGTCACTGCCTCGGCGGGTATCAGCCGACGTCTAGGATCCCGTTCACGGCCTCCTCCACCGGGTCCCTGGCGAGTTTCTCGATGCTCCTGAGGGTCTCGTCGACGTCGATAGTCTCCCCCGTCCTCTCCTCGAGCCAGCCCCAGAGGGCTACCCCGATCAGGAAGCTGGAACCGTGCCTCCCCGGGTGCTTCCGACAGAACTCCCCGTAAGTCTCGACCTCCTCCTCCGAGAACCGCTCGAGCATTGTCCGAGCCGCGTCCTCGAGCACCGCGCACATCATCGCCGCGAACAGCGGGTATTCCGTCAGGAACGCCTCCTCGACGACCTTCCGGGCGTTCCCCGTCCTGACCACGGCCGCGATCGGGGCGGCGCCCGGCGGCAGGTCCTCGAACCTCAGGGGGGTCTCGTCGAGGAGCCCGCCACCGTCCTCGAGGACGTTACGGACGATCTTCCAGGGCCTTTTCCCGTAGCGCTTAGCCCACTTCGTGACGACGTCGAGACCCGGTACCACCAGCGTCGTGTGGGCGTGCCTGACGAGCCTGGCGACCCCCCTCGTCACCTTACCGTAGTCGCCCCTCGTGACCGGCTTCCGGCCCCTCGAAGCCCGGTCGTCCATGATCTGGAGGCCGCGCTTGGCGTGGGTCACGGTCGAATCCGGGAGACCGAAGGCCTTGACGGCCAGCTCGAACACCGGCGCTCCCCCGCTCAGAGCCTGATCTCGCTGATCTTGCTCCGCCGCTCCCGCTCCACTTCAATCCTCCAGGCTATGTGATGGAACTTGGGCGTGACGGCCTGGGGCTTGGGGTTCCTACACCTAGCCGGAACCCCGGTGTTCGTGCACGAGCGGAGCTGGTCGTTGCTAGGGATCCAGATGACGTCGTCCTCGTCCAACGTCGTCCTCTTGAGGTAACCCTCGATCTCCCTGCGGATCTTCTCCGCCTCCTTCGTCCTACCCTTCAGCATCTGGTTGAGCACGATGAACCGCACAGGGTGTCGCCTGATGAAGTCGGGGATCTGATCGTAGGACTCCGGGTTCAGGACTGGAACCACTAAATCACAGTGTTCCAGCGCGTTGAGGACGAAGGTCGTCCTGACGTTCAGCGGAGGGGTGTCGAGGACGACGATACCGTCGAACCCGGCCCCCGTGATGGCGTTCAGGAACTTCCCGAAATCCATCATACCCGGCGACTCCGAGATGTGCGTGCTGAGGTGAGCTAGGAACACCTTATCGTGAACCGAGCACATAGGATCTGCATTGTCGAACTCCTCGGGATCCGGCGAGTATTTCACGTGGAACAACTCGAAACCACCGGTCCTCTCGACGGTCTCCTTCGTGACGCGTCTGGCCTCGACCATCCTGTCGCCCTCTAGTTTGAGGGGTGTTAGGTCGAAAGGCCCGATCCTGAAGAGGTCGGTAAGCGTAGTGGCCGCCCGCTCCGACTCCTTACCGATCGCCTGCGGATCGACGTCCACGAAGAACACCGGATGGCTCTTCACACCCTTCCACTTCCTCCTCCTGGCGAACTCGAACCCTACGTTGAACGAGCAGGTCGTCTTCCCGGTACCTCCCTTCCTGGCCGTGAACCCGACCACGAACACCTTACTGACCTTAGCCAAAACAAGACAATCCCCAACAACTTCTCCTAATTGGTACCATGAGGGCCGAGAAAATTAAACCACCGTCCCACACGGGGCCGCGCTTTCCCTCAAGTCGAGTGCCTATCCAGTATTCTCCGCATCTCCTCTGCGCTTACACGCTCAGCCGTCGGGGCGGATTTCTCGAGTCTCTCGCGTAGTTTCTGTTCCACCTCGTACTCACTGTCGCTGTTGATCGTGTAGATAACCCTACGTCCATTGATTTTGTGAGATTCTATGTAGCCTTTCTTCATCAACTGGGAGGCGAGCGAGTAGAATCTCTCTTTAGTTATGTCGTATCCTGATTCCTGTAAAACTCGTACTACATCGTCAGCTGTCATGCCTCCATGTCCGCCTGTCTCAACGTACGCTAGATAGAGCAAGCCGAGCACGGCGCCGGTTTTGTCCAGTTCTCCCCGTTTCAGAGCTTTAGCAAGCTCCTCAAGCTCGCGTTCCTCGAGCATTCTCAGCCCTCTTCCTACTAAAGGAGGGAGATATATTAGCAACTTTCGGTAGGGTTGCTAGAAATTTCGAGAATTTCCTTTAGGTTGTCAAATCTGATGAATTATCACACGGGCGCAACTTAGTGGGATAGTTTGGTGGTTTAGCAATAGCTTAGGTCTGTTGTGTTGGCTGTTAGTGCTTTGAGGGTTCGGTAACCGCGCCATGCACGTGCAGGGAGAGTCGCTTTAGGAGGTCTAGCAACCGCCGAAGGTAGCGGCGGACGAGGGGTCGGGAGACCCTCGGTGAGCCCCTCGGCCACGGACAGGTCGGGAGCCGGAGCCGCTCGGGCTCCAGGCGCGTGCGCTCGGCCTCCCGGACCGCGGACTCCCAGTCCAGGTGGGGGAGGACAGCCGCCGGTAGCTCGTAGAGGAAGATCGATTCCTCGTCGACGGCGTGCCGGACGTGGGCGGGCGGGTAACCCTCGGTGACCCTGAGGGCGTGGGTGAGCGCGTGCACGGCGTACTCGGCGGAGCCCTTCCCCACCTCGGTTCCCAGTCGGTCGTCCCGGAGGCGGACGTAGTACGTGCGCGTCTCGTACGACCAGTTACCCTCCTCGAGGGTCTCGGCCCTCCCGTCGGACTCCGGGGGTGGGACGGGCGGCGTAGTTACCTTGATGCCAAACTCCACCCATCCATTGAGGGCGTTGTGTCTATCCTAAGTGGAACGTATTCGAACGTGTTCTACGTACTAATCGGACGGAAATCTTACAGCCGGAACTGCCCAACATGGGCCGGAAGCTGATGTTCAATTTCTCCACTCCCTACCGCTAGCACCTGAGATATCGGACCGTGAGGTGAGGAGAAAGAGGGAAGTGAGTGAAAAACTAGTCCGGGTGGGACTACGTCCCTGGACTCATAAAAGACGGTAGTGGATGGAAGTTTGACACCGTGTGATCACCAACTACCTAGTAGTATCTTGATCACTTCGGGAATTGGTGGCAGTATCGGTGAAAGCCAGTTCGAGATTACATTCTGTAGTAAAGTATTCCGGAAGCTTAGTTTACTTTCGATGTGGTATAGTTTACTTTCGATACTGCTAAGTTTTGAGATAGTTTCTATAGTCAGTAAAAGGTGCAGTAACGAAGTATTACTAAAGTACTCTGTCGCGAATTGGAATGTAGGTTGGATGCTGAATGTTGGTGAGTAGTAGACTCTGCATACATATCGAATAGTCGGTGATCCTAAGCTATATTCAACCCCAAATTCGAGAATGAACATGGATATTCACCCCATCTAAGAGTATCATATGTGTCATATATAAAGATTAATGGTATGAAACTGTTATATTTTGAACCTTCCATATTCTGCCTATTTCTAAGAAATAATGTTGGCTAAGTAGGTACGAAAGAAGCTTTATGTTAACCCTAAATGGCGAAGTTGTAACAGTTAAGGAGATATTGATCACCTACATGAAGATGTTGAACTTAGGTGAGAAAACTGAAGTGAATGTGGGGAAGATAACTCTATTACCGCTTGTTCTGACTTGAATCAAAATGACAGAGATAGTTCATATACTTATACTTATGAATAAAGGCTTGAGAGTGGTTAACTAGAAGGTCTAGCACTTGGATTAATCGGTCAGGGAATCCGTAAGCTTCAGGATAAGTAGAGATGGTGACGAAGAGGATGGTAGTTCCGACCCGTAGTCCTCGCTCACCGTCTCAATCGACCTTCTCCACTACGGCATGCGCTTCTTCAGGGTCCAGGGCATCCGCGAGCTCTCTGACGGATTCTTCGAAGTCGGTCAGTGAGTCCCGGTCGAATCGGCCGGTGAGGTGGAGTTCCGCGCCGCTCGCTTGGCCCGCGGCCAGCCTGACCGCGATCCACCACCCGTCGTTCCGCGGACTGACCCCCTTCTTCTCACCTTCCAGCACGCCACCCTCCACCTCGATCCTCACCCGGACCTCCTCAAACCTGGCCAGGTACTCGGTATCGACGTAGTCCAGGCCCTTCACACTCTCCAGTTCGAGCTGCACCCGAGCACGCCCTCCCACGATCAACACCGCGTCCGCGACCTCCCTCGCGAAATCCACCGGATCTCCCGCGTACCCGACCTCGACCCGCTCCTCCGGCAGTCCGACCCGCACACCCTCACTCACCGACTCCAGGTCCCGTAACGGTCGATCACCGCGGTACACGACCAGGCGACCGCGTTTCACACCCTCCACGACCGCGGGCTCCACGAACGCCGGGTTAACCCCGAGCCTGCTCGCGAGCACGTCCAGCGTGGCCTCACCCTTCTTCTCCACAACGCCCACGACGTCGTCCACAGTCACCTCCGCCTCGGACGGCACGCTCACGATCCCACCGTCCTCCTCCAACTCACCGTCTTGCACCAACCGGCTGATGGCACCGTTCACCCGACTCTCCTCCAGCCCGAACCTCTGCGACAACCGCCGGACCAGTTCCCTCCTCGCGATACTACCCTCCCGACGCACCTCGTCCGACACCAGCCTCGTCACCTTCAACTCCTCGAAGACCCAAGCGTTCGGCTCCTCCAGGACGGCCTCCAGGAGATCCTTGTCCTCCTCCAGATCCCCGGGCCCGACGATCCCTCCCTCGTCCTGATGCCGGAGCACCAACCCGGCCCTATCCAACCCCTGAGGGAGGTCCTCTCTCACCAACTCGAGCAGTTCGTCGTCCGAGAGCCACCTCTCCTCCTCGCTCCAGTTCGTGTTCCTCGGTTCCTCCAACCTTTTCATCACGTCGTCCAGGAAGTCCTTGACGGTCTCGTCAGCCCCCATGAAGTCCGCCGTCCATCCCACCGGAGGGTGCAGTACCGTCGGATGCCCGAACCTCGCCTTGGAGTCCACGCCCTTCGGTCGCCTCAGGAAGAACCGTGCCTTACCCGTGTCCACCACGAAGAAGCCCTCCTCGCACCCCTTGACGATCATCGCGATCACGTCCTCTTCCCGACACCACGGGCACCCGGGCTTGGAGTACGCGTTCTTCAGGACCTCCTTAGGCATCATCTCCACGCGCTTCTCCACCAACCCCTCCGACACGAACATCCCCGGGTTCTTCACCCGGCTCGAGGAACCCGATCTCCTCCAACTTCTCCCCGAGAGCACTCCCCAGACTCCTCCCCTCCTCGACACTGAACATCTCCCTCGCCAACCCGCCCTCGGAAGGGTACCGCAGGATCGTGTAACCCTCGCGGAGGAGCTTCCGCACCCTGTTCCGGTACTCCTCCTCCTTCCTCCTGAGCTCCTTCCCGTGCTCCCGGGCGAGCTTGTCGTCGGACCTCAGCGCCCTCTCGACGGCCGATAACCTCAGGGCGGCGTTCAGGAGCCGCCTCTCGCGCCCTTTGTCCTGGAAGACCAGGAAGACTGGGGCGTTCTCCATCTCGGCCTTCTCCCAGAGCTCCTCGGCCCGCTCCTCACCCTCCCACGGTGGTAGTACGACGACGCGTGGCTTGGGTTCTCGAAGCTTGTTCAACAGTTCCTCCTCGTCCTCCCACAGGACCAGCGCGTCCCGTCCCAGGCCCCCGATACTCCTCAGCTCCCTCTCCAGTTCCTCCCTGGCCCGGTTCCAACCGACCCGCTCCTCCCTCGGCATGTAGGACTGGATCACGGAAGAGACGTTCATGGTCCTGTCGAAGTAGTACCGCTCCCCCTCCCTGTGCAGGTAGAAGAGCGTGTCCTCCATGGGTTCGAGCGCCCTCTCCACGTCGGACAGTTCCACGCCCTCCCCGGGCCTGGCCACGTCCAACAGGAGGTCCTTCGGCGTCGCACCTCTCTTCCTGGAGTCCGGGACGAGACTGCGCACGAACAGGGCGTACGCGAGGCGGCGCGCCAACTCGCCCTCCTTCTCCACCAGGTCGTCCAGCTTCTCCCTGAGGTCGCCCGCCGGCTCCTCCCAACCCTCGGGCTTCACCACGGCCTCCTCGACCTCCGTCTCGTCCAGGAACACGTCCCCGAGGTCGAACACCGGAGCCTCCCACTCGCCCTCCTTCCACCTATCGAACGCGTACCCGACGACCTGCATGAGGATCTCCAGGTAGCTACGCGTCAGCTGGTAGGGCTCCTCCCTCGTGACGCTCCTCAGGACTTCCAAGAGCCTGGGGTGGAACGGGTACGTCTCGCGCAACCGCCTCACCGCGTTCGCCGCTTCGTCTCGCGGGATGCCTTCCGTGCCCGCGAGCTCGGAGGTCAACTCCTCGTACGCCTCGACGACCGCTTCCCGCGCCTCCTCCACGTCGACGTCCTCCCTCGGGCGTAGGAGCCATACCTTGGCGATCTCCGCGGCCTCTTCCACGTCGCTCACGGGGATCCTCTCCTCTCCCACGCGGTCCAGCTGCTCGACCGCCTCCTCCCCGACGTCGTGCACCTCCTCGCGCAACACCGCCTCGGACTCGACCTCGCCCTCCTCCTTCAACCGTTCCAACTGCCGCTGTACCTCGCCACTACCCTTCGGCGCCGAGACCACCATCGCCACGGGAGCGTCCGCCTTACCCACCACCCTCGCCAGGATCTTCAAGAACTCGAGACCACGGTCCATCTCCTCGCCCGACCGGATCAACATTCCAGTCACCTCGTCCAACAACAGGAGAACGCCGTCCACCCCGTCCAGCGCGCGATCCAGGAGCTCCTCGACGTCGCCCTTCGAGGGGGTCATGTCCCGAGAACGCCACTCCTCCGCGAGCTCCGGGTCGACCCGTTCGGCCAGTTCCACCCACCACCTGGGCTCGCTCACGGAATCGCCGTCCAACACGACGACCCGCACGTCCTTCCCCTCGAGGGCCGACAGGACTTCCTCCAACTCCTCCAGTCGCCGCTCGTCCACGTAACCTCGGGCCCTCTCCAGGAGGAGTTCCCTAGCCCTCTCGCTCGTCGCCAGGTGGTAGAGGGTGACGAGGACGTGGGTTTTGCCGCCGCCGTAGCGTTCCGTCATGTACTGGACGGGCTCGCCTCCTTCCAGTCCGGCCACGCGTTTCAACGCGCTCACGACGGTGTTCACTAGCCCCTCGGTCGGGACGGTCAGCGCCAGGAACTTCTCGGGGTCGGACTCGGGGGTACCCTCCCGTTCCACGTGTGATAGTTCCACGCTCAGGACGTTCTTGTTCCTGTTGATCGCGTGCTCCGTCGGCTCGAAGACGTCGAAGACCGAGGGGAGGTCCCCGCCGCTCAAGACTTAACCCCGAGGTAAGTTGTGGATTGGACGCTACGTAAAAAGGGAGTCGGAGGGGAGGGCGCGTGCCCACTCGGGACAGGAAGATCGACGAACGGTTCCCCGCCAGGGACGTTACGGACGAGGTGGCTAGGGAGATGCCGATCACGGGTAGACCACCACTGCAGTACATTCACGTGTGGTGGGCGAGGCGGCCGCTGTCAGCGTCCAGGGCTGCCGTGCTCACCACCTTGGTCCCAGTTGATGCCGATGAGGATGAACTCCTAGAGATCCTTCACGTTGGGGAGGATCAGGCCTCCTGGAAGTACACTCCCGTGACGGGTTCCCACGCCGACACGTCGAGCAAGGGCGCGGATCTGCGACAGTTCATTCCGGGTGATGCTCGAGATGAGGGTCACGGCGTGACCCTTCGACGTATGTACCGAGAGGCCACGGGTTCCGAGAGACCGTTGGTCGTGGATCCGATGGCGGGTGGTGGGTCGATCCCGTTCGAGGCGTTGAGGCTCGGTTGTCGGGTGGTCGCAGGCGAGCTGAACCCGGTCGCGTGGCTCGTGCTCAAGGCCACGCTCGAGTACCCGGTCGAGTACGGGGGCGAACTCCTCGAGAAGATGCGCGGGTTCTTCGCGGAGATCCGCAAAGAGCTCGAGCAGCGCGTGGGCGAGTTCTACGGTGATAACGATCGCGCCTACGTTTGGATCAAGTGGATCGAGTGCCCGAGGTGCGGGTTGAAGGTACCTACCCGCCCGAACTGGTGGTTGTTGAGGAAGCGGGGTAAGCCGGAGGAGTCGCTGGTCATCTTACCGGACGTGCCCGAAGAGGGTGAGGGTAACGAAGTCGGGTTCGACGTAGTTAGGTACTCCGAAGCTCGGGAAGATGGGTTCGACCCGGGCCGGGGTACCGTTAGTCGAGGGGCGGTGACCTGCCCGCGGTGCGGAACGACGATCCAACGGGAACAAGTGCACCGGCTTTCCCGCAGGCACTTCGAGGACGAGCACGGGTTCGTCCGCGCCTACCTGGCCGCGATCGTGGAGGGCTCGGGTAGGGGGAAGGAGTACCGCGCCGCCACCGATCGGGATCTGGAGTTCTTCGAGCGGGCGCGGGAGGAGTTGTTCGAGCGGTGGGACGAGCTGGTCGCCGAGGACCTCATCCCGACCGAGGAAATTCCGGAGGGTGAGAAGACTAGGGAGCCCAGGCTTCGCGGGATCGACAGCTTCTACAAGCTGTTCAACGAGAGACAGTTGCTCGTGCACGCGGAGTTACTCCGCGTGATCCGGGAGTTGAGCGGGGGTTTAGACGACGAGTACCGCGAGCCGCTCACCGTCTACGCGATGATAGCCTTCGACAAGATGATCAACTACAACACGATCTGCTCGCGATGGGAGTACACTCGCGGAGTTGTCAAAGGCATCTTCGACCAGCACGCGTACTCGTGGGCTTGGGACTACGGCGAGATGAACGTGCTCGCGGAGGACGGTGGCTGGTACTGGGCCGCACCGAATGTACTCAAAGCGTTCAGACAGATCTCTCAAGCACTGTCAGGCGTTGATGGAGATGTTGAGGTGATCCTAGGAGACGCTAGAGCCCTACCTCAGCACCTAAGGAACCTAGGCGTGGAAAGCGTCGACGCGATCGTCGTCGACCCACCTTACTACGACAACGTTCAGTACGCGGAACTCGCCGACTTCTTCTACGTATGGTTGAAACGCCTGTTCGGACACCCGACGTTCCTCGTCACCATATCGAGATCCTCGCCGGAGAGTGCCATGGAGTTCCAACGCGCGTTTTCGAACGAGCTGACGCCCAAGGACGAGGAGATCGTCGCCAACAGAACCCGGCACGACGACCCCGAGCGGGAGTACGAGCGAGGACTTCGAGAATTCCTCGAAGCCTGCAGGGAAGTCCTCCCCGAGCACGGACGATTAACCCTAATGTTCACGCACAAGGCCACGGAGGCCTGGACCTCGCTGGTCCGAGCCCTGCGGGACGCGGGGTTCGAGATCACGGAAGTATGGCCAGTGAGAACGGAGTCTGAACACTCGCTCCACCAGCGTTGGAAGGCGGCCGTGGGCACGACCCAGATCATCGCGTGCCGCCCGCGCTCGGGGAGCGAGGTGACCACGTGGCGTCGCGTGAGGGACGAGGTCCGCCGGAACGTTCGGGAGGCGTTCAGGAGGGCCGCCGACCTCGTGTTCTCCGACGCCGAGCGCCTGGTCGTGGCCCGCGGCGCCGCCCTACGCCCGTACACGCGGTACGATAAGGTCCTCAGGTCGAGGGGCGACGAGGAGGTCGAGGTCTCGCCCGAGGAGGTCATGGAGGAGGCTTACCGGGCCGTGCCCGAGGCCATCGCCGACCAGTTCGAGGAGACGATCGGCGAGACCCCCGGCTTCGAGGACCTCGACGAGGCGGGTAGGTTCTACTTCCTGTACCGGTTCTTCTGGGGGTACCCGAAGGAGCCCAGCGAGGCTCCCGACTACGAGGACGTGCTCATGCTCGCCCACGCCACGGACTTCCCGCTGAACAAGTACGAGTACCGGAGGCGACCCGACGCCAAGGGCAAGCTAGTCAGGGTATCGTCGACCAGGGACAGGGGGACCGTCGCCATCCTGGACGACTTCGAGTCCAGGAAACCGGGCCGCGTGAACAACCAGGTGGACGCGCTCCACGCGGTACTCACCGCGCTCACGCGCGAGGGAGACGAACTCGACATGAGGACCGCCCTAGAGGTGGCCTTCGAGCACGAGGAGCTGTTCGAACCCATCGCCCGGGCCCTGGCCAGGCTCAGGGAGTACAGGCTCGAGGAGGTCGAGGACGAGGGAGAACTCGACGAGCGTTACCCGGAGCTGAAGTACGCCGCCCTCGTCCTGAAGAAGATGAGGGAGGTGAAGCAGAGGCGGAGGTTGCTGGGCGGATGAGTCAGGGCGGGAGCTCGAGGGACTCGTCCCTGCACCCTCTCCCCACCCACACCCTCACCTCGTCCACGAACCTGGAGTAGTACCGTTCGAGGCGGGTGGCGTCCCCGGACCGGTGTCTGAACACGAGGCACGAGGGTTCCAGCTCGGTGATCAGTCGGGTTATCTCGGGTCGGGACGCGTGCCCGGACCTGGGGATCACGTACGCGTACTTCACTCCGACTCGACGCCTCAGATGGTGGACCGTCGCCCAGTTACCCACGACGGCCTCCACGAGCCCCGCCTCGGCCAACTCCCTCGCCTTCTCCCAGCTCACGGTCAGGTACAGGGAGCGCACCAGGGGCTCGTCGGCCACGTCGTACTCCCACTCCACGTCCCCACGCCTCTCCAAGAACTTGAGCTTCCGATCGGTTTCCGAGTCCACGACGACGTCGAGTCCCAGGTCCGAGGCCACTCGGAAGGCCGTGTCGATGATCTCGAGGTCCGTGGGTTGGAGGAAGGCGAGGACGTCCCGCGGGTCGTGTAGGGACAGGGCGTACTCGAAAACCCTCTCGTTCCCGCCCAGCTCGGGAGCGTCCACGAGGGCCCGCGTGGCCTCCGAGACGATCACGTCGACCCCCTCGCCCCCGACGACCTCACGCACGGCCTTCCAGAGGGGTTTGATCTCACCATCGATCGTGCGCGGTCCCACGTGCCAATCACCCGTGACCAGGACGTTACACTCCTCCAAGTCCAGGACGTAGGCGTACGCGCTGCACGTGTGTTCTACGGGGATGGGGTGGACGATCACGTCGTAGAGCATCGACTTCACCTTCTTCACGCCCACCGCGCTGTCCACGAGCCCCAAGTCGTCGCGCACGTCACCCGGGCACAGTACTTTCGCACCGTTCCTCGAGTACCTGTCCAGGGAGGCCACGTGATCGAGGTGGGCGTGGGTGAGAAGGAGGTAGTCGGTGTCCTCCGCGTGCCACGGGTTGGGGCCCGCGTCCACGGCGACGATCGTGCTCCCCGTATCCACCAGCACGCCCGCCCACGAATCCGCGGGACGAAGGAGCACGCCCCCGTCCCCCGAGCACTTCACACCCCGGTGGTGACTGTACGGGGAGTTGTGCGCCAGTCGTTGGATCCCCAGCGCAGCCGAGAAAAAACACCTCGCTCCACAATGTTTATTTAGTAACTCTTCTAAACGTTGCGGGAGCGGTACCTCAGCCCGTGGGGAAGTACGTGATCGTGTTTAGGGAGCCTGCGGAACCGATATACTGGAGGGCGAAATGGTTACTAGCTGCGGTAAAGTGCTATCGGGAAAACAAGGAGTGCAGGGATTACATCCATAAAGAGATTGGTATCCACAAAGATGTTAAGGTAAGTCAAAATGATATAGAGACTAAGATCTTAGTGGAAGCGTTTATTAAGACCGATGAGAATATTAAACAAGGTGATATAAATACGATTTTAGTGGCATTACTTAACCAATCACTAGAGCTGATGGCGAAGTACATTGCAGAGCGTTTAATGTGGCTTATCGGAATATGGAAAAAAGGAAAAGAAGGTTACTACGTAATACTGAATCCAAATGATGCTAAAAAGGTAAGAAGGTGTGTATATAAGAGTCATAATGTAATTGACATACTTGATCATTTAAAGAAGACGCTTAAAGATATAGATGGGATAGCTGAGAAATTATGCGATGAAGAATATTCTAATAATTGTAGATTAAGTGAGTTGGCTGATGAAATAAGTAAATTTATCAAAAAATATTGTAATATACTAGAGAAAATGGAAGATGCGTATTATGATAAGTATTCTGATAACATTGAAAAGGGCGAGTTATGGTATTCTAAGAATGATGTAGATAAAGCTATAGAAGTCGTAGAAAAATTTGATAGAAGTATTGTAAGTTTAGCTATAGACGTAAGTGCACATATCCCTGGGATACTTACAGACATGAAATGGATATTATCAGAAATACGAAAAGCTGGCTGTGTTCCAGAAAATGAGATTAAAAAGAAGGCATTAGATAAGCGCAAAGTAAATGAGAAGGAACTACAAGAAATTATCAATTTTGCCGTTGAGAATAGTTGGATCGAGCGAAAAGATGGCGAGTTAAAATGGATGAAAAATCAAATTTAAACTAAATAGGGAGTAAAGTTCGGGTTGTAGCTATACTTCGAAGAACCATCACCGGGCCATCTGAAGCCTCCCCCGCCTCTCCCCGAGGCCCCCATGCGACTCGCAGCCTCGGGAAGCGCCGAATGACGTACTGTCTTCCTCTTCCGACCGAGGTCAGAGACGATTCCCAAGCCGATTAGTCCATTCGCGTACCGACGGATGAATTCGGGCCAGCTCCCGTACCGTTCGATCACCTCCTCCGGGCTCACCCGGACGGGGCCGATCGGCCGGTAGTCCTCCGAGTAACCGAACCCCGGTCGAGCTCGACCCTGGACAGGCGGATCCGCTCGAGTTTCTAACAGGAAGATCCTGCCCCATGGATTACTCCACAAAGCTTCCCTCGCCAGCTCCGGGCCTTCTCTCTTCGAATATCACGGCGTGGTACCGGTAGAACCCCACGCTCACGGTGCACACAGTGCAATTAACAAGTTCAAGGGAAAGCGAGGAAGGATTTCGCTCCGAGGACAACCGTGGGGAGAGGACCGCACGTTTCCGGGTACAACGACCACTTACCAGATCGGAGTAGAAACTTGTATAGTAAAGGACCTCCCCCTCCCCCCAAGTAACGGGGGCTGTTCATTTGGATAAATCCTCGCTTTACGGTCTCGCGTTGGACGTCACCACGCTCGCCGTCCTCAGGCTCGTGAAGCGCTATCCGGCCTCAGGTAAGGGGTTCCCCGAGGGTAAGAACTCTGTGGAGCTGGTGTTGGGGGAAGCCAAGGACCTGTTCAGGCGGTTCGAGCTCGAGGTGTTAGCGGGTGAGAGGGAGCTCTTGGAGGCCTGTTTCGAGGTGCTCAGACTGCCCGGCGTGCCCGTGAAGGTCGGAGGAGCGTGCGGGAAGGCCGGTCTCGAGACCCTGCGGAAGGTGTTCACGGACCCGGACGCCTCGGTACTCTTCATCACCTCGTACGGGCTGGATGAGTTCGAGGAGGTGATGGAGGAGCTGGGCGTGGATCCGGAGGAGATCCGGGCGGAGTGTCGGCGCCTGCTCGTGCAAGAGGTGGAGTACGAGGGTAGGGTTCACCCGAGCGAGGAGGTGATCGAGTCCTGGGTCGAGGCCGGGTTCGAGGTGCGGGTCGTCGGTCGGGAGAAGTTCGAGAAGAAAGGCGTCCATTTCGAGGTCTGTTACACGGACAACGTGATGGCGATCACGAGCGCGAACATGACGACCGCCGGCCTCGAGAGGCTGAGGGAATGCTCGGAGCTCGTGGTACCCCTCGTGATGGACGTCAAGGCGCCGGTGGCCCTGCTCGAGTACGAGCCGCTGGGGTTCGCGGCGGTGGTCGGTGCGAACGTACACGCGGGCGTACTCCACGAGTTCCTCACCCGATCCGACCGCGTGTACGATCGACGCTCGAGTTACCGGAACTTCTACGAGGAGTACGGTGGTTACCTACCTGAGTGCGAGGGTCTGAGGCACCTGTACCGGGAGTTGAGAGCGGGGTTAGAGTGGTACCTGCGCGAGGGTTGTCCGGAGATGCTCTGGTGGGTGGAGCCCGAACCTCAGACCATGCCCGACGTTACCCCTAACCTTAACCTCTACATTTGAACACGCCGAGCTCCTGGAGGAAGTCGAACGGCGTCCGCCATTTCAGTGCTAAACCCTCTCTCCTCAGCTCCTCCGCCATCTGTGAAAAATGACTCACGTCTAGGGTGACCAACACCGCTTTAGTTTGTAGGCAGACGGCCGCGTGCTCGGCGTCCGCGGGATCGTCCTTGGGATGAGCCTTACGACACAACTCCACGAGCTCTTCGTCCGGGTCCACCCACTTGCACTTCTCTTCGAGCAGTTGAAGAACACCTCGGAGGTTCCAACAGCGGTTGAAGAAGGACTCCCCTGCCAGGTTCTTCTCGTACTCCTTCATGAGCCTGGGACCCACCACCAAGGTCACGTCGAGGCATCCGAGCAGGGAGAACGTGAACGTGTAAAGGGATTCCACACGTTGCTCCCTCGAGGAGGGTTTCAGCCCGATGAGTCGCCTACGAACGCCCCTTCCGCCCTCCGAGATGAGGACCGGCCTGGTCACCTCTGGGATCGAGGGTGAGAGGAGCTCCTCGACGGCCCGGAGGACCACGTTGGTGTCGAGCATCACACGCAACTGAACTCCCCCGAGCGACGTCGCGGGCGGCGGGAGGACCCGCTTTCGGATAAACTCTTACCCCACGTTAACGACATCTCACGTCGAGTGCTCCCGGGTGTGGTCCCCTCGCGGACGCGCCGCGGACTTAGACGTCAAACATGCCTGTTTCTCTCCACTCGATTTCGGTTTCCTAATCTGCCAGACGCCGGAGCGACGGTTCGACGGCCGAGGGTGATCCTCACACGGTCGTCACCGGCAGGATCGAGGGCCTCACGGCGAGCCCCGCACCTCCGAGACGGCGCGGATCGGTATGAGCCGGCTCGTGACGCTCCACGCGTAGGCGTTGCACCCGTTCGCGCCGTTTGTGCAGCAGTTCGTAGTCACCGGACACGCTCCCGGTCAGTCACCGCGAGCACCAGCGGGAGGACGATCAGCAGCGGCGTGAACCGTCACCTCCGGCGCCCCGGTCGGACGGGTACTAAGGGTAGGAACGGCGTCCAGGTGATGTCCCTCCCACTTCCCCGCCACCGGGGCCTCTCAGGGCTGTTGGAAGCGCGCGTACAGGGGCGTGTCTTCTCCCTCGAGACCCCAGGTCCGAACCCCGAAGCCGGAGACGTCCGAGGAGCAGGACCCCCTCACCACTCAGAAGGACGACGATCACTCAAGTAGACGGGTAGAAGATCTACTGACTGACTCATCAATAATTTCTGACTCTGTCAAGGTAAAATTCTGCTGTGGTCCTACAAACTGTGCTCGAAGGACTACCTGAAGGAACTGCGTCGAATGGACTCGCTACTGAACGTGCTGGGCGAGTCGGTAAGGGGACGGTCGGGGCAGCGGCGGTTGATCGAGTTCTAGGCCGATCGTCGCCGTCGGACGGGCACCGGCGGTACCGGTACGGGGATCCGTCGGGTCCTCCCACCGCCCTTCCGCTCGTCCGGTCTCCCCTCGGTCAGCGTCCACCCGTCCCCCGTCCGCTCGACCCTCAGCACGACCTCCTCACCCGCGGGCGTCCGCGCCACCAGCGTGCCGTCCGGCCTCGGCTCGACCGAGTCGTAGAGGCGCCGGTCCACCACCTTCTTCCCGTCCGACAGCACCACCAGATACTCCCCGTCGATGTCGAACACGGCCAGGAACCAGCCCCCGTCCAGCCGTCTCAGGTACTCGGGCTCCAGGACCCTCGACGACCCGGTCAGGGCGACCACGGTCCCCTCGGTCACGATCAGCGTCACCGGCTCCCCGTCGCACCCGAGCTCCGTCGGGACGACGCGGACGAACCGTCCGGGTAGTGTCGCCAGCACGCGCTCGCGCGTGAAGCGGTCGAACGCCGCGACCCGTTCGAGGAGGACGGTCGAGTCGTCGGAGGACCACACCGCCACCGATCGGAGGGTACCGACGTCCCTCCAGACCTTCCCGCTCAGGAACACCAGCCGGCCGACGACCGCGGCCACGTCGCAGTTCGACAGGAGGGCCACGTTGACCTCGGGCGGTGAGACCCGGAGCGTCAGCGCGGGTCGGTAGCCGTCCCCGTCCCATCTCTCGACCTCGAGCCGGGTCGGGCCGGTCCTGACCCTGACGGTCGGCGTCGGCCACGGGTCGGTCACGAGCTCCAGCTCGAACCCGTCGGGAGTCGACAGCCTCAGCGCCCTCCCCGAGACGCGCTCGACGCGCCAGTCACCCCGTGGGAGGGGTGGTAGCACCAGGTCCACGGAGCGTCCGTCGCGGACGAACGTGAGGACGGTAACGTCGCCCTCCCGGTGGACCAGCACGGTGACGCCGTCCAGCTCGATGCGGTCGCCGGACGGGGGTTCCCGGGACCCCACCAGGAGCGCCGGCACCGTCGCGACGGGGTAGTACCTACGGAGGGAAGAGAAGATCGGCGCGGGTACGACCACGGTCTCGCCCGCGCACCCCGGCGTCGACCCGGGCCGGTGATCCAAGGCGCGTCCCTCGGCGTCGTACAGGGACCCCGAGAGCAGGTAGTACGTCCGGTCCCCGACCTTCACGCGCGTGGCGCACGCGTACTCGGGCACCGTCGAGACCACGAGGAGCGACGTCAGGGTCTCCCTCTCGGCGGGCGGTAGGAGGTCGACGCGCTCCGGACCGTCGGGCCCCAGTCTCACGACCTCCAGTCCCTTGTCGGTGTACCTCCCGACGATCGGCGTCGGGGAGAGCAGGGCGGCGTGTGCGGTCCCGTCGGGCGCCCGGTACACGACCGTGAGGAGCGAGCGGTTCAGCCCGGCGATCACGGGATCGCCGGTGAGTCCCGTCCGCACCCTCACGGGCCCGAACCCCGTGGACAGTTCCACGACGATCTCGTCCCCGTCCCTCAGGACGCGGCACGTCCCGTCCCCGGCCGGTCGGCACCAGGCGTCCGGTAGGTCGCCCAGCGCGAGGTCCTCGACGACGTACCAGCGGTCCGGCACCTGGCGCTCCGGGAGCAGGTCCTCCAGGTCGATCGGGCACTCACGGTCGCCGACGCGGTACACGATCTCGTGACCGCGGACCTCCGGGAGCGGGAGTCCGACGCACAGGCCGTCCGTCAGCCTGGCGAGGAGCTCGTACGTCCCTCTCTCCCTGAGCACGACGAACGGTCCGACGCGCGCCACCACCTCCGCGTCCTCGGCCTCGCCGAGGGCGCGGCGACCGTCGTGGGTGACGACGTGGAGGGCGCCGTCCTTCCCCTCGTAGACGACGAGGCGGTCGTTCAGCCAGAGGGCCTCCCGGGCGTCCGGGAGCTCGAAGGTCCCGAGCGGGGTGATCACCCGCACCGCGTCGCCCTCGCGGACCGCGACGATGACCCCGCAGTGGCTGCACGAGCCGTAGTCGTTCCACACGGCGTCGACGGGCAGGACCTCGGGACGATCCCGCCCGAGATCCACCAGGTACGATCCGGTGCGCGAGATCAGCAGGATCCCGGTGTCGTCCAGCGGCAGTACGTCCTCCGGCCCCGAGGTCGTGAGGACCTCCTCGAACCCGCCCCCGTTCCACACCAGGACCGTCCCGTCGCGCACCAGGACGGGTGGTACCGGGCCCAGCTCCGGGTCGTAGACGTAGCGGAGCGTCCGGCCCCACGGGTCCGTCACCTCCAGCTCGTCTCCCTCGACGCGGTAGTCCTTACCGTAGAGCGTGTAGAGGCGGCGCGTTCCCGGGTCGAACACCAGGATCGTCGTCACCGGTTCGACCCCGGCCGTGGCCAGGTAGAGCGTGCGGTCGCCGAGCCGGATGACCTCGGGCTTCAGGTCCCTCACCTCCGGCGGACCGTAGAGCCGGAACTCCACGAGCTCGAACTCGATCCGACCGTCGGGGGTCCTCAGGACCAGGAGGTGTCCCCACCCGAGGTCCACGGCGCTCAGGAGCTCGCCCTCGCCCACGGTGGTCCTCCCGTCGCCCGTGACGACCTCGATCTCGCCGTCGGACTCGAGCACCGGCACGCTCCCGACCCTCCACCCCAGGATCCGGCCCGTGGACCGGTCGATCAGGGGGCTCAGCGGTAGCGGGAACGTCCAGACCTCGCGACCCAGGAGCTCGACGACCCGTCCGACGACGAGCCGCTCGTGGGGCGCCTCGATCAGGTGGTCGTAGTGGCGGCGCTCGGGAAGGTACCAGCGGAGGACCTCGACCCACCGGTCTCCCTCCCGGTGCAGCAGGACGCACTCGGGGCCCCTCTCCAGGACCGACCACTCGGTCCCCAGGACGGCCAGGTAGACGTCGCCGCCGGACCTGTAGCACGCGAGCGCCGTCTCGTCGTCGATCAGGGCGACGGGATCCTCGCCGCGGACGTTCAGGTCGAAGGCGGTGACCTCGCCGCCGGAGCCGATCGTCACGGCCCGGATCCTCCCGTCCCGACCGACGTAGGCGACGCAGGTGAGCGGCTTCCACCTCGGCCTCGTGACGTTCGGTGAGCGGCCCGCGTCCCGGTACACGACGTCGCCGAGGTCGTCGACGACCAGCACCTCACCGTTCACCTCGAGCGCCCGGTAGTACGATCCCCTGCCGGTCGGTAGGTCGCGTTCGCGGACCGGGACCGCGTCGAGCGCCACGCCGCGTACGCGGAGGTCCCGGTCGAGGGACACCCCGACCCACGTCCCACCCTTCGTCGGGTAGTACACGCTCAGGCCGTCCCGGGTCGCGTGGAGGACGGGCGGACCGATGGCGTCCGTCCCTATTCTGATGACCTCGTACGGGTAGAGATCCAGCGCCTGCGCGCCGATCGCCGCGACGGTGAGGGAGACGACGAGCAGGATGGGAATTCGCACGGTCGTCACGACCCCCTCCGGACGCGTCGGGTCCGCGCCGGATGGGTCGCTTTACTTAAAGACGTATTTTTAAAGACGTTGCGGTTTTCGGGCCCCCGAGCGTCGTGAGGTCGGCCCATCTTGTATGGAAGGAGCTCATCGGCTGTGCGACTCGACCGGTGAGCCGTGGTCCCCTATCGTGATGACAAAGATTATATCCTGGGGTACCACTCTACCCTTGTCTCCATACAATTTGGAGGCACATCGGGGGATCACGTGCCGGGGTTGGTCGGATCGCACGCTCATATCCCGATACCCCATGATCCGGTCGAGCGGATCCGGACACTCCGAGTCCTGAGGGAGGTCTACCGCCGGGGGAGGAAGCCGAGTCTGGAGGTTACTTATCGGACCGTCAACGGGAGCACCTGCGGCCCGTACTACGTGGCCCGTTGGCGTCGCGACTCCCGGTTCAAGCACGGGCGGACTCTCTACCTGGGTAAGTCCGAGAACGAGAGTGTTTCCTTCGTCGAGTGGTTGGTCTCACTGGATCGGGGAGAGGTCCTCGAGCTCGCGCGACACCTCATGCGCAACCTCCGCTCGGTGCTCAAGACCCTCCTGACCGAGGTCTCGGACCTCCCGTACAAGAAGGTCCGACGAGTACTCGCCCGCGGGCTCGCGCTGGCCTTTGACGCCAGACCCGCGGGATCTCCCGGAATCCGGGACGTGTTAGAGGAACTCCCCGACCGATTGGAATCCTTCGTGATCAGGACCCTCGGAGGATGGCCCGCCCACTACTCCTCGTACTTGGAATCATCCGTTCGCGCAGGAGATTCCTCGACGGGAGGTACGAGGTACCCGACGTGGAGTTGGAACTCCAGCGCTGGAAGCTGCGGCACGGCCGGTGACGCTAGTAAGAGTGTTCACGTACTATCGTCGACTAACGCTCATGTCGATATAGTATGATTCACACATGAATTACATACTATCAGCGGACGATAGTAATACCATCGTTCAGGGTTAAGATCGGCACTAGCGTGGGTAAGAATATCTCAAGTGTTTGTACCCAAACTTTAGCAATTTCACGGCCCTTTCAAAACCTAGACGGTTGTATTACTGTAGTGGAATTACCGTACGTATGTGGTGAGTAAACAGTACGATTTTTATCATACGGTCATTGACATACCGTACGTGAACGCTCATACCAACCCCACGGCGCGGGCCCGACGGACCGTGAGCGTCGCACCGTCGTCGACAGGGTCGAACCCGCGCGGGGAGCGTCATCTGATCAGAACCAGCGATCCGTTTTCGAAACATTAATATGTCGATACATCCACCCATTCCATCCTCAGCCGTGAACCCCCGGCGCGATGCTCCTGCGTGAGGGTGGGGAGGGAGTGAGGGTTCCCTTGTCCGTGGTGGAGGGTCTCGTGTGCCTCACGGCACTGGCCTTCGCGGTCGCTACCCTGGCGGCACTCGGACTCGGGTTCCACTACCTCGGACGATACGGCCTACGACGACTCGCCCACAAGCTCGAGTGAACTTCCCTTTTTCTCTCCTCCCCCCGACCGCCCCCGGAAAGCCGTCCACGGGTTGAGCACGAGGGTCCGTACGGCGAGGCGAGGACCTCGGCGACGTTCACCGTGGAGCGCGGCGGTGACCACGGACGGGAGCGCGGTGAGGGGTTGCAGGTTCCCGGTCCCGGTGCCGCCCGTGATCCCGCCGGGGCGCCGGGCCCGCACCTGTCCGCACGCTCATCCTTACACATGGACGGGGGGTCGATACGGTTGAAGGAGCTCATGAGCTCCCCGCGCGGGGACCCCGAGTTCCCCCTCCGAGCGGAACCGTTGGCGCCCGTGTACGTCCCCAGGACCCAGTTCCTGAAGGACGTGGACGGCGACGGTAGGGTCGACCACCTCCACCCGTCGGAGGCCGCGGCCCTCGAGTACTTGATAGCACTCGGCCATGATCTTGACCCGTTCGACGTCGAGAGGGACAGTAGACCCATGGAGCTGGGAAGCCTCCTGAGCCCGGCCGTCGAGGACCTGAGGGACGTGGGCCTGCCGGTCGTGCCGTCGACGGTCAGACCCCCGGACGCCAGCTGGGCCGCCGCGATCCTGACGTACCTCCTCGAGGAGGTCCCGATCGCGTACGGGCCCAAGAGGACCGTACTGTCGTTCTCCGCGGTGTACCGGACCCCCGTGGAGCACCGGCCGATGCGGACGGCTCCAGACGTGGAGGTCGACCACGAGTGCGTGGTGGTCCAGACCGACAGTAGGTACGTGTACGTGCACTGCACCCGCTACGGTGTCGCCGCCGTCCGGAGGGACGTCTTCGACTCCGCCTGCGGCGTCCTCGCCACCACAGTCGACCACTCTCCTCCCCCTGAGGACGCCGGACCGTCCGAGGTAGCCGATCACGTGCTGACCGAGACGGAGCGACCCGTCCTGGCGGCGGTCGACTCGGAGCACCTGAACCCGGAGCACGCCACGGGGACGGTGCCCTTCGTCGTGGCGGTCGAGGAGGGTTGGATGGAGGACTGGAAGGAGGGCGTGGAGCACGACCTGCCCGCGGACGGTATCGGGTTAGCCTCCTACCTCGCGACCCTGACGTTGCGAGATCGACTACCGGTCTACCACAGGGACAAGGACGGGAGCTTCAAGGAGTGGCTCCGCGAGCACGAGCGCGAGATCATCGGTCGCG
Source organism: Methanopyrus kandleri AV19 (assembly GCF_000007185.1). Taxonomy (GTDB): domain Archaea; phylum JAADCQ01; class Methanopyri; order Methanopyrales; family Methanopyraceae; genus Methanopyrus; species Methanopyrus kandleri. Next base: position 1,234,495 of record NC_003551.1, on the reverse strand, counting down.
CCAGACCGGAGGAGATCGATCCCGTCGTCGAGATAGCGCAGAAGCTCGAGGGATGCCTGGAAGATCTGAAAACGCCCGAAGACGACCTGCACAGGCTGTTCGACTTCCTGAGGAGGCGCCGCTGAGCCACCGGGAGATGACGGGTCGGTCCGCGTGCCGGCCCGGACCCGGTCGGACGGTATCGTGATCTCGTCGCGGGTAGACGGTCGGGGTTGGACGGTTGGAACCCCTGACACTGTTCCTGCTTCTTCTGCTTCCGGACGGTCCTCCTTCCTTCGACCTACCCGGGTAAAGCAACCGTATTCAGGACCCGGGGAACCGTGTGGGTACCCGCCGACCCCCGACCTCCCCGCGCAGCTCGTGCGTCACCCGGGTTCTCCCCGAGCCGCCTCACCCGCCACCTCGGGATCGGACCCACGGCATCCGCCCCGAACACGTGCGTACCATCTCACGGCGGATGTCGGGCCGGGTCCCTCGTACCTCGAGGCCCGAGGGGAATCCGTCCTCGCCGCACGGGGGTCCCTCACCTGGGACCGGGAGGGCCGTACGGAGCGCTCCCCTCCGACGGTTGGAGACCCCTTAAGCCGTGGGTCCGCCGAGTTTCCACCGGAAGGGACTCACGTGTCCCCCGGTGTCTTCCCTTCGAGACACCGACGCGGCCCGCGGCCTGCACGTCGTCGAACGATAATGAGACGGCGACCGGCGCCACCACAACACGGTATTGATATCCAGAAACATCAAATTACGACTCGGATACCCCCGGCCCGCGGAGAGGGCCACCTATCCACTCTCCGGAGAACAGGGGAAACCCGTTGCGTCTTCCGATCCCCACCGACCGCACCACCCGGCTCGTCACGTCCTGGTGGGCGCTGAACCGCCCGAGAAGCTGCTGAAGGCCCTGACCCGACGACGTCCTAAGCTGGACGCCACGTCGCGTCCGGCGATCGACACATCCGCGATACGGTGGCGCCCCGTGGAGCCGGGAACGGCCGCATCACGCTCTTAAACCACCGGCCTCCGATGGGTGGGGATGACGATCCTTTAGGCCACTGAACGGTGATGACCGGTGCCGCTCCGACCCTCCGAACGGGAACACCGGTGAGGAGCCCTTCGGGCACTGACAGGGTGATGAGGGGCAGGCGTCCCCGAGCCACCCACTACCGTTCCGAGAGAGGGGTCAGATCATCGTTCGGCGAGCTGGTTCCGGGTCCAAAGGGATCGCCGTCGGCCTGTGCCACCTTCATCACCGCTCGGCACCCCTCGGCCTCCCCATCCGCGTCACCTTTCAGCGGGCCTCGGCCCGTTACCCGGAGGTCATCGGGACCTCCCCGCAGGGCCACTCCGCATCGGCCCGATCCACCGTATCCCGATCGCATCGATCGAGTTCTGACTTACGGTCCGGTGAGCCCGCGCCGTCTCACGGTCGGGAACCGGTGACACCGCGGGTGTGACGGAAAGCTCCACTATCCTTAATTACCCATGTTCGAACAGCTTAGTACGGGGAACCGGGCTTGAGAGTTGTTCTGGCTGCCGTTCTGGGTCTGCTGGCGGTCCTATCGCCCGCCGCGGCGGCGGGCACGTTGGACGTGAAGGACGTTCAGTACCCCGCCGAGGTCAACGCGTGCCAGGAGATGGAGGTCAAGTTTAAGGTCGTCGACGCGTCGACGGGCGAGCCCGTGTCCGACGCCTCGGTGATCGTCAGGATAGCCGGTGAGGAGCACAAGGACACGCCGCCCGAGAACTGGGAACGGGGACACTACGCTAAGGTCACCTCGGACTCCGAGGGTAACGTGACGGCCAAACTCACCGCGCCGGGTAAGGAGGGTACGTACTACGTATGGGTGAAGGTCGAAAAGGACGGCTACGAGACGCTGGTGAAGAACCTAGGGGAGCTGAAGGTCACGGGGTCGTCCACGTGCCCGAACGAGGGTGAGCAGCACCGCTGGGGTGAGCAGACCGGCGGTATGGCCGACGTGCCGGTCTCGCCGCTGGTGATCCTCGGGGCGCTCTGCGTGCTGGCGCTGGCCGGTGCGACGAGGCGGTGAACGCCCCCTCGCCGCCTCGAACCCCCTCCGCCCCGCGACTTCCGGTCATCGGGTTCCCCAAGGGGAACGGTCTTCATCGGTCGTCGGTTGCCCGATCTGTGGGCGAGATCCCTCGAATACGAATTCTCCGGCGAAGATCGTCGGCAGCGTCGCCGCCCCCGGTGGTCGACCCGAGACCGCGGACCGGGCCCGTGAGGGGGTTAACAGTAAGAAAACCGTCGGTCCGACCCGAGCCGATCACACCTTATCACTTTCCTCGTTATAGGATATCGAAGTTCATAATAGCCTCGCGCGCGCCGACCGGCCCGGGTGGTACCCATGCCCGGACTGGAGGAGCATCTCGAGAGATGGTTCAAGAACGAGAGCGAGGCCGTGACCGTGTACCGTACGCTGGCAGGATTGGCGGAGGAGGCGGGCATGTCCGAGGTCGCCGAGACGTTCAGGAAGATCGCGGACGAGGAGCTGAGGCACGCCGCGATCGTGGCTCGGATCGCCGGGAAGCTGAGCGAGGACATCAGGGCGGAGGTCGAGCGACTGGCGGAGCGGGAGGCGCAGGCCGCCGAGCTCAGGAGGAACGTGATCGAGGAGTACGGGGACGAGATGAGCGAGGACGTACGGGCGTACCTGATCAGTACCGCGCACGACGAGGAGCGGCACACGAAGATGCTGAGGAACCTGCTGAAACGTCTGGAGTGAGGTCGGGAACACCGACCCTCGTCATCGATCGGCGTTCCTCGGCCTCCTCATTCCTCTTTTACGGTGCAGCGTGGCCTGCCCGACTGCCGGCTAAGTCGCGGCGAGGTAGGGTCAATGGGCTATTTAAGCAGTGCCGCCCTCCCCCCGCGGCGCCCGACCTCGAACCCTGACGGACGCCGACGGATCGAAGTGAACGTGGAAACAATTCGGTTTCAGGATCGAACGACGTGTGCCGAAGCGCGGGCTCGCCGTCGTGAAGGTCGATCCCCGTGGTGACGGCTTGGATGTGAATCCGAGGTCGAGCAAGGAGCGCCGAAGTGAGGTTCCAGCGTCGATTGGGACGAGATCGCGGTGTTGAACCCGCCCTCGAGATGGGGTCACCCCGACCGCCCGATGAATATACACCGCCTCGTGAGCCTCAGCTCCCGTTACCCCCGGTCATCGGGAGACCCTCATCCCGGCGCCACTCCTCATCGGCCGGGCTCCCTCCGGGGGCGATAAGGGGCGTTACCTGGCGGATCTCAGGACCCCGTTCACGGAAAAATAAGGTGACGGCGGGTTCAGCCGCCGAGTGCCACGAGCGCGTGGTGCACGGCCGCGCCGACCAGGGTCGCGAGGGACAGGTTCGCCGCGACGGAGAGTGCGGCGTACCTCATGGAACCGGTCTCCGAGTAGACCGCACCTATCGTGGCGGCACACGGGATGTACAGCGCGCTCACCAGGGTGAGCACGTAGGCGTTCTCGGGCGTGAGGTGCGCGTGCAGCATGGCGAGGGTGGAGATGACGATCTCCTTCGCGACGATCCCGTTGAGGAGCGCCACGGCCCCCTTCCAGTCCAGCCCCAGGAGGGCCACCGTCACCGGCTCGAGGGCCTTACCGACGAGCTCGATCGCGCTCCCGCCGGTGCCCAGCGGCTCCGGGTATCGGGTGGCGACCCAGAGCAGGACCGAGGCCGCCAGGATGATCGTGCCGGCCTTCTGGAGGAACTCGTTCGAGCGCAGCCAGGTGACGGTGAGCACCGTGCGTAGGTGCGGCTTACGGAGGCGTGGGAGCTCGATCACGTGCCCGCGGTGGGGCTCCGGCTTGCCGAAGAGGAGGCGGTGTAGGATGTAGGACGTGGCCACGAACAGCGAGAGGGCGACGACGTAGATGGAAACGGCGGCCGGTACGCGCCAGGGGTCCGGTAGCTTCGCCGTGAGGAACGTGATCACCTCGAGACGGGCACCGCAGGGGATCAGCGGCACGACGATCGCGGTCAGCAGGCGGGCCCGTTCGTCCTCGATGATCCGGCTCGCCGTGATCGCGGGTACGTTGCAGGAGAGGGACAGGACGGCGGGGAACACGGTCTTGCCGTGGAGACCGAAGCGGGCGAGCAGGCCGGACGCTAAGGCGGCGAGGCGGGCCGTGTAGCCGGCATCCTCGAGCACGGTGAGGAGTAGTAGCATGACGAACACGTACGGGTACATGGCGAGCACGGTTCCCACGCCGGGGATCACGCCCTCGGCGAGTAGGTCGGACCATGGCGCGGGCAGACTTCGGGCGAACCCGGCGAGGTGTTCGAACGCCCCCTCCACGAGCTCGGAGAGCGGGTCGCCCAGGAGGAACGCCGACGCGAACACCGTCCCGAGCACGCCCAGGGCGATGAGCGTGCCCCACACCGGGTGCGTGAGGACGCGGTCGATCCGGTCCTGACGGGAGAGCGAAGGCCGACCCGTCACGCAGTTCCGGGCGATCCGCGTGGCGAGTTCGTCCCGGGCCTGCGAGATCAGGACGGCCGGGTCGTGGGAGGTCCGCTCGGCGATACGTTTCTTGACCTCTTTAACCCGTTTTAGAAGCTCGGGATCGCGTTTTTCGAGTTCCCGGAGGAGTTCGGGGTCCCCCTCGAGGAGCTTGAGGACGGCCCAACGCGGGGGGTACTCCGGGAGCCTTTCACCGACCTCCGGGGCGAGCTCCTTCACGGCCCTCTCGACCTCGCGAGGGTACCGGGGGGACCTGGGGTTCGGCTCGACCCTTCCCTGCACGACGTCCGCGATCGCGCGCTTGAGGTGCTCGATCCCGTATCCCCGCTTCGCGGATATACCGACGACGGGCACTCCCAGCTCGCGCTCCAGTCGTTTCAGGTCGATGCCGATGCCCGCGCGCTCCGCCTCGTCAAGCATGTTCACGGCCAGGATGACGTGATGGTACCCGAGCTCCGCGATCTCGAGGAACACGCGCACGGCCCCGGCCACGTTGAGCGCGTCCCCGACGACGACCACGGCGTCCGGCTTCCCGTCGGTCCGGCCGAGCAGGTAGTCGCGGGCGACGCGCTGGTCCTCGGAGAAAGCCGTGAGGCTGTACGTGCCCGGGAGGTCGATGAGACGGTACCTATCCCCCCGGAACTCGTACGTGCAGGTCTTCCTCTCGACGGTGACCCCGGGCCAGTTCCCGACCTCCAGGTTCGCGCGGCAGACCCGGGACATTATGGTGGTCTTACCCACGTTCGGTGGTCCCGCCAGCGCTACCGTCCTCATCGCCTCACCCCTGTTCCTCCTCGACGATCACCTTGGCCGCGAGGCCGCGACCCAGGGAGTACTTCGCGCCGCCGACGCGCACGATGACGGGACCCGGACCGGACTTCACGACCTCGACGCGTGCCCCGGGCCGGATCCCGAGCTCGTACAGCATGGCGGCCGCTCCCTTACCGGCGGCCACGTCGACGACGCGGACCGTCCTCCCCTCTGGCACCTCGAGCAGTGTCTTCACGGCACCACCCACCGTCGGTACTCAATTGTTAGGTGCGCCTAACATTATAATACTTCCGCCCACCTGGCCGCGTGGTACAGCGCCCTCGCGGCGCGCTCGGGCGAGGGGAACGTCGGCACCCCGCCCTCCTCTAGAACCCTGATCCCCAGGGCCACGGAGTGACGGCCCATCCAGACCCCGATCACCGGTCCCGGGAACTCCTCGACGAACTCCACGACCGCCCGTGCCGTCTTCACGGGCTCCGTCACGCTCTGCGGCGTGAGGATGACCATCACGGCCCCGTACCGATCGGGATCCGCGAACTCCTCCAGCGCGACCCGGTAACGCTCCGCGTCCGCGTCCCCCAGCACGTCGACGGGGTTACCCGTCGCCGCCTCCGGTGGCAGCACCGAGGGGTCCCCCGCGGGCTCCGGGAGCTCGAAGCCCAGCTCGTGCAGGGCGTCCGTCGCCAGGATCCCGCCGCCCCCGGCGTTCGTCACGATCAGCACGCGGTCCGACGTCGGGGGACCGGCCTTAGCCAGCAGCTTCGCCGCGTCGAACGCCTCCTCGAACCCTCCCACGAAGATACCACCCTCTCCCTCGACGAGCCCCTCGTAGACCTCTCCCGAGCCCGCCAGTGAACCGGTGTGGGTGCCGACCGCCTCGGCCCCGGCCTCCGTCCTGCCGCCCTTGAGCACGATCACCGGCTTACGCCCGGCACACTCGGACAGCGCGTCCAGGAACCGCGGCCCGTCCTTGACGCCCTCCAGGTACAGCACGACCACGTCGGTATCGTCGTCCTCCGCCAGGTACTCGAGGAAGTCGGGGAAGTCCAGGTCGGCCGCGTTGCCCAGGCTCACGAACTTGCTGAACCCCACGCCGACCGTCCCGACGTCTCCCGAGGAGAACCAGTCGATGACCGATGTCGCGAGGGCCCCGCTCTGCGTCACAAACGCGATGTTGCCCGGGGGAGGGGACTCCGCCGCGAAGGACGCGTTGAGCCCGATCCTCGCGTTGATGATCCCGAGGCAGTTGGGACCCACCAGCCGGACGCCGACTTTCCGGGCGGTCCTGACCAGCTCCCGCTCGAGGTCCTCGTTGCCCGCCTCGGAGAAGCCCGCGGAGATCACCACGCAGTACGGTACGCCGGCCTCCCCGGCCTCGCGCACCACCTCGGGAACCACGCGGGCGGGGACCGCGATCACCGCCAGGTCGACCCGCTCGGGGAGCTCGAGGAGCGACGGGTAGCAGCGTCGACCCAGGAGCTCGTCGGCGTGGGGGTTCACGGGGTACACCGGTCCGTCGAAGTCGCGCAGCAGGTTCCGGAAGATCCCGTGACCTACCTTCGAGGGGTCTCGGGAGGCGCCGACCACGGCGACGGCCTCGGGATAGAACAACCGTTTCAACGGCTCACTCCCCTAACAGCACGCGGATGGCGTCCAGTACGGTGACTACGCCGACGATCTCCCCGTCCTCGACCACCACCGCGCGGTCCTCACCGACGGCCGCCATCAGGTCCAGCGCGGTCTCGAGATCCTCGTCTGGGTCCACGGTCACGGCCTTCCGGGTGACATCGCCCGCGGTCAGCTCCCTCCACTCGCCCGAGGCCAGGGCGCGGACGACGTCGACCGACGTCACGATCCCGATCAACCGGCCACCCTCGACGACGGGCACCCCGTGGATCGACTCGGACGCGAACGTCCGGAGCACGCGCTCCAGGGGCTCGTCCGGCCCCACGACCACGACGTCCTCGGTCATCGCGTCCCGGACCGTGGGCACGGCTTTCCCATCCCCAAAGCTTTATTACCGAGTTAGGTTTCCCTAATCGCGGCGTTAGGAGGACCTAAGGGGGTGAAGGGCATGGCGAGCCGGCGATATAGGTACATCGGCCCGTGCAGGTGCGGGCTAGGTCCACACGCGTTCTACGAGGACACGGAAACGGGAGAGATAAAGCACGCCTGGCAGGTACTGGGTGAAGAAGGCGCGCCGGCACCGGCGTGGCCCGGTGGCTGGTGGAGAGGAGGTTGGCGCGGCGGTCCCGGTTGGGGCGGTGGTTGGTGGTGGCTCGCAACAGCGGACGAGGAGACCCGGAAGGAGGTACTGAAAGCGATACGCGAGACCTTCGGGGAGGACTTAGCCGAGGCCGTAGAGAAGCTCGCGGAGAGCGTGTCGGAGGGTCCGGAAGGAGGGAAGACGGAAGAGCTGGAGGAGCTGCGGAAGAAGCTCGAGGAACTAGAGAAGCGGCTGCGAGAGATGGAGGAGAAGGAATAACCCGCGTCGAGACACCTCAGGCGGTGTTCGTGCACGACGCCTCCGAGTGCGAGGGATGCGGTGAGTGCATGCGAGCCTGTCCCACCGGTGCGCTCCTCGTCTCCGTCGGGTACGTCGAGGTAGACGCCTCCAAGTGTCGCGCCTGCGGATCGTGCGCCCGGGTGTGTCCCACGGGTGCTCTCCGGATGGAGCCCAAGAGGGGGTGATCGGGTTTGATCCGACGCGACGTGAAGGTCTTCCGGTGCTCCCGGTGCGGCGAGATCATCGAGGTACCGTACGGCGCCCCCAAACCCTCGAGCTGTCCGAACTGTGGAGCCCCAGCCGTGTTCATCCACCGGCTGAACCCCGGGCCGGGTACCTGGGGAAGCTACGCCGGTCTCGGACGCGGTATGGGTCGCGGCGGTCCCGGCCGCGGAGGTCGCGGTGGTCCGGGACGAGGGGGTCCCAGGTAATTGCGCGTGGCCGTGATGGTGGAAGGTGACGGGGTGTCCTCCCGGTTCGCCCGAGCTCCTGAGATCCGCGTGTACGAGGTGCAGGATGACGACGTCGAGCTCGTCGAGTCCACGAGTAACCCCGTCGCGAACCTCCCGCGCGGGGCCGGTAGGCAGATCCTCACGGTCCTCACGGAACTGAACGTCGAAGCCACGGTCGCCGCGCGTTACGGTCCCAACGCGCTTCAAGGTCTCAAAGCCCAGGGGATCAAGGCCTACGTCGCCGAGCCCGGGACCGATCCGGAAGAGGCGGCCCTGAAGGCCGCCCGCGGCGAGTTACCCGAGGAGTGATCCCCGGATGTGGCTGGCCGTCACGGGCGGCAAAGGAGGTGTCGGTAAGACCACGGTCGCCGTTCACGTCCACCGGATCCTGGGCTGGGACGCCCTCGACCTGGACGTCACCACCCCCAACCTCCATCTTTACCTCGACTGCGAAGAGGTCGAGCGGTCCGACGTGTACATCCCGTGTCCGAAGCTTGAGGACGAAGACGCGTGCGATCTCTGCGGGACGTGCGCGCGGGTCTGCGCGCCGGGCGCCCTCGTGGTCGGGCGCTCGTGGGACCTGGATCCCGACCTGTGCCACGGCTGCGGGTTGTGCATCGAGAGCTGCCCCAACGGCGCCCTGGCGTACGACCGCGTTCGGATCGGTGAGGTACGGAGGTACCGGGTGTCCGAGACCGGGGCGACGCTGACGTCGGGATCGCTCGACGTGGGTGACCGGCGGTCCCGACACCTCGTTCACGCGCTCCTGGAGGGTGCGGACGACGAAAGGGACCTGATCCTCGACACGCCGGCCGGCGCCGGGAAGGACGTGTACGACGTTCTCAAGGCCGCGGACGCCGCGATCGCCGTGACGCAGCCGACCCCGGCGGCTTACCACGATCTGAGGCGCCTGATGCGCGTCGCCGACCGCGCCGGGATCGAGGTGGTCATCCTGATCAACAGGTCCGACCTCTCGGATTCCTGGAGGCGGAGGATCGAGGAGGAGGTCCGGGATCCGGTCGTCGAGGCCCCTACCGTAGACGACCCACCCCGATCGGAGGTCTTCAGGGAGGCGGTAGAGCGCTGCCTAGAGGAGGTCGTGTAGGCGGGGGTATCGCGTTGGATCCGGAGCTCAAGGTCGCCGTCCTGGGAGGGAAGGGCGGCGTGGGGAAGACGATGCTCTCGATCGCCCTGGCGGCGGAGCTAGGGGTGCCGCTGGTGGATGCCGACGTGACCGAGCCCGACGTACCCGCGTACCTGGAGCTGGAGGTCGAGGAGGTGCTCGAGGAGATCCGGGCCCGCTACGCGGTCAAGACCGACGATTGCGTCGAGTGCGGGAGGTGCTCGGAGGTCTGCCCGTGGGACGCCGTCGAGGACCCCACGGCCTGCGACGGGTGCGGGATCTGCGCGATCGCCTGCCCCGAGGACGCGATCGAGTTCGAGCCGGAGGTCCTAGGTGAGATCGTCAGGTCGCGTAACCCGGACCTGAACCTCGAGGTGATCCATCCGAGATCCGAGCCCTGGGTACCCGAGCTCGCGCACGTGATCCACCGGATGGTTCCCGAGCGTCCGTGCGTGATCGACTGTCCGGCGGGGCTGGGGTGTCCCGTGATCGCGGCCCTCTCCCGCGCCGACGCCGCGGTGCTGGTGACCGCCCCGAGCCCCGCGGCCCGTCACGACTTCGAGCGTGCCAGGACCCTGGTCGAAAGGTTCGGACTCCCGACCGTCACCGTCCTGAACCGGGCGGACGGATCGAGCGACGACCTCGACGTGGTGATCCCGGAGTCGGAGGACGTGCTGGACGCCGCGCTACGGAGGGACGCGCGGGCGCTGTACCGGGCGCTCCGATCCCACGCGCGGGAGATCGTCGAGGAGCTCCGGTCCGAGGCATCGTTTTAGGACGCGTAACGGCGGCCCTGAGGCCTTAAACCCGGGAACCCCGCATGACCTCACGGGGACGACCACCCTGCCGGTGAGGGAACCTTCCCGCGGGGAGCTGGAGGAGTACCGGGAGGTGCTCGAGGAGCTGACCGGCTCGGACCTCGGGATCGCGGACCGGGAGGTGACCGTGGAGCGCATCCGGGGACCGGTCCGGGCCGACCGCGTCTTCGTGGACGGCCGCCCGGTGCTCACGGTCACGTTCGACCCGTGGACGGCCTCCTGCGTGTACACGCTGACACCTCACGGCGCGAGGGAGGCGGAGGAGATCACCGGGGAACGCCCGGAACGCCGTCGCCTGGTCCGTCGCGACCCGTACGGCCTCCTGGACTTCGAGCCGACCGGGACGAAGCGGGACCTGGAGAAGGCGGTGACCCGCGCCCTGGAGGAGTGCGACGTGGGCGTCCTGGAGCTGGAGACGGCCACGGAGCGCGTGAACGGCGTCGAGCTGACGGGCCTGGCGGTGTACACGGCGCGGGAGTTCCTCTACGTGGATGTCGTACCGCCGGACCCCGCCGGGCGCCCGAACCCAGTGAACGCCGTCGCCCGGATACTCCACGCGTTCGGAGGCGAGGAGACGCGCCCGTGGATCCACCCCGAGTACAGGTTCCTGGGAGTCCGCAGGATCCGCGACGGCAAGGTCGCCCGGTGCCGTCTGGGCCGCGAGCTGGTCGAGTTCGAGGCCAGGATCACGCGGGCCGGTCTGGTGCTCCGGCCCGCCCGGGGTGACTGACCGTGTACAAACAGCGGTTCGTGCTCGATACCACGGCCTTCACCGACCGGGGTGTGGTGGACGAGCTCGGGGACGGTGACCTCTGCGAGGCGGTGACGCGGCTCCTGGACCTGATCGGTAGGGCGCGGATGGAGCTGGCCATCAGCTGCTACATCCCGTACCCCACGGTGTACAGGGAGCTGAAGGGGTTCCTCGAGCGGAACGGGTGCCCGGAGCTGCTGTCCAGGATCGATACGTGGATCGTGAAGAAGACGCCGAACCGGTACGAGGTGAAGGTCCCGGCGCGGTTGTTCATGGCCTACGTGAAGGACATGCGGGAGCGGCTGGACCGGGGGAGGAAACGGGCTGAGAAGGCCATCTGGGAGGCGGCCCTGGAGGCGTACGAGATCATGCTACGCGAGGAGGCGGACGTGCCCAAGGAGCGGATCATTCGGGAGGTGATCGGGGAGACGGTGCGGCGCTTCCGGCGGAAGTACCGTCAGACGGTGCGCCACGGAACGCTGGACAGCGCGCCGGACCTGGACGTGCTCCTGCTCGCGAAGGAGCTGGACGCGGCCGTGGTGGCGAGCGACGAGGGTATCGAGCGGTGGGCCCGGGAGCTCGGGCTCCGTTTCATGCCCGCGTGCTCCTTCCCCGATATGATCGAGGAGTACTTGAGAATGTCGAGGGAGGTGGAAGGGTGACCTCGTTCAGGTTACGTCCCGTGTTCGGGGTACCCGGGGACGACGTGACCCGACCGTACCTGAGGCTCGCGGAGGAGGACGAGCTAGTCCGGACGACGCGGGAGGACGCGGCCGTGTACGCGGCGATCGGGGCCGCCGAGGTCTCGGGCGAGCCGGCGGCGGCCCTGGCGACCTGCGGGCCCGGGGTGGCGGTCGCGCTGGCGGGGCTGGCGTGCGCGCTGGCCGATCGCGTACCCGTGCTCTGCGCGACCGGCGAGATCACCGAGCGCGGGTTCCAGTCGCTCGTACCCTCGATGGCGTCGGACGGCGTGGAGCTCACGGTGACGGACGACCCGGAGGAAGCCGCACGGACCCTAGCGCGCTCAGAGCCCGTGCTGTACGTCGATCCGGGGTTCGACCCAGACGGGGTCTCCGCGGAGCTCGAGGGAATCGAGCCCGTCGAGCCGGACCCCGAGGACGTGGAGCGCGTCCGCGGGCTCCTGGAGGGTAAGCGCGTGGCGATCCTGGTGGGACGGGGCTGCTACCGCGCGCGGTGTGGGGAGCTCGTGGAGCGGTTGTGCGAGGTCCTGGAAGCACCGATCGTGGAGACGATGCGCGGCCGGGGCGTGGTGCCCGAGTACCACCCACGTAACGCCGGGGTCGTGGGTCTCAGGGGCTGGGCGAACGACATGGTAGAGGACGCCGACGTCGTGCTCGCCCTAGGGGCCCGGTTGTCGGGACGCACGCGCGCGGACATCGACTGGCCCACCACGGTCGCGGTCGGTTTCGGGGTGGAGGACGCGGACGAGGTCGTGGAGTGCGACGTGCGGGCCTTCGTGGAGGCACTGCTCGAGGACCCTCCGAGGACGGAACCGTGGAACCCGGAGCCGGGCGAGCCGCCGGAGTTCGATCTGGAGCTGTACCGGGTCGTGAAGGCCGCACTGAAGGCCTGGATCGGGCCGGCCACGGTGGACTCGGGTCAGATCACCCCCACCGCGCTGCTGGCCGCCCGGCTGTCGTCCCCGTCCGAGTTGATCCACTCCGGGTCGTTCTGTCCCATGGGGTTCGCGATCCCGGCGGCGCTGGGAGCCTCGGCCCGGGTCCCCGAGATGGCGCTCGCCCTGACCGGGGACGGTGGGTTCATGGTCTCCTGTCAGGAGCTGGAGACGGCGGTCAGGGAGGACCTCCCGATCGCGGTGCTCGTCACCCGTAACGGGGAGTTAGGGTTCACCCGGCAGGTGATGGAAGAGAAGGAGGGCAGGGCCGCCAAGATGGGGCTGGACGCCGACGTTCTGAGTATAGTCGAGTCCCTGGGCGCCGAGGTCGAGGTGATCGAGAAACCGGACCCCGGTGAGGTGAAAAAGGTCCTCAGGGACGTGGAGATGAACGGGGAAACCACCGTCGTGGTCGTCGAGCTCCCGCGCGAGGACGTCCCGATGCCGGGGTCGGGATGAGGAGAACCCCGGTCACCGAGCTGGTGAGGAGGGACAGGCGCCTCGACCGGTCGGAACGACGACGCCCGGATCCGACCCCGGTCCTGACGATGATGAGTACGGGGCCCGTCGGGTGATCGACGATCGGACATCCGCCTGCCGAGTCGGGCGGTGGTCCGTTGCTCCGCCGCGGTAAGAGCGCCGAGGAGATCGCGGCCTCGATCCTGCGGAAGGAAGGCTTCGAGGTGGTGGCGAGGAACTACCGGGTGGAGCTGGAGGACGAGCTGGTCGCGGAGATCGACATCGTGGCGGAGAAGGACGGGGAGCGGTACGCCGTCGAGGTGAAGGCGGGTACGGTGGGCGTGGACGCGGTGAGGCAGGCGTACGTGGCCGCGAAGCTCACGGGCTACCGACCGCTCGTGATGGGGAGAAGGGTGCACCCGTCGGCGGAGGCGCTCGCGGACCACCTCGGGGTGGAGGTGCGGGAGTTCTCCGAGTTCGTGGAGGTCGAGCCGGTGGACGAGCTGGCCGCGGTGGTGTCGGACCTACTCCAGGACAAGATGCTGGTGCTACTCTCCGCCGCCTCGAACGTGTCGTGGGAGGACCTCTACGCAGCCCTCCAGGGCGACCTACGGCGGGTCACGGAGCTGGTTCGGGTCCGGGACCGCTCCCAGGCGGAGGAGCTGATCGAGGCGCTGGCCTTCCTGAAGCTCATGGCATCAGAGACCGTGGGGGCCGTCAAAGGGGTCGAAGGGGACGAGTTCCTGCTGGAGCTGGATCCCAGGGTGGAGGTCCCGGACGGTACGACGCTCGTCGTGTTGAACCGATGGGGGTCCCCGGCGTTCGTCCTCGCCGAGCCGGTGAGCGTCGGGACGCACCGGGCGAGGATGCGCTCGTGGGAGGGGAAGGTCGAGACTGGGGAGCGCGTGGTCTACCTGGGCGAGGTGGAGGGCTGAACCGTGCCGAGTTGCCGGGCCCGCTTGAGGATGCTCTCGAGGGGCGGATCGTCCACCTCCTGGACCTCCTCCGGGTTCCCCACCTCCCACCTATCGGCGAGCTCGTCGAAGGCGGCCTCCGCGGCCCGCTGGGCGTCGCGGCCCCATCCCCAGGGCAGCGGGATCAGGACCGGGTACACCCGCTCCCCGTCGTACAGCACGACGGCCGTGTCGTAGTGGTGACCGCACCAGGCCCCCTCCTCGAGCAGGATCCGGTGGAACGTGTCGTTGGCCTCGGCAGCCTCCAGTACCCCCTCGGGGTCGGGATCCCGTAGGTAGTCCCGCACGCCGCACCCGCTCTCGTTCTTCCACCACTCGAGCCTGGGGAAGTGGAAGTTCACCTCGCGGAGGGCCGCCACCACGTGACCCTTGTCGAAGCCCAACTCGAGGAGGGGTCGGTACTCGATGGCCTGTCCGTGGTGCGTGATCGCGTCGAGTCGAGCCCTGTGCGGGGCTTCTCCGAAGTTCGCGCCCCCGAGTATCACGGAGCCCGGGAACGCCTGGGCCGCGACCTCGAACCGGAGCCGACCGCAGAGCCGGCAGAGTTCGCGCTTGGACTCGACCGGAGGTGGTACGTCGAGGTGGTACAGGTAGACCGGGGTCTCGTAGCGGCTGTCGAGCTCGGAGGCGACTAGGTACGCCCGGGCGTGGACGAGCTCACGGGGCATCCCGGGGTAGAACCCCACGGTGTAACAGACGAGCTCCACCCCGTACTCCTCGCAGGCTCGGGCGGCCGCCGCCGCGCACAGGGTGCTATCCATACCCTCGAGTCCCACGCACACCCGGGCGGCTTCGGTCTCGTAGAGCACCTCCCGGACCGCGCGGACCACCTCTCGGAACAGTCCTTCTTCGTGCCGGTGATATGGGTACACCGCGTCCCACGCCGGGGCCTCCGTGACTGACGGGGCTTCCCGGAGCAGTTCCAGCAGCTTCCGCTCCGGTTCGATCTCGTAAACCTCGATCTCGGGCATCGGGAAAGCCCCGGTGGAGATCCTTTATTGTTCTACGATTTTCGAATGAGGAAGCGTAGTAACTGTAAAGGTGTGAGACCCCCTGTGCCCGGGTGTCGGCAGGTGGCCTCATCCCACCTGGCCGGTCGGCCCGGTGATGTCCCGGGCCGTTGGGCCGGGCCCTCATCGGCGGCGCGAAGCGCTTCCTAGGGCCCGGGTCGCGGGCGTACGGGGGCCCTAGACGTTGGCTCTGCTCGAGGTTAAAGACCTGCGGGTGGAATCCGAGGACGGAACGGAGATCGTTCGAGGTGCCTCCCTGACCGTCGACGAGGGCGAGATCGTCGACCTGATCGGTCCCAATGGGTCGGGGAAGAGCACGCTGGCGAAGACCATCGTGGGGTGCTCGGGATACGAGGTCGTCGAGGGAGAGGTCCGGTTCAAGGGTCGGGATATCACCGACCTCCCCATGTACGAGCGGGCGAGGATGGGACTGACAATGTCCTGGCAGGAGCCCGCGAGGTTCGAGGGCCTGACCGTGGGCGAGTACCTGTCCGTCTGCACCGACGATGAGGACTGGGCGCGACGGTGCCTTCGGATCGTCGGTCTCGACCCGGAGGAGTACTGGGACCGCGAGTGCGGTGAGAACCTGAGCGGAGGCGAGCGGAAGCGCGTCGAACTGGCCGCTGTGATGGCGATGAGACCGGACCTGGTGATCTTGGACGAGCCGGACGCGGGACTGGACATGTCGTCGATGGAGG
Organism: Methanopyrus kandleri AV19; assembly: GCF_000007185.1. Lineage (GTDB taxonomy): Archaea > JAADCQ01 > Methanopyri > Methanopyrales > Methanopyraceae > Methanopyrus > Methanopyrus kandleri. Next base: position 1,218,817 of record NC_003551.1, on the reverse strand, counting down.
ATCTGGCGAAGGTCATCGAGACCATGAGGGAGGAAGGCTCCGCCGTGCTGCTGATCACGCACAACCGCGACCTGGCGGAGCAGGTCGGTGACAGGGCCTACCTGATGATGGACGGTAAGATCGTCGATGAAGGGGACCCGAAGGACGTGGTGCTCAAGTGCCTGATGTGCGGGGGTGGCCTGGTGTGCGGGGCGGAGTGAGCCCCGAGGAGGTGTTCAAGCCTACGGGTTATCACGCGGGTCCGGACACGCCGCGGATCGTGATCATCGAGAACAAGGTCGTGAACGTGCAGGGGGCGGAGGGCCTCGAGCTCAACGCCGAGGAGGAAGACGACACCGTCGTCGCCGAGCTCGTGGTGAAGGAGGGGTACGAGTTCGACGAACCCATCCACATGTGCGTGGGGGTTCCATGGCCGGAGGGAGTCCAGCGGATCGTGACGAGGCTGATCGTGGAGCCAGAGGCGAAGATACAGCTGATGTCCCACTGTTCGTTCCCGAGAGCGCGCGACGTCGTGCACGAGATGGAAGCCGAGTTCGAGATCGGTGAGGGCGCGGACGTGAAGGTTACGGACGTGCACTACCACGGGGAGGGAGGCGTACGGCTGAAGGCCAAGTACGACGTGTCCGTGAAGCCCGAGGCGTCCTTCGTGACCGAGTTCAGGCTCACGGAGGGTCGGGTCGGCGAGCTGGAGTGGGAGATGGGCGCCCGCGTCGAGGAGCGGGCCACCATGGAGGGAGTGGCGAGGCTGAGGGCCGTCGGGGAGGATCGCGTCCGGGCAGTGGAGAGCGTCAGGTTGACCGGGGAGGACGCGCGGACCCTCCTGGACTTCAAGGCGGCGGCGATCGACGGCGCGTTCGTCGAGCTGGTCGGTGAGATCTCAGGGGAGGCGGACGGCGCCCGCGGTCACGTAGAGTGCTCGGAGATCATTAAAGGAGGTGGGAAGGTCGTCAGCGTTCCCAAGCTGCGGGTGGTCCACCCAGGCGCCCGGTTGACGCACGAGGCCGCCCTGGGTACCGTGGAGAAGAAGGAGGTCGAGACCCTGATGTCCCGAGGTCTCTCGGAGGAAGAAGCCGTCGAACTACTCGTGAACGCGATGCTGAGGGGTTGATCGTCGTGGCCGTTGAGAAGGGTGACTTCGTGAAGATCCACTACACGGGACGCGTGAAGGACACCGACGAGGTAATCGACACCACACGGAAGGAGGTCGCGGAAGAGCACGATCTGAACGTCGAGTCCGGCCCGGTGGTGGTCGTGGTCGGAGCCGGAATGGTATGGGAACCGGTTGAGGAGGCACTGGTGGGCGCGGAACCAGGGGACGAGTTGGAGGTCGAGGTGCCCCCGGAGAAGGCCTTCGGGGAGCGTGACCCATCGCTGGTCCGGACGTACCGTGAGTCCGAGTTCAGGGGGAGCGTGAAGCCCGGGGATACCGTCGTAAGTCCCGACGGCCGGCGCGGTCGCGTGCTCAGCGTCGACGGTGGACGGGTGAGGGTCGACTTCAACCACCCGCTGGCGGGTAAAGCGCTGGTGTACGAGGTGGAAGTCGTGGACGTACTGGAGGACACGGTGGAGCGGGCGGAGGGCCTGCTGGAGACGATGGTGCCATCCGTCGACGCGGAGCTGGAGCTGGACGGGAACACGCTGCGCGTCAGGGTGGAAGGCGACGACGCCGCCAATCCGGCGTGGGCCCGGGCGAAGCAGAGGTTCGCGAAGCTGATGATAGAGTACGACGACGCCGTGGAAGAGGTCGTGTTCGAAGAGCGGTTCACTGAATGACGCCCGTCTCCTCGGCCGCCCTCTCCGCGGCCTCGCGCGTCAGTCCTTTATCCCCCAAGATGGTGTACCGGTCCGGACGTATCTTGTGCGCCCGGCAGAGCGCTTCGATGATCTCCTCGTCACTTACCCCTAGGTCCTCGGCCGTGGTAGGTGCGCCCGCCGTTTCGAGCGTCTCACGGATTTCCCGCCAGTTGCCCCCGTGCAGGTACTCCATGATGATGGTGCCGACCCCGCACTGCTCGCCGTGAAGCGCCGGACGTTCCGCGATCACGTCCAGGGCATGGCTGAAGAGGTGCTCCGACCCGCTGCACGGTCGGGAGGAGCCCGCGATACTCATAGCCACCCCGCCGCTGATGAGCGCTTGAACCAGCTTCTTGATGCCTTCCGGGAGGAGCTTGCCGATGGGTTTCGCGTTCTTCATCACGATCCGGGCCGCCATCAGCGATAGGGAGGACGCGTACTCGCTGTAGGGCTCGTTCCTGAGCCGGTGCGCCAGTCGCCAGTCCTTCACCGCCGTCACGTTGGAGACGACGTCCCCGACCCCGGCGCGGATGAGGCGCTCCGGGGCCTCTCGGATGACCTCTATGTCCGCCAGGATGGCCAGTGGAGCCTGGGCGGGCTCGGAGTACGGCCGTCCCTCCCGGCGGATGGAGGCGAACGGTGATGCGATGCCGTCGTGGGAGGCGGATGTGGGGACGCTGATGAACGGGATACCCCGACGGTACGACGCCACCTTCGCCACGTCGATGACCTTACCGCCGCCCACCGCGGCTACCACGTCCGCGTCGATCTCGTCCAGCGCCTCCAAAGCTTTTTTCACGTCGTCCCCGGTCGACCCCTTGACGATCACCGGTGACGTCTGGTACCCGGCTTCCTCGAGGTGGTCGGCGACCTCGTTCCCCGCGATCTTCATGGTAGTTCGCCCGGAGAACACCGCGACGACTCCGTCCGGTACTCCGACGCTACGTAGGAGCTTCGGAACTTCGGGGAGCACGTTCGAACCCACGACGACCTCTCTCGGGAGCTGCATGCGTTTCTTGGGAACGCTCAACTTCCGTCGACCCCGAGGGGTGATCGATTGGAGTTCTCGGAGTGGTACGCGGAGGTCTTGCGCAGCGCGGAGATAATGGACGTGAGGTACCCCGTTAAGGGTATGTACGTGTGGCTACCGTATGGGTTCGAGATCCGACAGCGGGTAGTCGAGAAGCTGAGGCGCAAGCTGAGGGAGACCGGGCACGAGGAAGTACTGTTCCCGACGCTGATTCCGGAGACCCAGCTGAAGAAGGAATCCGAGCACATAGCAGGGTTCGAGGACGAGGTGTACTGGGTGACCCACGGGGGTCTCAAGGAGCTCGACGAGAAGCTGGCGCTGCGGCCGACCAGCGAGACGGCGATCTACCCGATGTTCGCGCTGTGGATCAGGTCACACGCCGACCTACCGCTCAAGATATTCCAGATCGTGAACACCTTCCGGTACGAGACGAAGCACACCCGACCGCTGATCCGGATGCGGGAGATCACCACGTTCAAGGAAGCCCACACAGCCCACGCGACCGAGGAGGAGGCGGAGGAGCAAGTCAAGGAGGCGGTGGAGATCTACTCGTCGTTCTTCGACGAGCTCGGGATCCCGTACATCGCGTCGGTGCGACCGGAGTGGGACAAGTTCCCGGGCGCCGAGTACACGGTGGCCTTCGACACGCTGATGCCGGACGGTCGGACGCTGCAGATCGGTACCGTCCACATGCTCGGCCAGAACTTCGCGAGAACGTTCGAGGTCACCTACGAGACGGAGGAGGGTGACCAGGAGTACGTGTACATGACCTGCTACGGTATATCGGACCGAGTGGTGGCCTCGATGATAGCCATACACGGGGACGAGCGCGGCCTGGTGCTACCGCCGGACGTGGCTCCGTACCAGGTTGTGATGGTCCCCATACTGAAGAAGGGAGTCCGGCGGAAGATCCTGGAACGTGCCGCGGAGGTCGAGGAGATGCTGCGGGAGGAGGGAGTCCGGGTCAAGGTGGACGACCGCGACATGAGCCCGGGACGCAAGTTCCATTACTGGGAGCTGAAGGGTGTCCCGCTGCGTATCGAGCTCGGAGCCCGGGAACTCGAGGAGGGTACCGCGGTAGTCTTCCGGAGGGACGAGCTCGAGCGCGAGACGTACGCGTTCGAAGAACTGCCCGACGTCGTCCCTGAGCTGCTGGAAGACATCGCGATGGAGCTGCGGAAGCGAGCCCGCGAGAAGTTCGAAAAGGGTATATTCCGAACGGACTCCCCGGAGGAAGCACGAAGACTGGTTGGTGAGGGGATCGTCGAGACCGGTTGGTGCGGTTCCGAGCGCTGCGGTGTACGTATGGAGGAGGAGTTTGGTGGAGACGTTCTCGGTACGCCGTACCCCGAAGAAGACACCGAATTCGAAAGGTGTCCGATCTGTGGTGAAACAGCCGAGTACACCGTCCGTATCGCGAAAACGTACTGAAACTGGAATCAGGGGTTGTCCGGTTTGCAGTTGAGTGACGTGATGAAGGAGCTGGACCAGCTCACTAAGGGAACCACGACCGTCGGCATACTGGCCGATAAAGGGGTCGTGTTGGCCGCCGACCGGCGAGCCGTGATGGGCAACCTGATCGCGGGCAAGCAGGTGAAGAAAATCTTCCGCATCCACGACTACATCGGCGTGACCACGGCCGGCTCGGTGGCCGACGCCCAGAAGATCGTCGACCTCATGCGGGCGGAGGCCAGACTGTACGAGCTGAGGCACAACCGGATGATCAGCGCCAGGGCGCTGGCCAACATGATCTCGCACGTGCTGCACTCGAGCCTCAAGGCGTTCCGCCCGTACCTCGTGCAACTCATCGTGGGCGGGTTCAACGACGACGATCCGGCGCTGTACAACCTGGACCCCAGCGGATCGATCATCGAGGAGGACTACACGGCCACGGGTTCTGGCTCTCCGACGGCCTACGGTGTGCTGGAGGCCGAGTACGAGGAAGGGATGTCGTTGGACGACGCGATCGAGGTGGCCGTCCGGGCCGTGAAATCCGCGCTCGAACGCGATACCGGTACCGGTGAGGGGGTGACCGTGGTAACCATCACCCGGGAGGAGGGGTACCGAGAGCTACCCGAGGAGGAGGTGGAGAAGCTCCTCTCGTGATCCCTCAGCCCCCTCCCCCGGACAATCGACCCCGGTGATCACCGGTGAAGCCAGGGGCGGATGCGTTGAGCGAGCGAAGAGGCGGCGAAAAGACGTTGGAAGAGGTCAAAAAGAAGGTCATGGAGAGAGTCGAGGAAGTGCTGCCTTCGGACGTCGTCGTGACCGACGTAGACTTCGAAGGTCCCGAGGTCGTCCTGTACACCAACTCACCGCACTCCTTCGTCAAGGACGATTCGGACCTGGTCACGAGATTGGCTAAAGCCCTGAGGAAACGTGTCAAGATAAGACCTAATCCCGCCGCGCTCTCCCCGGCCAAGGAGGCCAAGAAGGTCATCCTGAAGATCATCCCGGAGGAGGCCGGGGTCAGCGAACGGGACCTGCTGTTCCTGGACACCGGAGAGGTAGTGATCTTCTCGAAGAAACCCGGACTGGTGATCGGCAAGCGCGGGAAGAACGTGCACAGGATCTCCCGGGATACCGGCTGGGTACCGCGGATCTACAGGCAACCACCGATCCCGTCGAAGACCGTGAACACGACACGCCGACTGATACTCTCGGACGACTCGCGCCGCAAGTTCCTGAGGAACGTCAGCGCCCGGATCTTCTGCGGTCGAACGCGGAGCCGCGGCACCGAGTCACGGTGGGCCCGGGTCAGCGCCTTGGGAGGCTTCCAGGAGGTCGGACGCTCCTCACTGTTCCTACACACCGAGGAGAGCCGCGTGCTCCTGGACTGCGGTGTGAACGTGGCCGCGAACGGTACGGACGCCTATCCGCACTTCAACGTCCCGGAGTTCCGTATGGACGACCTCGACGCGATCGTGATCACGCACGCACACCTGGACCACTGCGGCTTCCTGCCGTACTTCTACCGACACAAGGTCATCGAGAGCCGGGTCCCGGTCTACTGCACGCCGCCGACCCGCGACCTCATGTACCTGCTCTTGACGGACTACATCAAGGTCCTCGAGAAGCGCGGCCAGGAGCCCCCGTACACCGAGAAGGACGTCAAGAAGGTCATCAAGCGCACGATCACGATCGACTACCGGGAGCCCACCGACATCACGCCCGACATGAGCATCACCTTCTACAACGCCGGACACATCCTGGGATCGGCCTCCGTGCACGTGTTCCTCCAGGACAAGGGCCACAACTTCGTGTACACGGGCGACATCAACCCGACCCCGTCCCGGTTGCTCGAGGGCGCGGACAACCGGTTCAAGCGGGTCGACTCGATGGTCGTCGAGGCCACCTACGGTGACTCGCGACACGGGAGCCGTCGTAAGGAGGAGAACCGGTTCAGGAAGATCGTGCGGGACACGCTGAAGAAGGGCGGTAAGGTGCTCATACCGTCCTTCGCCGTCGGACGCGCCCAGGAGGTCATGCTCGTCCTGGAGGACATGCACCGCAAGGACGAGCTCGAGGGCCCGGTGTACTTGGACGGTATGATTTACGAGGCGACGGCCATCCACACGGCGTACCCGGAGTACCTCAACCGCCGCCTGCAGCACAGGATCCTACACGAGGACGACGACCCGTTCACCTCGGAAGTCTTCGAGCCCGTGGAGGGCTCGGACCACCGCCAGGCGATCATGGAGGACGACGAACCCGCGGTCATCCTCTCGACCTCGGGTATGCTCGAGGGGGGCCCGATCCTGGAGTACCTGCGCGAGCTCTCCGACGATCCCAAGAACACGCTGATCTTCGTGGGTTACCAGGCCGAGGGCACGCTCGGAAGGCAGATCCAGGAGGGTGCCAAGGAGGTCCCGCTGCCCACGCCCACGGGCAAGACGGAGACCCTACGGATCGAGCTCCGCGTCGAGACCGTGAGCGGGTTCAGTGGACACGGCGACAAGATCGAGCTCACCAAATACGTGCGGTCGATACGTCCGTCGCCGCCGTCGAAGGTCTTCACGAACCACGGCGAGCCGCGCGCGTGTAAGTACTTCTCCAACCACCTGCGCCGCACGGTCAGGAAGGTCTTTTCCATGGCGCCCGAGAACCTGGAGTGCTTCCGTCTCACTTAGGGGGTACGACGAGTTGTCCGAGATGACCTACAAGGACGCCGGAGTGGACATCGACAAGGAGGCGTTCGCCGTCCGGGCGATCCGGGACGTGCTGGAGAAGTACAAGGTGGAGCCGGAGGGCTGCCGGGAGGTCGAGGGCATCGGCCACTACGCCGCCGTGCTCGAGGTGCACGGGGAACTGCTGACGCTCAACGTGGACGGCGTGGGGTCCAAGGTCCTCGTCGCCCAGCTGGTCGGCCGGTACGACACCGTCGGCATCGACGCGATAGCCATGAACGCGAACGACGCGGTGTGCCTCGGGGCGCGGCCGCTGGCCTTCCTCGACTACCTGGCGATGGAGGATCCCGACCCCGACGTCTGCGCGGAGATCGCGGAGGGACTCGGCAAGGGAGCCCGAGAGGCGGGTGCCCCGATCGTCGGCGGCGAGCTGGCGACGCTCCCGGAGGTGATCCGCGGAAAGGAGGAAGGACGTGGGTTCGACCTCGTGGTCGCCTGTCTGGGTCGGGTCGAGGGGGACCCGATCACGGGGGAGGACGTGGAACCCGGCGACGCGATCGTGGGACTGCGGAGCTCCGGGATCCACAGCAACGGCCTGACGCTAGCTAGGAAGGTCCTCCTCTCGGAGTACGACGTGCACGACGAGCTCCCGCACGGTAGGACCGTGGCCGAGGAGCTCCTCGAACCGACGCGCATCTACGTCCGGCCCGTGATGGAGGTACTGCGGGACTACGAGGTGCGCGGAATCGCCCACATCACCGGGGGTGGAGTGGAGAACCTGAAGCGGCTCCGAGACGACGTGCGCTACGTGCTGGACGACCCGTTCGAGCCGCATCCCGTGTTCGAGATAATCAGGGAGCTGGGGAACGTGCCCGTCGAAGAGATGTACCGTACGTTCAACATGGGAATGGGCATGGCGTTGATCGTCCCGGAGGAGGAGGCCGAAGACGTCGTCGACACGGTGTCGAAGCACGTGGAGGCGAAGATCGTGGGACACGTGGAGGAGGGACGCGGGGTGGTCGTCCACATGGACGGGCACGAGGTGAAACTCTGAGTCAACAAAACCCGGATCACGCGTTCAGGACGACGATCCCCAGTTCTTCGGCCTTCTCGAGGATCTCCTGGCGCTTCCTCCTACCCACTCGACTGGCGATGCGCGCGGCCTGACGCTTCGGGTCGATCTTCTCCAGGTCCTTCGGGTTGTACACCAGCACCTCCTCGTACCCGGACGGGTGCAGGCCTCGGACCTTCTTCGGGGAGCCGTACCCCGGGTTCGGCATCTTCGGCTTGCTCTTGAGCTTCCTGCGCATCTTGCTGTGGCGGCCCTTCGGCCGGCGCCACTTCTCACCCAGTTTCTTGTACCGGTGCCACTCCTGCCGGCGGAACTTCGGCTTCTTCCGCTTGAGTTCCTCCCGGAGCTTGAGCAGGCGCTCCTCCTCCTTGGAGAGGTTCGGGTTCCGGACCAAGGCACCTCACCCTTACACGATCTTCTTGCCGTCCTTCTCGACGATGTAGATACCGTCCTGGAACACACGCGGGTCCCGATCCTTGATGTACGTGGCCTGCTCCAGGTTCGCGGCGGTCTGTCCGACAGCCTCCTTGTCGATACCACGCACGATGATGTCCTGGCCCTGCACAATGACCTCGGTGTTCTCCGGGTCCACGATCTCGGCGACGCGCGGCACGTTCTCACCCATGAAGTTCTCGATGTAGACCTTGCCCTCCTTCTGATCCACCTTGACCTCCGGCGGGAAGTGCGAGTACACCAGCTTGAGCTTGTACTCGTGGCCCTCGGTGACGCCCTTCTGCATGTTCTCGATGTAGGCCTTGATCATGCCTAGGATGGCCTTCTGACGCCGGTTGGACCTCGTGGCGGCGATCACGACCTCGTCGTCCTCGACCCAGAGGTACACGTCCGGGTAGTAGAACTCCTTCGTGACCTCGCCCTTCGGACCCTTGACGGTGACCTCGTACCGCCGGTCCTCGCGCTGGGAGATCTCGATCTCGACGTCGTCCTTGATCTTGACGCGTTCCTCCATCACGATGACGCCGGGAATGGCGTCCTTCGCGGGTTCGAACTTGGCCTCCGCCACGGTCCGGTCCCCCTCAGTACACGTACGCGAGCAGCCGTCCGCCGATGCCCCTCTCCTTCGCCTCGTAGTGGCTCATGACGCCCTCGGGAGTGGTCACGATCAGGAGACCGAAGTCTCGGGCCGGCAGGTAGCGCTGCTCCCAGTACTCCCACTCGTCCTTCTTGACCGGGTGCCTGGGCTTGATCACACCGCAGTCGTTGATCCGGCCGACCAGCTTGACGAGGAACTTCCCGGAGCGACCGTCGTCGATGAACTCGAAGCTACCGATGTAACCGTACTCCTGCATTACCTTCAGCACGCGGCCGATGAGCTTGGATGCCGGCTCGATCACGCACTCCTTGTTACCTACCATCTCGTTGTTCTTGATCGTGGCCATCGCGTCCGCGAGCGGGTCCATCAAGGTCAAGCGACACTAACCCCCCTCAGTTGTACTTCTTGAACCCCATCTTTTCGGCCACTTCTCGGAAACACTGCCTGCACAACATGATACCGTACTTCTGTATGACTCCGTGCGTGTCACCGCAGCGCCGGCACCGGCGTGCGCCCTTGCCGAACTCCCTCCTCGCCATTCCGGGTCACCCCCTCAGGGCAGGACCTCCACGTCGAACTCCTCCTCCATGAAGACTATGCCCTCCTCCTTGGTCAGCCGGTGCCGGCGCGGGACGGGGCGACGACAGCGGCGTCTCCTCATAACCCGGAAGCCCGGGCGCTCCAGGGTCACGGCGATGTCCATACCGAAGATACCGATCTCCGGGTCGTACTCGACGCCCTCGAGGGCGATGTGCTCCTCCAGACCGAAGCACACGTTACCGAACTCGTCGAACTGCGACTCGTGGAGCTCCCTGTCGACGGCGTCCAGCGTCCAGTCGAGGAACTCGATCGCCTGCTCCCGACGCAGGTCCACCTTCACTCCGATGGGCTGGCCGCGTCGGATCCCGAAGCTCGGGTTCGTCTGCTTGGCCCGGGTGTAGACGGGCTTCTGCCCGGTGAGCTCCTGGAGGAGCTCGTAGGCCTTCTGTAGCCGGTCCCCGGACTCGCCGACGCCTATGTTCACGGTGACCTTACCCACGCGCGGCTTCCGCATCGGGTTGCTCTCCCAGTCCTCCAGGATCTTACGCCGGGTCTCCTCGTCGACGACGGACAACGGGAGCTCCCCCTACTCCTCCTTCCTCACGGTGACCAGCGGCTCGTCCTTACCGATCGCGATGAGCCGGCCCTTCGTGGTCTGGAACTGGTCTCCCTCCGGGTTCTCGACGGTGATGAGGTCCTCCTGCGGACCCTCGAATGTCTGGATCTCGACGACACGACCCACCTCGCCCGAGTGTCGGCCGGTCATCGCGTACACCCAGACACCTTCCTCGAACGGGATGTGATCCACGACCTTCCAGCTCTCACCGCTGTCCGGCTCCGGGAGCTCGAGCACGAGGCTGTCTCCCACGCTGTAGACATCCTCCTTCGGGTCCGTCGGGTCCTCGATCTCGACGAGCCAGTTCTTACCGTCGTGCATCGTGATCTGGAGGTTGCCGCCCCTCACGTAGGTCTTGTTCTTGATCCGGCAGACCTTCACCCTGGCCTCCTCTTCGGAGATCGGCACGACGTCCAGGCGGTGGTGCTCGTTCATGACCACGCGGTACCTGTCCCCGGTGCGCGGGATCTCCACCACGTCCATGATGCCCACCGGGAACTTCGGCTCCTTCCTCACCACGCCGTCGACGTAGATCTCACCGCGCGTGATGATCTTCCGGGCCTCCCGGGCGTAGTCGGCGTATCCCAGCATGTCGCGTACCAGGATCAGCAGCGGCACGCTCGTGTCCATGGTGTGCGGTCCGGGGTACGGCCTCGGTGCGAACTTACCACCTTCCTTCCTCGGGATCGGCCAGGCGTACGGGGCCGCGAGACGCTTCACGTGACGCTTCGGACCACTACGCGCGCGACCCAAGCGAGTTCACCCCCTCACTCCTCGGACTTTTCCTCCTCTTTCTCTTTCTCCTCCTTCTCCTCTTCGGACTTCTCGGGTACGGCCTCGACCTCGGGGGTGCCACCGGAGCGCTCTATGATCTTACGCCGCATCGGGTCGTCCAGGTTCGGCTCGATGATCATCACGTTCGAGGGGTGGATCGGGTAGTACACCTTCTCTCCGTTCGCCCTCTCGATCGTGGCACCCTCCACGTAGATACGTAGGCGTTTCAGGTCCACCTCGACGACCTCGCCCTCGTGACCCTTGAAGTCACCGCGCATGATCCTGACCATGTCTCCCCTCCGGACCGGCAGGCTCCGACGGTTGAACTTCTTCCTGAGCTCCGGGTGGAGCGTGGCGCTCATGAGCTTCTGGCGCTTGTGTAGCGGGGCGTTGAAGAAGGCCTTACGCTGCTTCCTCGGCTGACTGGACTTCGTCCAGCGCAAGGGTGACGTCCCCCCTAGACGATGATGCTCGCGATGCTACCGATCCTGGGCCAGCGCTCCGCGGCCTCCTTGGCCACGGGGCCCCTGATCTCGGAGCCTCGCGGGGCTCCGTCCGGCGTCACGATGACGGCCGCGTTGTCCTCGAACTTCACGCGCGTTCCGTCGGGACGGCGGTACTCCTTGCGCTGACGCACGATGACGGCGTTCACGACTTCCTTTCGCATGTCCGGAGTACCTTCCTTCACCGAGCACACTACCATGTCGCCGATCCCGGCGTTCGGTAGCCTCCTACGGACGCCCTTGTAGCCCTTCACGGCGATGATCTGGAGCTCCCTGGCACCCGTGTTGTCCGCGCAGACCAGCCGCGCGCCCACCGGTAGCGCGGCATGCGGGGACTTCGCCTTAATCGCCTTCACGGCGGCTCACCCCTACCTCTCCTGTGCACGTTCGAGGACTTCGATCACGACGAAGCTCTTCGTCTTGCTCAGGGGCCGGCACTCCGCGATCCGGACCTTGTCACCTTCCTGGGCGTCGATGCAGGGCGGGTTGTGGGCCGGGATCCTGGAGCGTCTACGCTCCCAACGCTCGTACTTCCGGTCGTACCGGTAGTACTCGCGCTCCACGATCACGGTCTTGTCCATCCGGTCGCTCACCACGACACCCTCGAGGATCATCCCACGGACCCTCAGGTTACCGTGGAACGGGCAGTTCGGATCGTCGCACTCCCTCCGCGGTGGCTTGACGCCGAGCCCGATGTCTTTCGCCATTCGATACTCCCCCGTCAATCCAGGTAGTCCTCCGGATCGAACCTACCGCGCACGACCTCCGCGTATTTGATCCGCTTAGAAAGCCTTTCCTCCGGACGACCCACGAGCAGGGCACCGTCAACGCGTACCCTCTCGCCCGACGGAAGCTTGAGCTCGAGCAGCACCTGATCTTTCACTATAACCTTTTCACCGGACTCCGTCTTCAACACCAGGGTGTTCTTCGTTTCGTCCACGATCCTGCCTTCCAGGCCCTCGTACGGGGGCCCGAGCGACTTCACCACCCGACACTCCAGGCCAATGAGCTCGTGTCGGACGATGTTGCGCGGGGTGATCGGCAATGTCCAAGGGCCCCCGGGTTAAGGTCTTCCGGTCCGCGACGTGTCGGGACCTCCTGCGGCTCGCGATGGAGAGCGCGAGGGGGCTGGAGTCGGTTTCCGGGGACACCGTCAGGTACGACGCGGACTCCCGGGTGCTGGAGCTCACGGAGGACCCGACGTACCTGGAGGTGCGATCCGAGGAGGTCGGCAGGAGGCTCGGTGGGGAAGAACCCGTGGTGATTACCTTCAACGACCCGGCCGTGGCCGAGACCGAGAGGTGCTGCTTCCGGGATAGAATCGAGCTCGCCTCGGAGCTAGCCGAGCTGCTGATCGAGGGACGCAGCGAGGAGTTCGCACGCAGGGTTAAGGAGCTACCCGAGGTGGCCCTCGTGGAGCTCGGGGGTGATCCCAGGTACGAGCCGGTCGCCCTACGCCCCCCGCTCACCCGGTAGCCACACGCTCCGCGATCGCCTCGGCCACCTCCTCCGTGGTCGCGGAACCGCCGAGGTCGGGAGTCCTCACGCCCTCGCGCAGCACCTCCTCGACGGCACGCTCGATGATCCGAGCCTCCTCCCCGTACCCGAGGTGATCCAGCATCATGGCGGCCGAGAGGATCGCCGCCACCGGGTTCGCGATCCCCTTACCCGCGATGTCGGGTGCCGACCCGTGTACAGGCTCGAATAGGGCGGCGTCGTCCCCCAGGTTCGCGCTGGGTGCGAGCCCGAGGCTCCCCATCAGACCCGCCGCCAGGTCCGAGAGTATGTCCCCGAACAGGTTGGAGGTGAGGATCACGTCGAAGCTGTCCGGCTCACGCACCAGCTTGTACGCCGCCGCGTCCACGTACTCGTCGTCCCACTCCAGACCGCGACGCTCCACGGTTTCCGCCGCGACGCGCTTGAACGTTCCGCACGTGAGCTTCAGCACGTTGGCCTTGTGCACTATCGTCACGCGACCGGAGCGCTCCTCGGCGAGATCGCAGGCGACCTCAGCGACCCTGCGCGTACCCTCCTCGGAGATCTTACGCAGGGCGACGGTAACACCGTCGTGGATCTCGCACTCGCATCCGGTGTAGAGACCCTCGGTGTTCTCCCGGACGATCACCAGGTCGAACTCGGTGTCGACAGGTCGCGGTACGGGCCAGGAGCGAGCGGGACGGACGTTGGCGTAGAGTCCGAGCTCTTTCCGCAGCGTCACGATGGGACTCTTGGCCTCCGGGTCCTCCGGAGTCGTGCACGCGCCGAAGAGCATGGCGTCCGCCTCGCGGCAGCGCTCGATCGTCTCGTCCTCGATCGTGACTCCCCTCTTCTTCCACAGCGAGTACCCGGCCTGTTCCTCCACGATCTCGAGTTCGTCACCCAGAACCGCCCGCACGACCTTCAGGGCCGCGTCGATGACTTCCGGCCCGATCCCGTCCCCGGGGATTACCACGACGGTCGGCGACGCGTTCACCCCCGTCGGGCCTCGGAAAGGCCAATCCTCGTCACCGATCCCGCCGGGGCAGGCTCGTCATCGGCCGTTATCGTGGGAACTTAGGCGGTATCCGACCGTCCCTGCGGAACATGGTAGGTCGGTAGTCCGAGACGTCCATGACCGGTGCCCGGCCGAGCAGTCCGCCCATCTCGAACTCGTCCCCGGGCTCCTTGCCCGGCGCCGGGATGATCCTGACTGCCGTCGGCTTGCCCGTGACCACGCCGATCGCCGCCTCGTCCGCGATGATACCGGCGATGGTCTCGACCGGGGTGTCGCCGGGTACGACTACCATGTCGATCCCCACGGAGCACACCGCGGTCATGGCCTCGAGCTTCTCGAGGGTGAGGGCCTCCTCCGCCGCGCGGGCCATCCCGGCGTCCTCGCTCACCGGGATGAACGCCTCGCTGTAACCGCCGTGTCTCGAGGTCGCGGCCGCTCCACCCTTCTTGACAGCGTCCATCAGTAGGTGCAGCGCGGCCGTGCTCCCGGGACAACCGCACGACTCGAGGCCGATCCCCTCCAGGATCTCCGCGACGCTGTCGCCCTCCTCGGGGGTCGGAGCCAGCGACAGGTCCACGGCCCCGAACTCCACCCCGAGGCGCTCCGCCACCCGCCGGCCCACCAGCTCGCCGACCCGGGTGATCTTGAACGCGGTCCGCTTGATCTCGTCGTGCAGCGTCCGGAAGTCGACGTCCTTCAGCTCCTCGACGACGGCCCGGACGACACCCGGTCCCGAGATCCCCACGTTGACGCACGCCTCGGGCTGTCCGACCCCGTGGAACGCCCCAGCCATGAACGGCGTGTTCTCGGGGGCGTTGGTCAGCGCCACGAGTCTGGCACAACCGTGTCCATCGGTACGTTCCGCGGTCTCCTTGACGGCCTCCGCGGTCCTGTACACCGCGTCCATGTTGATCCCGTAGCGCTCGTCCGCGACCACGACCGACGCGCAGAGCCGCTCCGTCCCCTCGATGGCCTCCGGGATCGTGTCCAGTACGGCCTCGTCCGCCTCCGTGAACCCGTCGTAGACGAGAGCCGTGTACCCGCCGAGGTAGTCGACGCCGACCTCCTCCGCCGCCTCGTCCAACGCCTCCGCGAGGGTCAGGACGGCCTCGCGTCCCTCCTTCCGGACGGCGGACGCGGCCACGATGGAGCACGGTGTGACGGCGATCCGCTTGTTCACGATCGGCACTCCGAGCTCGTCCTCCACCTCCTCCACGACCTCCACGAGGTCACCGGCGACCTCGACGATCTTCTCGCGGACGTCCCGCGCCAGCTCCTCCGGATCCGGGTGAGCGCGGTCCAGGAGGTTGATCCCCAGCGTCACCGCGCGGACGTCGAGGTTCCGCATCCGGATCATCTCGATGGTTTCGATGACCTCCTCCACGTCCAGACTGGACATGGGACCTACACCCGGTGCATCGCGCGGTACACGTCTTCATGCTGAACGATCACGTCGACACCGAGCTCTTCGCCGGCCTTTTGGAGCTCCTCCCTCAGCTTACCCACGCTCACGTCGGCCTCGGAGAGGTCGACGAGCATGACCATCGCGAACAGGTCGCGCAGTACCGTCTGGGAGATGTCCTCGATGTTCGCGTTATGTTCGGCCAGGACGCTCGAGATTCCGGCGACGATACCGGGTCGATCCGCACCGATCACGGTCACCACCGCGCGGGTCAACCCGATGCCCCCAGGAGCGTGATCGCGACCGTCGGAAAGGTTTTCCGCGAAGGGCCCGAGGACCGGGACGGAGTGCAGACGCGGGCTTCGACGTCGAACGGCGAATCGGACCTTCCGACCGCTCGTGGAGATACCCGACCCGCGGCGTCAGATTACGGTAATCGCCTTCCGACTCCGGATTCCGAACAGAGATTTAACCTCGGGCGGTCGCGGCGGCGGAGGGGGTGCGGGAGATCGAGTTATGGACCGCCGTCCTGGCCGGCGTGGTGCAAGGTATCACGGAGTGGTTACCGATCAGCAGCGAAGGTCAGGCGACGATGACGATGATGAAGGTACTCGGGATCCCGCCCTCGACCGCGATGGACCTGGCGCTCTGGCTGCACGCCGGCACGCTGCTCGCCGTGCTGTTACGGTTCGGTGTCCCGTACTGGCTGACGGTGAGGGACCTGCTGATGGGCGGGCCGTGGCGGCGATTAGGATTGTTCGCGATCGTCGCCACGGTCTGTACGGCCGTCGTCGGGCTCCCGGTGTACAAGGTGTTGAAGGGGATCTTCTCGGCCGCCACGGGAGACGCGGTCCAGATGGCCATCGGAGGCGCCCTGATCGTCACGGGACTCCTCCTGCGGATATCGCCCGAGGGGCTGAGGGATCGCAGGGAAGTCAACGTCGTGGACGCCGTCATCGTGGGCCTGGGACAGGGGTTCTCGGTGATCCCGGGGATCAGCCGGTCCGGTACGACGATGGCGCTCCTGCTCTGGCGTAGGTTCGACGGTGGAGAGGCCGTGTGGCTGTCGTTCTACCTGGCCGGTCCGGCGATGCTGGGCGCGACGGCCTTAGAGCTCAAGGAGGGGCTGAGCGCGGCCACGAAAATGGGCACGTCGTGGATGGTGACGGCGATCGGGGTGTCCTTCGTCGTGAGTCTGATCTGCATGGAAGTGCTGCTGCGGGTGGCGAGACGTCTCGACTTCTCGAAAGTGTGTCTGCTGTTGGGTGGGATCGCGCTCCTCGTGCCGCTCGCAGCCAAGATGCTCTGAGGAGGGGTGGTGAAGATCGGGGCCCGGGAGCTGGCCGCCGTGGCGATCGGAGGCGCGCTGGGGGCGGTCTGTCGCTACTTACTGTCCGGTCTCGTACCGCAGGTGCGCGGGTTCCCGATGGGGACGGTCCTCGTGAACGTCCTCGGGTCGTTCGTCCTAGGGTTCCTCACCTGGTCGACGATGCTCGGCCTGCGGCTCTCCCCAGAGGTCCGCGCGCTCGCGACGGTGGGGTTCTGCGGGGGCCTCACCACGCTGAGCACGATGGCGTACGAGACCGTGGAGCTGTTGAAGGCCTCGCCGGTACTCTCCATTCTTTACTTAACAGCTAACGTCGTGCTCGGGATCGCGGCCGTGCTCGGCGGCATGGCGGCGGCGCACGTGGTATGGTCGGGGAGGGCGTGAGGTTGGTCAGGAAGATCGAAGAACCGGTGAAACTGAAGGTGTACCTGTTGGAAGGAGACAAGGTCGATGGGGTGCCCGCGGTGGACTGGATCCTCGAACGCGTGCGCGAGCTCGGACTGAGAGGGGCCACCGTGCACCGCTGCTTCGCGGGCTGCGGCCGCCGCGGGCGCTCGGAGGCGCGCATCCTCAGGACGTCGATGAACCTGCCCGTGGTCGTCGAGGTGGTGGACAGTCGGGAGAAGGTCGAGCGCCTGCTGGAGCTCCTCAAAGAGCGTCTCGGCGTGGGCGTCGTAACCCTGGAGCGGTTAGAGGTCGCGTACGACTTGGAGGGGTGAGCACGTGCAGAGTCCGTACGTACGTGAAGCCGTTAGGGAGATGGACCTCCCGGACGAGGTGATCGTCTACGACACGACGCTGAGGGACGGTGAGCAGACCCCGGGTGTCAGCTTCACGCCCGAGCAGAAGCTGGAGATCGCGCACCTACTGGACGAGCTGGGCGTGCAGCAGATCGAGGCCGGGTTCCCGGTGGTGTCCGAGGGCGAGCGGGACGCCGTGCGTAGGATCGCGCACGAGGGACTGAACGCCGACATTCTATGCCTGGCGAGGACGCTACGTGGTGACGTGGACGCGGCGTTGGACTGCGACGTGGACGGAGTGATCACCTTCATCGCCACCTCCGAGCTGCATCTGAAGCACAAGCTCCGGATGTCGAGGGAGGAGGTACTCGAGCGGATCGCCGACACGGTCGAGTACGCGAAGGACCACGGGCTGTGGGTGGCGTTCTCCGCGGAGGACGGGACGAGGACGGAGTTCGAGTTCCTGGAGAGGGTGTACCGGACGGCGGAGGAGTGCGGGGCGGACCGCGTCCACGCGACGGACACCGTCGGCGTCATGATACCGGCGGCGATGCGGCTTTTCGTGGCGAAGATCCGCGAGGTCGTGGACCTGCCGATCGGCGTGCACTGCCACGACGACTTCGGCATGGCCGTGGCCAACTCGCTGGCCGCGGTCGAGGCGGGGGCGCAGGCGATCTCCACCACGGTGAACGGTATCGGTGAGCGCGCGGGTAACGCAGCCCTCGAGGAGGTGATCATGGCCCTCAAGGAGCTGTACGGGATCGACCCGGGGTTCAACACCGAGGTGCTCGCGGAGCTCTCGAGGAAGGTCTCGGAGTACTCCGGTATCGACGTGCCCCCGAACAAGGCCGTCGTGGGCGAGAACGCCTTCAGGCACGAGTCCGGGATCCACGTGGCCGCGGTTCTGGAGGAGCCGCGCACCTACGAGCCGATCGACCCCAAGGAGGTGGGTATGAACCGGAAGATCGTCCTCGGTAAGCACACCGGGCGGAAGGCGGTGGTCGCGAAGTTGGAGGAACTGGGCGTGGAACCGGAGGAGGAGATCGTCGAGGAGGTCCTCAAGCGGATCAAGGCGCTCGGGGACCGGCGTGTCAGGGTCACCGACTCCAAGCTCGAGGAGATCGTCCGGAATGTGCTGGAATCGAGAGGTGACCGAGACGATCCAGGTAGTCGATGAGTTTCCGGGCCTCCTCCGCGTACTCCAGGAACGCGTCCGTCTTGCCGGGCCAGGACCCCTCGATCGACGCCGAAGGGTTCGCGGCGAGCCATCTCAGGGCCAGTCTCACCAGCCCGTCCCGTCGGTCGTCCCCGGTGGGTGCTATCCGTAACCCCGAGACGCGCCGTCCCGACCGCTCCAAGGGTTCCACCGGTAGCGTGCACCTGCCCACCGGTCCGAGGAGGTCGCATACGAGGCACGTCACGTAGAGACCCTCCTCGCGCAGGTAACGGCGGCCCAACTCCAGGACCCTACCGGCCGCCTCGAGGTCCCACATCGAGAGGTAACCCCGCGGCCGGTACTTACCCACGTCCCGAGGATGGCAGTAAGGTGGCCCCCCGGTGGGACACGCGAAGGCCGGGTGACCGACCTCCCGCAGCACCACCTCGCACAACGCCCGACGGAGGAGCTTCCTGCAGTCCTCCTGCCGGGACCGTATCACGATCAATCCCGTCCATCCCCCGGAGGGGGGAAGCGAACGTGCCGTCCGTCGCGGAGAGGATCCTCTCGGAGAAGGTTGGAGAGCCCGTCGAGGCCGGCGAGACCGTGTACGTGGAGCCCGACGTAATCATGCTGCACGACGGGTCCGGTGCGACCGCCCTCAGGACGCTGCGGGAGCTCGGTGTGGAGCGCGTCGAGAGTCCGGAGAAAGTCGTTCTGATCTTCGATCACTCCGTACCCCCCAGCTCGGTAGAGGCGGCGAACCGCCAGAACGAGCTCCTCGAGTTCGCGCGCCGCCACAGGATCGAGCACGTCCACGTGGACGAGGGCGTCTGCCATCAGGTGCTCGTCGAGGAGGGGTACGCGGGACCCGGTCGGGTGGTCTTCGGCGGCGACTCCCACACCCCTACCTCGGGAGCCGCCTCCGCCCTAGCGTTCGGGTTCGGAGGCACGGACATGGCCTTCGCCCTCCTCTACGGCGAGCTCTGGATCCGGGTCCCGAGGACCGTGCGGGTGCACGTCGAGGGCGAGCTGGAGGAACCCGCCACCGCCAAGGACCTGGCCCTGACCGTGGTCGGCGAGCTGGGCGCAGGGTACGCGGACTACGCGGTCCTCGAGTACACGGGGCTCCCCGAGCGTATGTCGCTCGGCGACCGTATGTGCCTGTGTAATCTCGCCACGGAGGCCGGGGCGAAGTCCGCGTACGTGCCCCCGAAGGAGGGCCCTGAGGAGCTCCGACCCGGGGACGCGGACGAGGTGATCGAGCTGGACGCCTCCGAGGTCGAGCCCGTGGTCTCGGTCCCACACCGCGTCGACGACGTGCGGCCAGTGGGCGACGTTCAAGGCGTGGAGGTGACCCGGGTGTTCGTGGGGTCCTGCACCAACGGTCGCTACAGGGACGTGAGGGTCTTCACCGAGATTCTGGAGGAACTTGACGGTCCTCACCCCGATGTGCGGATCGTGGTCGTGCCCGCGTCCCGCCGCGTGCTCGAGCGTATGACGGAGGCCGGGCTGACCCTGAAACTGATCCGTATGGGCGTCATGATCGCCCCACCCGGCTGCGGACCCTGCTTAGGCGAGCACCTCGGAGTGCTCGGGGACGACGACGTCTGCGTCTCCACGGCAAACCGGAACTTCCCGGGTAGGATGGGCTCCCGCAGGGCCGAGATATACCTGGCGAGTCCCGTGACGGCCGCTGTCGCCGCGGCGGAGGGCGAGCTGGTCGATCCCCAAGACGTCCTAGGGTGAGCGTCTTGAGCGAACGGCTGAACCGGTTCGCATACAAGTTCCTCGATATCACGGTACATATCGTAATGATCTCGATTCTCGCCATCACCCTCTTCATCTTCGGCGTAGGCGTTTACGACATCGTGAGCACGTTCCTTACCAGCCCCTATCAGGTCCGTTTCCGCATGACCTTCGGCCTCATCGTGGAATGTGTATTCGACGTGCTCCTGCTCCTCGAGGTCTACCAGAGCGTACTCGAGACCCTACGCCACCGGCGCGTGCCGCTGCGGTACGTCGTCGACATCACCATCATCATGATCCTCCGGGAGACGTTCCTGAAGTACTATCGAGGGACCATACGGCCCATGGAGATGCTCTCGGTGACCGCCATGTTGACCGTACTCATCGCGTCGCGCGTCGTAGTTCTCAAGTACTCACCCGACTACTTCAAAACGCACCTCGAGAGGATACGGGGGCAGGAGCGTGAGGTGGAGCGGTAGAGCGCACGTGTTCGGCGACGACGTCGACACCGACCAGATCATCCCCGGGCGTTGCCTGAGGAGGGTCTCCTACGACGAGCTCGGCCGCTACGCCATGACGGGGGCGGATCCCGAGTTCCCCGAGAAGGTCCGCGAGGGCGACGTGATCGTGGCCGGGAAGAACTTCGGCTGCGGTTCCTCCCGTGAGCAGGCAGTTATGGCCCTCCAGCAGGCCGGGGTCGCCTGCGTGGTCGCGAGATCCTTCGCTCGTATCTTCTACCGGAACGCGATCAACCGTGGGCTGCCCACCGTCGAAGCCGAAGAGGATCCCACCGAGGTAGTGGAGGACGGTAACCGGGTCACCGTGGACCTAGACGAGCTGGTCCTCCGGGCGGGGTCGGAGGAGGTACCGCTGCGCGAGCCTCCCGAGTTCGCGCTGCAGGCCTGGAGGGAGGGTGGCCTGCTAGAGCTGGTCAAGAAGAACCCCGATAAGCCGCCCTGGAGGGACTGATCTCCGGCCCGCCACTCGGACTCCGATCGTCTACGAAACGTTATGGTGATCGAAACGTTTGGGAGGTCGAGGATGGAGGGCCTCCTGACGATCGTACGCCGACTGCGTGCACGACGGGTGGTGGAAGTGGGCCACGGGAGGAACCTGCGGTACCTCAAGGGACTGCTGAAGGCCGGGATCGACGCGTGGGGGGTGGAGATAGATGTACAACACGTCCGACGGGCGTTGGAGGAGGAGGTACCTTCGGTCAACGTGGACGCCGTCGAAAAGTCGCGATGGGTGCGGCGGGTGCTGCGCCCTGACCTGGTCTACGCAGTGCGACCACCGGTGGAATTGGCGGTGGGACTGATCGAACGGTACCCGACGGTTGCACTGAGGATGAGGGAGGAGGAGCGGCACGAGCTACCGGAGCCGTCCATACAGATCGGGGATTGGGATCTCCACACTGTGCTCGATTTGCACACATTCGAGGAAGACCGAACGGTAAAGCCTCAAATATCCGGATGAAGAGGGCGGGGCGAGTGTGCTCGGTGAGCCTCGATGGCTTATTGGAAACACCTATCGACAGGAGGACGTTCCTGAAGCTCGCGTTCACAGGCGTGTTGTCCGTCCTGGTGTCGGAGGAACCCGTTCGGGCGCTGATTAGATCCGTCCCGAGGTCCGTGGTCCTCGTCTTCGGAGGGTCGTGTGGAGGTTGTACCACGACGCTGGCCGAGATCGGTATCGATCTCAAGGCCTCGCCAACGTGGATCCCGCGTTCGGGACTCTCAGGCGCTCATTGATTTACTGTCCCGGTTTCACAGATCGGTCCTTAGATGATTTTTCTCCGACTGAGCAGTGTAGACGTTACGCCGATCACAGGAAGTATAAGGTCCACAACTCACGATTTGAGACAGTTGTGGAACACGCACGGGAAATTTCTAATACGGCGATAGTAGTGGGCAACTGCGCATGGACGGCCGGAGTGAACCGTTTGAGTCCGTACGGGTTGAAACCAGTAACTCCTACCGCTGGAGGAGAACGGTGTAGTCGTCGGGAGGAACATCGAGCGGGACGGGACTTAGCCCACTGTTTGGTCTCCGTTTAAGCCGTCTAGGACGCGTACGACACGGTCCTCCTTACCGCCGCCTGGAAAATTGGGCAGTTCCTATCAGTATTCAAGCCTCAGTATTCAAGACCACCTACTGTGGTCGTTGCTGATCTCGGGGGACTTCCTACCCGATAGCGTGGTCGACAATCTCTACGATCAGTTCGTAAAGTATCACGGCGACGCGCAGGCGTTGGTGGCTGTCTTCACGGGTAAGTCGGTGCATCTCGCCACCGTGTGCGTGGGTGGCTACGCGGGAGACGTAGAGAAGTTGTCGGGCCTCTACTCGACCGTGAGGACCAGGCCGGAGTCGATGCGGTCCTTCCTCGAGTCGGTGATACCGACCCTCTGGAAGTACTTGAGCATGCACCTACCGGACGACGTCGGCGATCGTCCCGCTCACATGATCAGCTCGGGTACTCCGTTCTATTCTGGACTAGCCTCAGGCTACGTCCACTCGTACCTGGCGGCGTCCGGAGGCGTACTGATAGCCGACACCAAGGACCCGGGGAGCGTGGAGCGTGCCCGACTGGTGCCGTTCTACCCCGAGAGGGTGGGTAAGATAACGCTGGCTCGGGGATCGAACCTGGACGAGCGGTGCTACTCCTACTCCGAAGTCGGATATTACGAGTGGAACGGTACCAAGTACGCGTGTGAGGCGGGACCGTTGACCAGGTTTAGCGGTAGCTTACAAGGCCGGGGATGAAACCGTCAGGTGGTTCCTGGATTCGTGGAGTGAGAAACTGGACGTAGACGTGTGGGAACTCTTGAAACCGTGTGCCCGTAACAGGAACATAGCGAGGATACTGGAGGCGTTGCTCCTGACGCGTCTGGCCTTACACTGGATCGACGACCTCCCCACCACGGGCACCACGTACAAGGATCCCTCGCGCCGCTCCGGGTGCTCCGGTACCGGCGTCATCGAGGCCCCGAGGGGTACTCTGGTCCACAGGGTGTCCGTCGGATCGGATGGTAAGGTGTTCAACTACGAGATAATCACGTCGACGAACCTGAACCACGCGCCGATAGAGGAGTCCATGGTGGGCGAGAGGGTCTACGTGGACGAGAAGTTGGCGGCCGCGAAGCGTCAGTTATCCGAGTCGGAGCGCTTCCTGCTCGGCGACGCATGCAGGGCGGCTCGGAGCTTCAACCCGTGCAACTCCTGCGCGCCCCACGCGATCGTGAAGGTGGTGAAGAAGGGGTGGACGAACTCCGGAGCTCCCACTGAGGTCCCACGTGGAGGAACTGAGGAGGAGAGTGCTGAGGTCATTAGTGGCCGTGGCGCTCACGTCGAGCGTGGAGTTCCCCTCCGACGAGATGCTGCGCCGGGCCGTCCATGATCCTCTACGAGGTAGGGGTACTAACCGCGAAAAAGGAGTGAAAAGAGGATGATAGACGGGCTGGGCACCTCGGAACTGCTGCTGATCCTGGCGGTGATATTGCTCCTGTTCGGCCCGAAGAAGCTTCCAGAGCTGGCACGTGCGATAGGGGAGGCGGTAGGGGAGTACAGGCGAGCGCAGCGGCGCGTCGAGTGGGAGTTGGAAGCGGAAGAGCGTCGAAAGGAGAAGGAGAAGCGAGATGAGGACTAATCGGATCTCAGAAGCGCGCGCTCCACCTCTGGAAGCTCGTCCGGGGTGTTGACGTTCAGGAGTTCGGCGTCGTCTCGGGGCGGGACGACTCGGAAAGCCAGACCGCACTCCCGCAGGACCGGGTTCAGGTTGAGGGCGTTGGGACCGCGGACGTCGGCGGCGAGCTCCTCGATCGTCTCCAGGAACTCGGGGACGACGTCCTTCCGGAGGGCGAGCGGCGGCCCGTGACCGAGGAGGTCGTCGCCGGAGACCTCCTCGTTCGGGGCACCACGATCGAGTACGGAGGCTCCGTGTTCGGCGGCGGTCTCGGCGAGACGACGCATGGTCTCGGCCGTGACGGTGGGCTGATCGCCGGCGAGGATCAGACTCACGTCGGCGTCGGAGCGTCGGAGGAGGTTAGCGGCGGTGCGGGCCATGGGAACGTCGACGGGATCGTTGAGGACGGGGCGGGCGGGTACGGTCGCGTGCTGCCGGACGACGTCCCAGACTAATCCGGCGTCGTAACCGAGGCCGACGAGGAGCTCGTCGACGACGCGGGAGGCCCGTTCGACGACCCAGGCGACCATGGGCTTGCCGGCGACGGGATACACGAGCTTACTCACGGGCTCCTCACCGCGCTCCTCGAGGGCCTCGCGGAAGCGGGTGGAACGTCCGGCCGCGAGCACACACGCGGCGACCCTCAAGGTCCTCACCCGTGGAGTTCGACGACGTCACCGTCCTCCAGGACGTGATCGCGCCCGACCATCATACCGTCTTTCTTGACGGACTTACCCCAGACGCGGGCGTACTTGAGGTTCTTGGCGAGGTCGGAGTGTATCTCGCGGGCGACGTCCTCGACCGTGGCACCCTTGGGCAGGACGATGGGCGGCTTCTGCGGCTTCCCACCGGGTTTCTTCGTGTAGACCCGGATGATACCGAGCGTGTCGTAGAGGCGACGCTTGAACTCGTCCAGGTTGATACCCTTCTCGGCGGAGACGGGGACGACGGGGAGGTCGAACTCCAAGTCCTCGACGCGTTCCACGAGCCGCTCGTACGACTCCTTCGAGCCCGGCGCGTCGCCCTTGTTGGCGACGAGGAGGGCGGGTTTGTACTCGATACGCTTGTCGAGGGCGTCCGCGATGTCCTCGAGGGTGATGCCGTCCTCCTCGATGACGACGACGGCGCTGTGGATCCCGGCGTCGCGGAGGAGATCCTTGACGTCGTTCGGATCGCAGTCGAGGCGGTCCTCGCCGCGTATCTCGATACCGCCGGTGACACGTTCCTCGATGGTGATGGAGGGCGGGTCCTGGTTGAGCTTAATGGCCGCCGACTCGAGCTCGCGGAGTACCGTCTCGAGCTGCTCGACCGGATCTTCGGTGAGATCCACCACCAAACAGAGCGCGTCGGCGTTGCGGATGACACCGACGAACTTGGAGCCGTCACCGCGGGTGAACCCCTCGTAGATCGGCGGGATCTCAACCAGCTGTATCTGAACGTCCTTGTACTCCATCATGCCGGGTACGGGCTCCTTGGTCGTGTAAGGATAGGAGGCTACGTCGGGATCGGCGTTGGTGAGCTCGCGGAGGAGTGCGGACTTACCGGCGTTGGGCGGTCCGACGAGGGCGACTTGAGCAGCGCCCTCCTTCTTCACGTTGTAATCGGGTCCGCCACCCGACTTCTGCTGACGGCGCTTCTCGACCTCCTCGCGGAGCTTGGCGAGTCTACGCTTGAGTAGGGCGCGGAGGTTCTCGGTCCCCTTGTGTTTGGGAACGACGGCGAGCATCTCCTCGGTGATCCTGAGCTTCTCCTCGGGGGAGCGGGCCTTCCGGTACTTCTCCTCGAGCTCGTGGTACTCGGGGGGTAAGTTGGCGGGCACGCGGTCACCCCCGTACGAAGGCGCTGACGCCGTCGAGGACCATCTGAACCCCGATGGCCGCGAGCAGAACCCCCATGACGCGCGTGAGGACTCGGATGCCGGAGCGACCGAGGAACCGAGCGAGACGCTCCGCGGCTCGGAAGGTCACTAAGGTGAGGAGCATGACGATGAGGCAGGCCAGTATCGTCTCGAGGCGACCGTGACGGTGGAGCATGACGATCACGGTGACGATGGCGCCGGGACCCGCGAGGAGGGGCGTTCCGAGGGGGACATAAGCCACGTCGATGTGTGACCCCGGTTCTATGCGGAAGCCCGTGGGATCTCCCTCGACCATCCCGAAGGCGGCGCGGAGCAGGAGGATACCGCCGGCGATCATGAGTGCCTCGACGGAGATCCCGAGATAATCGAGGGTGGCCTTGCCGGCGACCGCGAAGCCGAGGATGAGCACGGCGGCGAAGGCGACAGCCCTGTGGACGACGCGTACGCGGTCCCGGGGTCGGAGTTCCGAAGTGACCGCGAGGAGCGCCGGCACGTTCCCGATGGGATCGACGACCACGAATAGCTCGATCACGCCCTTGAGCACGCCGTACGGGTCCAAGGCCTCCAACCCCAGCCATAAGCGTTTAACCTACGCGCCCCGGGGTCGGCCGGGGGGTTTCCGGTTGCGCAGCGGTGATATCAAGGAGGGCGTCGAACGGACGCCGCACCGGGCGCTGCTTCGCGCGTGCGGACTCACTGACGAGGAGATGGACCGACCGTTCGTCGCGGTGGTGAACACGTACTCGGAGGTCGTTCCGGGACACATGCACCTGGACAAGGTGACGGAGGCCGTCAAGGCCGGGATCCGGATGGCCGGCGGGGTGCCGTTCGAGGTCGAGACGATCGCCCTGTGCGACGGTATTGCGATGAACACGCCCGGTATGAAATATTCCCTCCCGAGCCGTGAGCTCGTGGCCGATACTATCGAGACCGTAATCGAGGCGCACCGGTTCGACGGGTTCGTGGCGATCGTCTCGTGTGATAAGATGGTGCCGGGGGCACTGATGGCGGCAGCGCGGCTGGACCTACCCGCGGCGATCGTGACCGGAGGCCCGATGGAGCCCGGGTGCGTGGACGGCGAGCGGGTGGACTTGATCGACGCGTTCGAGGCGGTGGGAGCGTACGAGGAGGGGGAGATTTCGGAGGAAGAACTCGAGGAGCTGGAGCAGCGCGCGTGTCCGGGACCGGGATCCTGCGCCGGGATGTTCACGGCGAACACGATGGCGTGCATGACCGAGGTGCTGGGGATGTCGGAGTTCAACTGCGCGGCGACCCCGGCGACGGAGGCGGAGAAGCTGCGGGTCGCGAAGCTTACGGGTATGCGGATCGTGGAGGCGATCGAGGAAGGGATCACCGCGCGGGACGTACTCACGCGGGAGGCCTTCCTGGACGCGATCCGTGTCGACATGGCGCTGGGCGGGAGCACGAACACCGTGCTGCACCTGCTCGCGATCGCGCGTGAGGCCGACGTTGAGCTTTCCCTCGACGACTTCGACGAGCTGAGCCGGGAGACGCCGCATCTGTGCGCGATGCGTCCGGGCGGTCCCTACACGATGCGGGACCTGTACGAGGCGGGTGGCGTTCCCGCGGTCATGAAGGAACTGGCGGACGACCTGCACCTGGACAGGATCGACTTCGCGGGTCGATCGATGCGGGAACGGGTCGAACGGACCGAGGTAAAGGATCGCGAGGTGATCCGGCCGAAGGAGGATCCCGTGCACGAGGAAGGTGGTATCGTCGTCCTGTACGGGAACCTCGCCCCGAAGGGTGCGGTGATCAAGACGGCGGCGCTCTCGGAGGAGATGTATGAGCACGAGGGTCCGGCGGTGGTGTTCGACTCGGAGGAGGAGGCGACGGAGGCGATACTGGGTGGCGATATCGACCCGGGTGACGTGGTAGTGATCCGATACGAAGGCCCCGCCGGCGGTCCCGGAATGCGTGAGATGCTCACACCTACGGCGGCGCTGTGCGGAATGGGACTGGACGACTCCGTGGCGCTCGTGACGGACGGGCGGTTCTCCGGCGGTACGCGGGGTCCGTGCGTGGGACACGTGTCACCGGAGGCGTACCGGGGCGGACCGATCGCGGTCGTGGAGGAAGGAGACACGATCCGGCTCGACGTGCGGGAGCGACGGCTCGAGGTGGACGTCGAGGACGAGGAGCTGGAGGCCAGGTTGGAGGAGTGGGAGCCCCCGGAGGACGAGGTCACGGGGTACTTGAGGAGGTACCGAGAGCTCGTCCGCGGGGCCGACGAAGGGGCCGTACTGCGGTGACCCTCGGGGAGCGGACGGGTCGGGGCCGTTCGATCGCCGAGCGCAGCCTCGAGCGGTGGACCGAGAAGCTCGGTGAGCCCGAGAACTTAGAGGACCTCCTCACTCTCCGCCTCTCCCACGCCACGTGGGACCCGTTCGTGTCGGAGACCCTGATGATCGAGCCCTCGGAAGAAGCCGTCACGGAGGGTCTGAAGTCCGCCGAAGTGGTAGCGGCGGACGTGGGCATGGTGGCGGCCGGGATCCGTCGGTCGGTAGAGCGTCTCGGGTTGGAAACCGTCATCGCCTCGGAGGTCGGCGAGCGGATCCCCGAGGACACCGTGACCGGGGACGGTATGCGCAAGATCCTGGAGGATCACCGGAACGTGGCGGTCGTCGTCGGGAACGCCCCGACGGCCGCGGAGAAGGTCGCCGAGTACCCGGAGTCGATCGCGGTGGCGGTCCTGTTTCCAGTGGGGATCGGTGCGATGGAGGCGAAGCGAGCCGCGATGGACGCCGGAATCCCGGTGGTGACGAACGTCTCGGTCCGCGGTGGGACACCGCTCGCGGTGGCGGCGTTCAACGCCCTGGCGGACTGCGTCACCGGAAACGCTCCTTGATCGTGTCGTCGTCCCGGGCCACCTGCTTCTTCATCTCCTCCCGGTACTCCTCCAGGAAGGACCGGACGTCCTCGTCCTCCAGTGCCAGGATCTGCAAGGCCAAGAGCGCCGCGTTCTCCCCGCGATCCACGCCGACAACCGCCACCGGTACACCCGGGGGCATCTGCACGGTCGAGAGGAGCGCGTCCAGACCACACAGCTTCGCCTCCACCGGCACGGCGATCACGGGCTTCAGGGTCTTGGCGGCGATCACACCCGGGAGGTGAGCGGCCAGACCCGCGATCGCGATGTACACCTTCACGTCGGGCTCGTACTCCTCGATCAGCTCGTCGATACGCTCCGGCGTCCGGTGGGCGGAGGCCACCCGCACGTTGTAGTCGACGCCGGCTCGGTCGAGCACCTTCGCGGCCTTCTCGGCGACGTCTCGATCGCTCCTACTTCCCAGAACGATCAGAACGTCGACCATTCCAGGTCACCCCGTACTCATGAGCATCTTCAGGGCCTTAGGCCCCAGGTAGTAGGAGATCCAGTTGCGGACGGTCTCGGACTGGGCCACGTACCCCAAGAATAAGAACCGTGAGAAACGCCCCGTCACGACTGCAGTTATAAATAGTCGCAGGTCCATCTCCACCAGGCCGGCGCCGATCGTGAACGGCTTGAAAGGGATGAACTGCAAGAGGCCGGCCAGGAAGACGGCGGTCCAGGCGGAGAATCGGTGCTCGGTCAGCTTGGACTCGACCCTCATCAGGTTGGCCTCGCCCACCAGCCTGACGGCGATCGGTCGCCCGCCGAAGTAACCGATCGCATACCCGAGCAAGCTACCGACGATCGAGGAGAGGGTCACGAGCGTTGCCAGGACCCATGGGTCCATCCGCATCGCGAACGGAAACACGAACGGTTCGGGTGGGACGGGGAGCACGCTACACTCCAGGGCGGTGATCACGAGCATCCCTGGCAGACCCATGGCCCGCTCGAAGTCCATGAAGTAGGCCACGAGCGTCTCCGTGATCGACATCCGACTACGCCCCGAACTTCTCGATGCGGTCGGCCAGGTCCCGGAGCACGTTCAGCAGGTGGAGCCCCGAGAAGCGCCCGAGGCACCCTCGGGCCGCCGAGATCTCGTCGTACTCCTCCACGGGGTCACGTCGCGCGTCCGCGGTCCAGATCGCCACGGGCACGGGATCGGCCGTGTGATCACCGACGGCCACCGGCGTCGAGTGGTCGGCGGTCAGGCACACCACCGTCTCCTCCGGATCTATCCCCTCCAGGAGCGTGCCCACCAGCTCCCGGTCCATCCGTTCGATCATCTCGACCTTACCGCGGGCATCACCGTCGTGCCCAGCCTCGTCCACGGCGTTGAAGTTGACGAGCACGAGGTCGTGGTCGTCCAGGGCCTCCAGCGCGAGCTCGGCCTTCCTCTTCAGGTCGGTGTCCTTACGACCCGTGATCGCCTCGTCCTCGGGCACGTCCATCCCCAGCATCCGGCCGATTCCCTTGATCAGGGACGCACCCGCGACCACGGCCCCGCTCATGCCGTAGCGGTCCGAGAACGGCTCGACCTCCTCGAGCTGGCCGGCTCCGCGTGGGAGAATCACGTTCGCCGGCGGCTTACCCTGTCGCTCCCGCTCCCGGTTGACCGGGTGATCCTTTAGCACCTCGTACGCCTTACGGACGAACTCGTTGACGATCTCCGCCGTCCGGGCGGCCGCCGGGTCGTCCGAGGTCGGTTTCACGTCCTTCACGGGCTTGCCGACACGCTTAGGGTCAGCGTCCGTGACATCGGCGGAGAGGTCGCCGCCTCGCAGTACCAGGACGGCCCTGTGACCGACGGCCTCCTTGAACTCGAACTCGACCGGGAGATCGACTTCTTCGTTGATAGTCTCGGCCAGCTTTGGAGTACCCTCGTCCTCGTTGATCCGACCGGCTCTACGGTCCACAACGACCAACTCGCCGTTCCGCTCCTCGGCCGTCGCGAAGTTGCAGCGGAAGGCCACGTCGCCCGGTCTCACCTCGACACCCGCACCCAGGGCCTCCAGCGGGCCGCGTCCCGGGTAGACCTCGAACGGGTCGTAACCGAGCAGGGTGAGGTGTGCGGTGTCGCTACCCGGGCGCACTCCGGGCCGGATCGGGTCGAGCAGACCCACCGACCCTTCCCTCGCGAGCCGATCCATGTTCGGGGTGTCTGCGGCCTGGAGCGGGGTCTTTCCGTCGAGCTCGGGCACGGCTCGATCCGCCATTCCGTCTCCTACGATCACCAGGATCTTCCTCTCCAATCCGGTCACCCTCAGCCGCTCCCGTGGTCGTCACGGAATGTTCGGCGTGCTGTAAGCACATCATCGGATCATCGTGAAGTCCGAGGGGTGCGGGGCCTCCGACCGCCGACTCTCGGACTTACCTTTTACGCGGTGGGATCCCGATATGGGGGCGGAGCCGCGGATTCCCAACTCTCGAACACCGACGACGGCGTCGACCGGGGAACGCGCGCATCCCACCGTAGCGACGCGGTCACCGAATGATCGTGATGTCGGGTGGCGGCACCACCTCCACGTTCAGATCCCGAAACTCCTCCCGCACGCGGCGCGCCAGCTCCTGGACACCGGGCAGCTCGCTGTACTCGTGGCCCAGCTCGACCACGGCGATCCCCTCCTCCAAGAGCTCCGCCCGCGTATGGTACTTGATCTCTCCCGCGATCACAGCGTCGACACCGCACCGCAGGCACTCCATCACGAGTCCGTCCGGCGCGGCCCCGGGCACCACGAGCACCCGACTGACGCCCTCCCAGTCCCCGTAAACCGTGGTCAGCGGTGAGAGGTTCCGGAGCGCGTTGAGCAACTCCTCCTCCGATCCGGGCACCTCGCACAGACGCCCGAACCCGTCGCACGCCTCGCGCTCGACGCGCAGGTTCAAACGGCGGGCGAGCGTATCGGCCACGCCACCCTCGGCCCGGTCCAGGTTGGTGTGGGCCGCGTAGAACACGGCGTCCGCCTCCAAGACCGCCCGGAGCACCCGGTACCAGCGGCCGCCGATCCTCCTAGGGGGTCGGAACAGGAGCGGGTGGTGGGTTAGCACCAGATCCGCGTCCCCGGCTCGCTCGAGCGCGTGGGTGGCGTCCAGGGCGACCAGAACGCGCTCCGCCTTCCTGT
This sequence comes from Methanopyrus kandleri AV19, assembly GCF_000007185.1. Taxonomy (GTDB): domain Archaea; phylum JAADCQ01; class Methanopyri; order Methanopyrales; family Methanopyraceae; genus Methanopyrus; species Methanopyrus kandleri. Next base: position 1,186,891 of record NC_003551.1, on the reverse strand, counting down.
CCAGGCCGCCGGGAGGACAGACTTGGATCCCGGGATTGTCCCAGTCCTCGGCCAGGTCCGGTGGGGCCAGCTCTTCCACGAAATCGATCACCTCACGTACCATCGCCAAGCCCGAACGCCCCGGGCGAGCGGGTCGACAATCGATAGAAACCTAACCCACAACCGGGCGGTCCTGTGCGTGGCGACCGCGACCGTGATACCGACGAGGGCCCCTCCGATCACGTCGTGCGGCCAGTGCACACCGAGGACCACCCGCGAGCATCCCACGAGCGCGGCCCAGATCCAGAGGATCGCGGTGAGCGCGTCCCGACGCTCCAGGTGGTACGCGGCCGCGAGGGCGAAGGAACGGGAGGTATGCCCGCTGGGGAAGCTCCCGTAGGGCTCGTCCGGGTTCGTGAGCGGTGAAACCACGTGGAGGACGAAGGGTCTCGGCTCGCCGATCAGCCCTTTGAGGACGACCGTAACCACGAGCGTACCGACGACGGTGGTCGCCAACACGTACGAGGTGCGTCGGTCCCGGAGATACGTCCAGCCTAGGACCGCGATGATCACCGCGAATGAGGTCTCGGAGAGAAGACGCGCCCAAGGGTAAAGCAGCCCGTGGCTCTCCCTGAGAATCTCGACCTCGACTCCGAGCGGCCCCAACTCGATTCCCTCAACACGCGATGGGATCGCATGCATAGGTATTGCCATAGTGATTTAATAATTAAACCATATGGTGCAGGGCGTTCGCGGATCACGGTGCGGCTGCCGGGCCCCGTGCACCGGTGGATCCAGAGGGAACACGGAAGCGTGGCCGGTTACGTCCGTAAGTGTTTGGAAGATGAGCTCACCCGAGTAATGCTACGGGAGCTGGCCGATAGTGGTAGCGGTCGTCGCCTATCGACCTCGTTGGAGCTCCCCGAAGACCTCGTGAGGGAGCTGGACGAGGTCGCGGATCGGCTCGGGATCTCCAGGAACGAGCTCGTGACGTGCCTCGTGTTGCGGGAGTTCTTGAACGAGATGACCGCACGTAGGACCGTACGATCGGACGTGGTGTGTGTCTTGCGCGAGCTCCTCAACGTGCTGGAGGAGGGGTGGAAGCTTGACCTCGGCGGTCGTCGTGGAGGGATTGAAGAAGGTCTACGAGACCGAGACGCGCGGTGAGATCGTCGCGCTCGACGGCTTCGATATGGAGGTGGAGGAGGGCGAGATCCACGGCGTCTTGGGTCGAAGCGGGGCCGGTAAGAGCACGCTCATCAGGATACTGCGCGGGGTCGAGCGGTTCGACGAGGGCCGGGTCGAGGTGTGCGGGGTCGAGCTCACTCCCGACTCCCCCAAGTCGCGGTTCACCGAGGTGAAGCGGATCACGGCGATCCATCCGCAGCGCGAGTTCGGCCTGTGGCCCGAGACCGCGGCCGAGAACGTGATGCGGAAGCTCTATTGGAAGCGCCGCGGGGCCGAGGAGCTCCCACCGGAGGATTCCTCCGAGTACGAGGAGCTCTACGAGGAGGCCCTCGAGTACCTGAGAATCGTCGGGCTCGAGCACAAGGCCGACCATTACGCGCCCGTGCTGTCCGGAGGGGAGAAGCAGCGCCTGCTCCTCGCGCGTCAGCTCGCGAAGGACCCCGAAGTGCTCCTCCTCGACGAGCCCGCAGCCATGGCGTGTCCCGGCACCAAGCAGCAGCTGCTCGACGCGGTGAGGAACGCGAACGAGGAGAAGGGGATCACCGTAATCGTCGTCTCCCACCTGACCGAGGTCATCGAGTACTTGTGCGACTCCGCGACCCTCCTCGAGGACGGGCGGGACGTCCTACACGGGAGTCCGCGCGAGGCCGTCGACCGGCTCACCCGCGGCATGCCCGAGCCCGAGCGGGTGCCGGAGCCACGGGACGAGATCGCCGTCCGCGTCCGGGACCTTGAGAAGCGGTACGCTCTAGTCCGCTGCGGTGAGACCCTCCACATGCGCGGGATAGAGCTCGAGGTGAGACGTGGCGAGATCCTCGCTGTCGTCGGACCGAGCGGCGCGGGTAAGACGGTGCTCCTCCGCATGATCGCCGGGCTCGAGCTCCCCGACTCGGGCGACATCGAGGTCCGCGTCGACGGCGACTGGGTCAGTATGACCGACCTCGGCCATGGCAGGATGGAGGCCCGCCGCCGCATCGGCATCGTCCACCAGGAGTTCGGTTACGTCCATCACGCCACCGTCCGGGACCTGCTCGCAGGTCGTCTGGGCGTCAAGAGCTCCACCGTCCTCGAGCAGGCCAGACGCCGCGCGGAGGAACTCGGGCTCGGCGAGGAGGCCCTCGACGTGCTCTACGCGCTGACCGACCTACCCCGCGAGGAGGCCGAGGCCAAGCTCAAGGAGCTCGACCTCAGTCCCGACATCCTCGACGAGCTCTTCCCCAAGTTCCCCTCCGACGAGGTCGAGAGGTTCGCCCGTCCGGTGTTCGAGGAGTTCGACCTCCCCATGGAAGTCCTCGACATGAAGTTCGGCGAGTTGTCGGGTGGACAGCAGGTCCGCGTCGCCATCGCCCTCGAACTCGCCACCGAACCCGAAGTGCTCCTCCTCGACGAGCCCTTCGGAGACCTCGATCCCGTCACGCTCCGTAGCGTCGCTAACTCCATCAAGCGCATCGTCGACCGCGAGAAGATCGCGACAGTTCTCGTCAGTCACGACGTCAGGTTCGTCGAGGAGACGGCCAACCGTGCCGTCCTCGTCGACGACGGTGAAATCGTCATGGAGGGCGACCCGAAGGAGGTCTGCCGCGAGTTCGTCGAGCGCAGCGAGGCCCGGTTCCTGGAGGGATGATCCCTCCCCATCCCCCAAACGACCGAGCTATCGACTTCGTGAGATGACGTCGCGATTCCTGAGACGGATCGGGTGGTGCGGTGAGGGGGTAAACCCCTGAACCGCTGGGCGGTGCCGGTGGTGGTAGGCTTATTGGGACTGACCGTTCTCGGGCTGGTGACGACCGGATATCATGCCGGAAACACACCCACGAGGATCCGCGCCTGGTACGCCGGTAACGACCGCGTGTACGTGGCCGTGGTGGACGCCAGGACCGGCGATGCCCTACCGGGAGCCACCGTGCGGATGTACGTCCGAGAGGACGGACGCTGGCGGGTCGTCACCGAGGAGGTCTGAGGGTGAACCGGGACGGCGGAGTTCGACGTGTCCGGCGTACACTCGGACCTGAGGTTCGTGTTCCGGGGCGGAGGCGGGTACGCCCCGTCCGAGAAGATGGTAACCGCCCGGGCGCTGGAAAGAGCCAGAGGGGAATACGAGGGTCGGCCCGTACCCCTGTGACCCGCGGGGTGAACCCGGGTTCCGGGAGCCCCGTCGGGGAGGGGGCGGGGACGCCCCGTCCTCGGGATGATGAATCGTGCCGGGTCACCGAAGGCGGATGAGGTGTGGGGGCTCACCGACCGCCCCCGATCCAAGAGGGTGGTTCCCCGAGCAGCGGCCCGAGCGTCACGTCCCAGAGCCACCTCCGGAGGGGGACGAGGGCGACTCCTATGCCGTCGTGCTTGACGGAAGTTATGTACACGCACGTGGCTCGTGTCTTATCGAACAGTTTCTCGGCGGCCCTACGGACGCTGGGGTCGTCGGGATCGAGCCCGTACTCGATCACGTAGACCGGTCCCTGGAACCGGGACAGTGTCCGTAGGTTACTCTCGAGTTCGCTCCGTGAGTACAGCCTCCTGGAGCCGTCCGAGAGCACGCTCTCGACGGTCACAGCGAAGCCCAGTCTAGACTGCAACCGGGCCATACCGTCCCCTCGAACGCCCACGCACCCGCGTTGACCACGACGCGGAGACCGAGACCGTGAGCCGTTTGGGCGATCCATTTCACGGCGTTCAGCTCGTCCCTCCTGAGATCACCGTGTGGATTGACTCGATCGTACCATCGCACGTACCAGTCACGTGAGTGAGCGTCCACGACGTCCAGGAACACGCCCTCGAAGCCCAGGTCCTTCAGCCTGGCCAGCTCCGAGCGGAGGACGTCTCTCCACGCCGGCTCCCAGAACTTGACGGCGTAGTCCCCCGGCCACTCGGGATCGTCGGCGCCCAGCAGATTCCGCCTTCTGGCCTCGCGGTACAGGTTCGGATGATACTCCGCAACCACGCACACGGGGAGGTAGGCGATCGGCTTTACCCCGGCGTCCTTGATCTTCCGGAGCTCTTCCTTCGTCCACGGGCGTCCATTAGGGCCACACCACGGGTCAAGGACGAGGACTCTCGGCCGCTTCTGCAGTACCTCGCTCATCTTCACGTTCTGGTAGTACGTGGCGAAGGGCATACCGGTGCTTTCCACCCGCACCTTCCCCACTACCCACGAAGAGGGGAAAAGCAAGCCCATCAAGAGTACAGCCAACAGAGTTCGATAGGATTCCAAGGCATGGGCCCCCGTGTCGCGCGAAGCCTGCCACGGTCTGTCGGGCCCCTCCCCTCATCCGGGGAATCGGCTCTGCGGGACCTCTTCATCCCGGATCCCACGGTGCGAGTGGGGGTTACGGCGAACTCGCCTCGGTCATCCCCACCAGTACACGTCGGCCCGCTTATAGCGGCTTCTCGCGGGGGGCTCCGTAGGCCGTCACCACGGTTTCGTGACTCATTCGGACAGTTTTTCAACTTCGAGGGCGTTTCGATAGTTTTCAGCCCTCTACAGATCGTTCCGGGGATGAGGGTCCCTGGCTCTGGAGCATCCGTACTCCGCGCGGGCGTTCCACTGTGGACGGGCCGCTGGCACCTCAAACGTGAGAATACTCCTCCCCCGGTGTCCGGTACGGGCTCACGGGATCGCTCGGAGGTCGGGTGATAGCGTCGCGTAAAACGGGTATGTGTCTGAACTAGCTCGGGTCGACGGAGGGGACTCAGGATGCGATCATAGGAGGGACCACCTACCCTCCTCATCGGACTCTAGCTCCAGGTCGATATCTCCGACCGCCATCTCAGCCGCTCGTTCGGCCCGCCGGAGCAGGTCCGGGATGTCGTCCTCGGACTCTACCTCCTCGACTTCACCGCGTAGTCTTTCGAGCTCCATCCTCAGCATGTATATCTCGTGCCGGAGAGCCCGGAGCTCCTCGATCAGCTCCCGGACGAGTTCAGCTTCACTCACGGAAGCCTCGCCCCTCTAAGGCGGAAGAGGAGGCTATTTCTAGTTTTGTTTCCGACCGGAGCCGTTAGTGAGTGGACGATCCGCAGGGATCCTCCCCTGAGTGTATCCGCCGCCGGACTACCCTCCAATACGGGAGTCGCTCTGACCGACCTGACCGCCCGATGAAAGGCCCGAACGGGACCGAACCACCGCCCTCAGGCGCTGTTTTCCCGCGCGGGTACCCGGGTCGTTCTGCGGTTAATAACTCTAGGTGTTCGTCGTCCGGCCGCGAATTTCGTGAATGTATCGCGCGCTTTCGACCGTCGAGACCTCGTCGGGAGACGCCGCCGGTCCGTGGGGTGTGGACACGGGTCCCGGTCTCGTAGAAACGGTTTTAACTCCGAGTTGACAGTGTCGGGACGGTCGCGCGGAGGGTGACGGCCTTGCGTGTCAACGGGGTCCTGGAGCTCCCCGCCCGACAGCGTGAAAGGACCAAAGAGTGGGAGTTAGGACGGGATCTTGGGGAGCGGTTGAGGGAGTTGGGCTGGAGGTCGGTAAGTTACCGAAGCACGGGTTCGGGAGCGTAGCCTTACTCTTGGGTCTGCGTGCGAAGCCCGGGCGGGTCGCGGTCGTCGGCCGAGAGGTGAGAGAGCTGGAGGAATCGGGTTTCGACGTGGTAACCGTCGACGGGTCCAACCCGCTGGAAGTCGTGGACACGGCGACGTGGGCCTTAGAAGGGGAAGGTGCGGTCCTCCTGGACGTACGGTGCGGCTGGACGGGACTGACGGTCTCAGCCGCCCTCAGGGGTATGCGCTATGCGGGAGACGTGGGGGAGTTGTCGGAACGATTGGTGGCCGTGGACGGCCGGGAGGGTAAGTTGGTCGACGTGACCGAAGTGTTCCTGGTTTGGACGGCTCTAGACGAGCTCGCCAGCTAGAAGCTCGAAAAGGAGATCATCCCCGAGGACTGCCTTGAGGTACTCCAGGCGTTGCCGGACGGACATCCCGGGGTGATGATCGGGGTACTGCAAAGAACGAGAGGTCCCGAGGGAACACGGCTGCTCGAGTTGGAGCGTGGACGGAGGGGAAAGCGGAAACCCTCGAGGCTTCTACGGAGGTTCCTAGGTTAAGGCCACATCGAAGAGGAGATGAGGGGAGAGAGTCTCGCCCGGGTGCGCCTTCGTGTTCGAATGATGATGGTGTCGTATCGTGTCGCGCTGCTGTCGTTTCCGGATTCTATCGGGGTATCGCTCGCGGCTCGCGTTGAGGGCTCCGAGAGTCCAGCGGAGCCCGTCGATATCACCCGCGATGCGCCGTCCGTCCGGTGGATGGAACCCGGCGCATGGGACCCGGCACTCAGGGAAGCCGGTTCCTCTACTTTACGACGGTGTACGGGCGCTTTCGGGTGATGGTTCAATCGTAGTGCTCTATCGGCGTACGCAGGATACTACCGTACGTCGGGTTGGGCGGTGCACGGACTCCGGAGAAACCTTAAGGCGTCGAAACGCATTGTTCGGAAGTGGCCGAAAGACGAACATGGGGGAATAGTCGTGCGCATCCTCACCCTGCTGGTCGCAGCGCTGACTGTCCTCGGCGCCGTATCCGCTACGACGTACTACTGTCCGGTCACCGGCCGGTACTTCGACGACTCTACGGCTCGGGGGCAGCACTGTGGTGCGTTCGTGGATAAGAACGGTGACGGGTACTGTGACAACCTACAGGTCTTGAGCGAAGAGACGAGCGATTCGTCCGCCGAGACGACCTCGACTAGTTCGACCAACACATCGGAACAGCAGTCTTCCACAGCTAGTACGACGTCATCGACTACCTCATCGACAGCCCCTGTAGGCCTCGTCGCCGTGATCGCAGGCCTCGTGGTCGCGGCGGTACTGCTGCGGCGTCTCTAACCTCCCCCAAACGCCCCTTCCTAACCCTTTTGAAGGGGTCTCAAAACATGCTTGGGACACTCGGGTTCAGAGCCGCGGTCATGGCGGCCATTCTGGCTTACATCCTGACGGTTCCCTCGCATTTGGGAGGAGTAGGAAAGTCCGTCGAAGACATCGCCAAGGAGGCGATCGGCGGAGGCGACAAGGGCTCGGCGGGTGAAAAGGACGAGGAGGTCAGTGAGAAGGGTGGGGAAGGGAAAGGTGAAAAGAGCGGAGGCGAACGGCGTCCGGAGGAAGGATCTTCCGGATCGACCGGTGGCGGCTCGTCAGGCGGCAATGGAACATACGCCGGCAGCTCGTCCTCGGGTGGCGGGACCGTGGTAACTACGGGCTCGTCAAGTGGGTCGTCCGGCGGTTTCGTTTGCACGGGCAACTGCGCGGCGTGCCCGAACCCCTGTCACTGAGCTCCGCTCTTCCTCCAATCGTGTCGTCTGTTATCTATCCCTTATATTCGACACTGTGAACGTCCGTCTAACGGTACCGGACGTGTAGGGGAGGATACCGGGTATGGAGATCAGAAAGCTGAGGGTGGCGGTCCAGCTTATCTCCGCCGGTGTGGCCGCCGTCGGTGTAGCGTTCGGGCTCAAGGTTGTGGTACCCGGGATCGCGGCGGGCTGCGCCGGTATCATCGACACGGGTACCATGCTCCTGGCCTTGCCGGTCGTGGCGGCCGGGCTCGTGACCCTGACGCAGCTAGCGGCGGTCGCACTGGTGGGTTGGGTCGTACCGGCGATTCTCGTCGGAGGCGCCGTCTGCGGTTGGATATGTCCCCTCGTACTCGTCCAAGACGCGCTCGCGGGTCTCGGTAGGAAACTGGGCCTGACCGTGCACCGCCCACCCGGTCATGGGGTGCTCCTGTACCTGAGGTACGTGATCTTGGCCGCCACCTTGGTGCTCGGACCATTCGCCGCGTACAAGCTCTGGTACAAGATCTGCCCGATGCACTACCTATCCTACATCCTGTTGGGACGGCAGGAGATCGGCCTTTACTCGGTGCTCAAGATGTCGGCGGCGTTCGGTATACTGGGGGCGTCCGTGTTCGTTCCCCGGTTCGTATGCCGTTACATCTGTCCGGTCGGCGTCCTCCTGCGTCTGGCGAACGGTTGGAGCCTGCTCGATCCGCTCCTTAAGGGCAAAACAGAGATCGTTCGAAAGGGTTGCAAGGGCTGTAAGGTCTGCACGGTATGTCCCAAAGCTCTTGACCCGGCTGATGCGTTCCCGAACGATTTCGACTGTATGAGATGCGGGAGATGCCTGGACTGCCCGATCCATCTGAAGATGGTCGGCGAAGGCTGACGCCCGGCCGAGGGGGAGCCCCTCGTCACCCCTGACCTCGATCCTCGGTCGAGGACGTTCCGAGTTAGGGTGAAAGTTGGGATGAAACCGTGCGGCTAGGAACCCCATGGTCTTCCGGCCGTACGACTTCAGTCGGAGTCTCGGTCGGACCGATGAGGAGCTTCACCCGGTCTGAACGGAAGGATGAGGAAGGGTCCGAGACCGAGGCCCGTCCCAGGATCGTTTCGTGGTTCACAACGATTCGCGAGTGAGACGGAGGAGATCAGCGGCGCCGGAGGCACGCCAGTGTCACCAGCCCCGCCAGCGCAACCGCCGGGTTCACCGGGATCTTCCTCCCCTCCCTGACGGGTACCTTGCTCACCTTGGGTTCGTGCTCAAGGAGCCACTCCGGTCGGTTTACAGCCAGGACTCCCTTTTGAGTGCTTCCTCGAGGGAGTCCACGGCCACCTCGAGCTTGACGGCCTTGAGGATCACCAAGGGGGATCCTCGGCGTCTCGGTGAGGTCGATGTACGGGCCCTTCAGCCGGTCGTTCTCGACTTTCCGCAGCTGGACTTGGATGCCCAGGCCGTTGCTCGCGGCCGCGATCGGCTGGCTCGGTGTGTGGGGGATACGCCTTCTGACGCCCGTCCAACTCCCGTCGGTACGCTCGGGTTACGAACGCGGAGTCGGGGCGACGGAGCTCACTTCACGATGACCCGAGAACGATCGGAGACGTCTCTACCACCGTGCGAAAAACTGAAAAGCCTCATCGATTTTCGGTAACGCTAACGGGGGAGGGTGTCGTGCTGCAGGCGCTCGCGTTCGTCCTACTTCTCACGATCGCACCCGCAGCCGTACACGCGGGCCAGGTCACGGTGAATGTGGCTCTCGACGATATGGTCTCAAACGGTGCCGAGCTCGGTACCTACGACACATTGGTGAGTAAGCTCACCTTAGACGTCGCGGTCACCGACGTCGGTACGGGGACCACCCACACCGCCGAGTTCAAGCTTTCCGAGGTCCCGAAATCGGTCACGTTCGAGGGCATTAGGGGTCCCGTGACGGTCAGCGTGACGCTGAAGTACGACGGTAAGACCGCGCTCGCGGCGACGTTGTTCCCCGACTGGCCGTGCAGCTCGGCTACTGTCGACACGCCGGACGGTATGCTCCAGGCGCGGGTAGGCTGCGTAAGTCAGTACGTGGCCGACACTGAATTCAGCACCGAGTGCGTCGTGGCAGCCGAGCTCTATCCGGGTCTGCATTCCACCGAGATCCCCGAGGACGCCAGGTACGTCCTCGCTAAGTTCAACGTGAAAGTGAAGGCTGAGGGACTGGCGCACGGGGGATCACGGGCGCGGATACACCTCGATGACGTCCTGGATACGGCTATGGACCTCGCCGAGCTCGTCCTGAAGTACATGCCACCGATCCTGATCGTGGCGCCGGTGCTCGTCTTCATCGGGCCGACGGCCGTTGAGATGTTCGCGGAGTTCCTAAAGGCGATCCTAGTGGCGCTCTGATACCCTCCCCGGCCGAACGTCACGGATATCGTAACGATAAGTCCCGCGGCGGTCCGCCGTCCTTCGGTGCACGGTTTGACCGGCGCACGATCCGTCCGGCGAACCGACGCGGTCCCGGTGGCCACTCACCGTCGCGTCAGCTCGTCCAGTAGCTCGTCCACGATCTCGGCGGTCACCTCCTCGACGTCCACCTGACGGACCCTCTCCCACAGCGGGTCGTAGTCCTCCGGACCGATCTTCACGCCTCCGATCGAGACCGTCGGATCCACCTTGAGGCAGGATTTCGCGATCTCCTCGGGTCTCCTGACGAGTCGGATCGAGCGCCGAAGGGTCGCTGTGACCGCCTCCCTGAACACCTCCACGTAGGGCTTCGGGTCCTCACCTTCCCGGGAGGCCCACGTCACCAGGTCTTCGACGGCCTCTTCCACGTTCTCCCGTAGCCGATCGATGACCTCGGGGCCCTCGAGCTCGAACCCGAGGTGTTCCTCGAACTCCTCCGCGATCTCCTCGGGCCTCGCCTTCCTGTTGGAGCAAGCGTGGCTCACGACCGAGACGAGGAGCCACCGTGAGGGCCGTAAGGCGTCCGGGAGACCCTTCCCCAGACCCCGATATCCTTTCTCGATCCCGAGCTCCGAGCGGACGAGTCCGGGAAGCTCGTCACCGTCGGACAGTGCCATTTCGATCGCCAGCGGTCGGACGAGCCGATCCAGCGAAGGACGTTCGAACACGTTCCTCAGGGCATCGGCGAAGTACCTCAGGACGGCCGCCCCGGCCTTGTTGAAACACACCATGTACTCGGCCAGCTCGTACGGGATGCGCCATTCCTCGGGTGGGTGTTCGGCCGATAGGACGTTCGACCAGTGGAGCAGCGGGTTAGGGTCCAGCTCGTCCGAGACGCCAGCCAGGAGCTCCTTGACGTCCGGGTTCGCGAACTCGTCAAAAGGGTCAATCCAGGCTATCGCCGCGTTGAGCTTCTTGAAGAACGTGTTCTTGGGCAGTACCGGTACTTCCCTCCACTCGACCAAGGGACCCACCCCTGCGGGAGGGGTCACGGGATGCGACCCCGGGGCGGAACACCGTACCGGACGCTTGGTGCGGGGGCGGGGGCCCTCCCGACGAGACGTCCGAGGACCGCCTGGTGCCGACGTCGTGGGCGCACGGTTCCCTTCCGGCGAGTTACGACGCTCTCCGACGGACGCCTCCGTACGGGCCGCCCGGTCGGACCCTCCGAGCGACCGTGGTCCGGGCCCTCCTCCGAACACGATCCGCCGCGACGGTCTCGACCGACCGTCCCCTGAAGATAAGGAATTTAAAACTCACTGGAAAGGGTGCTTCCGCCAACGTTGGCGTCAAGTTGTGAAGCGCGGGGGACCAAGGTTGAATCAGGGGCCCACCGTACTCCGATGCTGGCAACGACCGCCGACCTGCGTGCCCGAACCCCACCGGCTCACGCTGCGGAACATCGCCACGATCCACGATCCCCGCGGTCTGATCTCCGGGACGATCAGCCGGGTGCTGAGCGGGGCCGAGTCGGGCGCCCAGGGCTGGATCTACGGGAAAAAGGCCATAGGATGGAGAGAGAGGAGCGCCGAGCTCGAGCTAGCCACACTCAACAACCCGACGTTCGGTGTAGGCCGGCTGAAGGCCGAGGAACCCGACGTCGAATGGGAGCACTGGATCGTCTTCCACTCACCCGTAGGCAAAGTTAGGATCGGTGATGTGGAGTTACCTACTGAGGAGCCACTGACGGTGAAATCTATAGAGGTGGATTGTGACTCCAAGTTGATGAAAATTAATTTCAAGGACGATGCTAGGTCCTTGATGAGATTGGAAGGTGACGATGATCACTCGTGGGAACTGAAGAAATGTAGCGCGAACGTGAAGTTTAACATGTCGCCTAAGGTTGAGGATGAAGAAGTCAAATGTATTTATGAAATCCGTGCTGAGAAAGAGAATTTTTCCCTGAAAACTATTGATAATGTTATCGAGTATTTACAGGAAAAGGAAGTATTTTCATGTGAGAAGATTTGGGAAAAACCTGAGAAAGCGAAAAGTAAAAGTCGAGTGAGTAAGTATATAGAGATACTTGTCGAAGTCGAGTTGAGTAATTTCATTGACAAAGTTAGCAAAGTTGATGTAGATTACAGGTTGAACGGGAAGAAGAAGTTTAAAGTTGTCGACGCTGAGTTGCTGGTTGTATTGAATAAGGATAAGGTTAAAAAGGAGTTACTGGAGCGATTGTACGGGGTTAGCGGGGACATAGATTTCGCCGATGAGGTGCTCTTCCTGACGTTCGCACCACATGCCAGGTTCAAGAGCAGCACGAGTTGACGGTTCCGCGTGGGACGAACCGGCCCAGGTCGATCTCGAGCCGTCATCCCGACGCCTTCCGTCCCTTCCGGATCGGAGCCCGAGACTCGGTGACTACCTATCTTTAAAGTGGGACGACCACCGAGGGTTGTTGTGAGATTCCGGAAAAACACGGTCCCTGACGGGGGGACACCCCTCGCGTGTCAACCTGAACGGGTTGGAGATCGAGGTCACCGAGGGGAGCTTCGTGAGCGAGGTGTACCACTGGCTTCGGAAGGAAGGATTGCCCGCGGTCGCCCAGGTGAGGATCCCCGGGGTTAGGGGTCGTGTGGACCTCCTGGTCATGGATCGCAGGCCCGTGGTCGTGGAGGTGGGGTTCCCGGGCGTCGAAATCACGGACGAGGACCTGCGTAGGGCGCTCCGGTACGTCCGGGCGATCATCGAATGGAACTCGGACGTGGAACCGGCGGCGATCGTAACGAACCTGAAGGAAGCGTGGTACCGGGACGATCCACTCGGTGAGTGGGAGAAGGAGGAGCTGGAAGACCCGACGTCCGATCTGATCGTGCTGGTTCGGAGGCTCGCACGTGCCGAGATCGAGACGGAGGAACAGAAAGGGCCGGAAGAAACCGAGGATACCGATAGGATGCTGCCGTGAGCTCAGTCACGTCGTGCGCGTCGTGGGCATAACGGTAGGATCACCGGGGTTACCGGTACTCGATGACGCTCAGTGGTCTTCGAGCGGCAGGAGGGTTCGTTGCCTTCGACCAGTGAGTACCACTCCGCCAGGTACGCCAGCGTGATCCCGGTGCAGAAGCATTTGAGTCCGCGGTAGTCGTTCTTCCACTCCACGTCCGTCCAGCACCAGTAAGGCACGTCGTCCTTATACGTACCCTGGAGACCGGTCACCGGATCCTTCTCGTTCGGGTCGATCCGGTGTGCCTTGAGGCAGAACCTGACGATCTCGGTGACGAGCCGGTTGTCGGGCGGCACGCCCGCCTGGAGTAGACCGTAGTAGGCTCGTGCGGCCTTATGTGCTAGGAAGGCCTTCCCCGGCTCCTCTTCGAGCTCTCCGAAGTGGCAGGCGACCGCCATCAGACCACCGCGCGTCGGCTTCGTATGCGCCATGATACAGTTCACGAGCTTCCTGACGAGATCGCTCAACGGGCCAGAATCCACAGTATTACCGACCGCCGCCAGGGCGCAGAGCGTCCACGAGTCGCAGTCGATCTTGATGTCGCCGACGTGCGCGACGGGGATACCTCGGACCGTCCGCTCCTTCTCCGTGAACCGGAGGAGGTTCCACATCAGCTGAACCTCCCGGTCGTTCCACGACCTGTACCCCGACCAGAGGATGGCCCAGAGCACCAGCGGCGTTGTCCTGGTCCTATCGGACCAAGCTCCGGGGCCCTGGATCTGGAAGTAGCCGATCTCGACTGTACCTTCCGGAGTGGTCACTTCCTCCTCCCTCCAGTAGTGCTTGAACATCGCCTCGATGGCACGGTATGCGATGCGCTTAGCCCGCTCTTTGACCTCCGGGTCGTCGACCAGGCGGTAAACGGCCACGATGCCGGGTAGGGACTGCGAGGTGTAGAAGCCGACCCATTCCTTCAGCTGCTGGGCCTCCTCCTCGCTCGAAGGTGCCGTGGGTACTGCGCACCCGAGTGTGAAGCTTCCCGCGCCTAGACTTTTCACGGGCACGTCGTGGATGAGGCCTTCGTCGTCCTGGCAGGCTTCGAGCGCGGTCAGACCCTTCTTGATGAGCTCCAGGCAAAGGTCCCTCTCGATCCCGGCCTTGTAACAGTGTGCGAGCCCGAAGAGCACCCACGCCGTGTCCATGGCCGAGAACCTCCTAGGCTCACCCGTCGGGTTCGGGTCGTAGTACCAGCCCGGGAAGTAGAACTCCGTCTCGGTGGGTTTCTCCTGCTCCGCCAGCCAGTGCACCGCGTCGACTATCTGGCGATGGACCTCGCTTTTGAGTGCCTGAACCGTAGAGGGATCGGCCCTGTCCTCACAGTAAAGCGGTACGGTAGCCGTCACCGGTGCTGCCGCCATCGTGACCGCGACGACGAGCGTCGCGACGAAGAGCCGACGTCGTCTGGGAATCGGTGGGACCGGGATCAACGGTAGTCGCCGGCGCTTACCCTCGGATTTCTCCCCCCGTGTAGGGGCCGTTCGACCGGCCTTCAGCGCCACGATCCCGTGCTCGGTCGAGTAAAGAACGAGTGTATCGACTTTCCCGTCACGATCGGAGTCCACGGGGACCGGAAGGTTCACCTGGGCCGGGTATGGTACCTCCCAGAGGACGTACAACTGGCCGTGGTCGTACCTCAGGGCTACCGTCCGGCCCGGGTTGCCGGAGAGGAGCACTTCAGGCCTGCCGTCCCCGGTCAGGTCGATCAGACAGACGGAACTCCAGAACACGGTGACTCCCGGCTTAACCTCCGCGACCTGCTCGAGTCGATCGCCATGGAGCTTGAACACACGCAGGCGGTCCGTGAAGAACGTGATCAGCTCGTCCTTCCCGTCGCCGTCGATGTCCCCGAGAGCCGCCGGATGTCCGAAGCCCGAGTTGAGCGGGTACACGTCGGAGATCTTCAGCACCGTGACCGGGTCGGCGCCGTCGGTTCGAGGACGGAGGACCACCAGGTAACTCTCTCCGGAGCCCTTCGTCGCGAGGCCACAGGACTGGACGCTCCGCTGGGCGCCGGGTAGGGTCACCACGAGCTCCGGTTTCCCGTCGCCATCGAGGTCTCCGGTCATGACCTTCCAGACCGACCGGTACCCCTTCACCCTCGGGACCCCATGCTGGGTCAGGTCGATGGACCACCGCTCCTCGCCGGTCCCGACGTCGACCGCGTGCAGAACCGGGACACCGTCACGCACGTCCAGGACCACGAGCAGCCGGCTCCCGTCCAGATCGAGGATCGCGGGCAGCGATACTCCGTCCGGCAGGTGGACCGGCTCGCACTTGAACCACCAGAGGCGCTTGAGCTCCGGGGTAACGTCGTAGCAGAACATCCCCGAGGGCGCCTCGACGATCACCTCCTCGTCGCCGTCCCCGTCGACGTCGAGACAGGCGACCGGGAACACCGTCGGGACGCGCGTTTCTTCGACCTCGTAAGGCCCTAGGTCGGCGTCGACGAGGTACCTGGTCGCCCCGTCTCCGATGTTGATCGCCAGGATCGCCCCGACATTGCGCTCGTCCTTAGTGGTTCGGTAGGCCTTGATGACCCAGGTTCCCTCGCGCGTGTGGGCGACCAACGGTACGGAGTAGGAACAATCCCCGGGATCGAACTCGAGGGAGTACCTCCTGAGTACATGACCCGTCGCTGGATCCACTTCGACGAGGGCGTCGTCCCGTCCGGAGTCGGTACCCAGTAGGAGCTTGCCGTCGGCGAGCGTCGCGGTCTTGTATCCGCCCGACCTCCAAGCTACGTAGGGGTGCTGAAGGAGACCGACCCCTGACCAGTGAGCCGCGTCTTCCGGGTCGTAGCCGACGTACCCGATGTCGGCATGTGCGGGGGTCGGTAGGGTCGTTACGACCAGGATCAAGGCCGCCAGCACGGTCCTTCTCCCCCGCTCCTAGGGTGATCTCAGGTCGAAATCTCGAAGAACGAGCTGTGGGTCGAAGGAACGTTAGGAGGGCTTGAGGGGGCGTCGGAAAACTAGCAACGTCAGGGCCAGCGCGACCGTCACCCAGTACACCGGCGGCTTCCTCTTGGGTTTGGGATTGTGGATCACACCGACGACCTCTAACGGGTTCACCCGTGCCGTGTCCTCGGTCAGCTTCTTCACGTCCTCCGCGCCGAGGCTAATCTCCTTGATGACCCTAACGAACTCCCTCGGATCACGCTTCGCCAGCTCCACGGCCCAGGCCGCGTGTCCGAAGTACTGGACGTTCGGTCGGATCTCGTTGGCCTTGTCCCAGTCGAATCCGATGACGTAGGCCTTACCGCCCAGGATCTGCTCGTCCTTGCCCTTACCGGTATACTGGTACCTGATCAGTATACCCGCGACGTCGATGCCGTACTCCCTCTTCAGCTCCTCCTGCACTTCCCTCGGTAGCTGCATCACGAACTCTCCGCGCTTACCGGGCGTCAGGTCGAGTAGCGTCTGAACGGCGTCCTCCTTGCACCAGACGGGTACTCCGATCCACACCAGTCGCTCGTTGTCCTTCAACGGCTCCTTCGCGAGGATCTCCTCCTGGATGTACTTGGCGATCATCCAGCCACTTGTCACCCCGGGGCAGAAATGGTTGTGCCACGCCGCGCACCGCAGTAGGTCCTTCGGCACCCCGTTAACCACCGCCGTTGCGAGCGTGACCACGTTGAACGCGTACCGACCCAGCCGCGAGAGCTTATCGTTGTCCTCGTCCGAGATCTCGAACGCGTTCATCTTCACCTTATCCGTGTACGCCTTCGCGTACTCCTTCACGAACTCCTCTGGATCCATCGTCAGGATGTCCTCGGCCCTCTTACCCTCCAACTTCGCCAGATCCAGGACGACCGCAACACCCTCACCCGTCTCCGCGTTGACCACCGCGATCACGGGATCCGCGGTCTCGTCCGTGTGGAACTCGACGATCCTGTCTTCGAGCGTCGTCACCTGTATACTCCGGTTGCTACCGGAAAACGTCGCGTCCAGGCCCAGCGTTCGGGTGATGACGTTTCTCACCCGTCCGTCGACGAAGTCCTTGAGGTACGTGACGTTGGTGATCACATAGGCTCGCTCGTCACCGTACGAGAGCCCCAGGACCTTCCTCGCGTACAGCAGGGCCTGCTCGACGGCAGCCACCTTCGGATCGTCCGTGTAGGGCGCAACCAGTCCCAACACCATGTACGGGTCGCGACCCGCGCAGATCGCCGCGGCCTCGGTGCAGGTCATCGGGTACTCCTTGAGCCCGACACGATCCACGTTCCAATCGCGACAGAAGACCACGTCGCAGATTATCCGGATCATCGAGTTCAAGACCCTGCCCTTGACGCTGCCCCAGCCGGCCCGCGCGAGCTTCCCGAACACCGCGCCCCAGTTGACCCACTTGAACGTCGCCACGAGGGCTTTGAGGTCCTCTCCCTCCTGGAGCACGAACACTCCGGCCGGGGAACCGCCGAGCTTCCGATTGAGGAGGTCCCGTTCCCGCGAGTCCGGATGGAACACGAAGTGGTTCCGCTTACCCTGCGTCAGGTCGAGGGTCGTGTAGATCGCGTCATCCTTGCACCAGATCGGACAGGCCACGTAAAACCTGACGGCTTCCGCCTTGCCCTCCCGGAGGAGCTTGTCGACGATCAACATGCCGCTGATCAGTCCCGGACACAGGTGGTCGTGCCGCTCCACGCTCGCCAGGTACCGCCTGGGCAGACCGTTCGCCCAGGAGAGGGCTATCGACAGCACGGTGAAGCCGAACCCGCACATCTTACCGAAGTACTTGTCGTTGAAGCTCTGAAGTGCCTCGTCCGTGTACTTGTCCGGATCGAAGCCGTCCCAGCCGTGTTCATCCAGCTTCTGTAGGTCGATGCGACCGTCCGTCATGTACCCGCTCGGGTCGATCCCCGCCGCGCTCAGCAGCTCCCGAAACACGTTCTCAGCGGTCAGGTCACCGAGCACGTACCTGTAGATGCCGTTCTCGTCGCTTGGATCGCTCGTGAAGGTCAGCGAGTCGACGGACACCTCGCCCCGTGCGATCCTGTCGAGCAGGCTGTGCGTCACGCGGTAGAACACGAGCTTACCCGAACTCTCGTCACCGTAGAACACCGCCACGAACAGGTCGGAGGCCGGCTTACTCTGCACGAACACGAGGTTCTCCCCGATCTTACAGCCGGTCTCCGACGCGACGGCGTCCGCCACGGCCGCCGCCGGCGTGTCGGGCGTGCCGTCACCGTCCGAGTCGACCCAGACCGCCCTGGCGTCCGTGATCACCAGTAACTTGGGGTCCCCGGCCGTGGCTCCGAGCGTGGTCAAGGCGTCGTTACCGATCTTTTCTCCCAACGCCCGTAGGTCAGCCTGTGGCTCGGCGAGGGCTGGTACCGCGAGGACCAGCGCCGAGATCACGACGGCGATCGCTCGGAGCACTCCGTCGCCCCCTTAACAACGTTGAATACTATTTGGCGAACCTAATAATACTCAATGATAAACTTTTCCAATTAGTATTGCATATGGCGGGATCTTTAGGATGCATCAGTGTTACGAACTCGCCGTTCGGCTACGGGTCGTTTCGATCGTCGGGACGAAGGACGCGGACGGCGCGGTAACCGGTTACGTGGATACTCGGGGAGTCGGCCCGCGTCGTGATTAGATCGAAATCGAACGAGAGATCGGAAAGATCGGGACGTCCGGCGATTCCGGAGCCGAGATCCTCGCCCGTAGCGTACGGGTCGCCGTGTACCACAACGGCTTAAATCGGATCGTCAACGTCCGGGCAGGGAGTTCGATGACTGTCGAATGGGAGTTCGTGAGGGCCATGGAGTGCGCGATGGCCGTGGCCACGGTGAGGCTGTTCGGAGAGCGTGGGAACGCGGCCCGTCGGGTCATGGCGAGGATAATGGCGGAGTTGCTCGAGGAGGATCTCCCCGACGATCCGCGGGAGGCGCTGATCGAGCTGCTGGAACCGTTCGCGGAGGTGGAGTTGGAGGGAGACGAGCTGCGGGTGAAGGGCTGTCGCCTGTGTTACTCGAGCTTGATTCGCGACGTGGCGGATCCTGAGGAACTCGAGACGATACGCCAAGTCCCGCCGTGTCCGTTCATACTGCTGTTCGACGAGCTCGCGAAACGGAAGGGATGGGACGTACGGCCGAGACCCGAGGCCACACCGCTGTCCGGTGAGACGGAGCCCGGGTCTTGCGTCCAGTGGTTGGTCTCCGACTAGTCGGATACGGGGGAGGCCCCGCCGCTCATGACATGTTCCCAATTTACGTACCGTTCGTAACACGAGACCCCCGCGTATACGTCCCGAAAGATAAATGTGGATATCTTAAAGATAAGTTGTGCGGGGCAGGGAGGCCCGTGTCGGTTCCGAAGTACCTCCCACTCCTCATCGCCGTAGTCGCCACCGCTTCCCCCGCCTCAGGATACCTCGGAGTAGAGGCCTTCGTCACGGGGATCTCCGCCGACCACGTCGACGTCGTCTACATGGTGTACGCCGACAGTGACGACGTGACCAAGTCCCACCGTGTGACCCTGTACCTACCGCCCGAAGCCACGATCAAGGGCGTGAAGTCTTACCAGCTGCCCCGTCGGGAAGGTGACGTCGACGTCGTCTACGGACAGGGGGACTGGAAGCCGGAAACTGGTACCTGGTCCGAGACGGCGAGATCCGACCCGAGGTCGAGCTTCCCTAAGAGGCCGCCAATGAGCTCTACGTGTACATGAGCGTAATCTCCAAGGATCCGGGCACGATCACCGTGGTCGTGAGGGTCGACGATGAGGCTCTTTCCAAGGCGTACAGCGCCGATAAGGGCGCGCGGATCACGGACTGGTTCGGACCCGTAGAGCTGTCACCTGGATCCCACGATGTCGGGATTCACCTCTATCTGGACGGCCAGGAGGTGAGGTGGTACGGGTCCGTGGTGAAGGTGATGAGCGGGCGAGAGCACGTCCGTGATCACGACGAGTACGAGCATCACCGAGAGGAACACGATCACGGGGGAACAACGCGCATCAACCCCCGGAGGAGCGACTTTCCACCGTCCGGGAGTCGCTCAAGGGGCCCGAGGGATCATCCCAACTCCCGGTGACTCCGGTTCAAGCGTCCGAGACTGTTGCCGAGACCTCCACCGAGCTCACTCCGGGAGAGGGCGGGCTCATCTCGAAAGGCGCTCACCACGTACGACACTCCGAGCGAGCCACGATCGGCGAAACAGTCTCCGGGCGTCCTGTCGGCGCCGAGGGTGAAGTACCGAGCGCGACATCCACCTCGGCCGAAGGTGAGACGTCCGAGGATGAGGGTCCTGCGGGTGAGGTCACGCTGATCGATCTCCTGGAGGTGGTCCTGAGGACGTTCCCTATGGTCGTACCGCCGGTGATCGTACCGAGGAGACTAAGGTGGGCGTCCACCTCATGGAGAATCGTTGTGAAATCCGTAACGAACGGGTCCTCCCGCCGGGACCGTCAGACCTACGGAGTCCCGACCTGAACGATCGGGGCCCGTCGATGAATACTGCCTCGGGACCCTAGCCCCTCCTCACCGGGTTCGGTCCGGACGGGTCCTCATCGGCCGGACCGTCGGTACCCGCTGTAGTTCCCGTGGTTCCTGGGGCTTTAGGTGTTTCCGAATTTGGAAACATGTATCGTAAAATTAAGATGTGGTTTCTGAATCGTTCGACGCGAGCGTGATCCGTGCGTGAGTGTGAGTAAAGTGGGTAACTCGTACGTGATCGGAACCACGTCACTGTCGTCGAGCCGCCGTCCGAGATTTCGTGCGATCTCTTCGACGACGGTGCCTGAGCCGTATGCAGGCGTGCGGATTCTCGCTAGGTCCCCACTCTCAAATCACACAGGCCGATCTCAGTTCCTGCGTCGGATCGTAACGTTCACTCCGGGCTAAGGGGGTGTAGGGATCCGTGAGGAGGGCGCGTTCACTCGCCCTCCTCGAGTCGGCGGGCGAGCTCCACCTCAGGGTGGTCGAGGGACAACTCGGCGACCCCACGCACGATCCGCCAGGCGTTCGGTCCGACGTAGCCACCCTTCCACGAACCCTCCTCGAACGCCAAGAGGAGCCGATGGAACCTGTCTATCGGATCCCATCCGTTCGGATTGTCCCGTTCGTTGTAGGCGGCGAGGTACGCGGTTCCGTTCAGCAGCTTGAGGGCCGGTGGGAGCACGTCGAGACGACACTCTCGGGCGAGCTCCAGCACCTCGTGCTTGGGGGCCTCGTCGTACCCCCAGCGTCTTCGGTACTCGACGTAGAAGCGATCGTACCGCGGGATGAAGGTGTTGAAGAGGTAGAAGAGCACGGTCGAGACCAGTAGCGTGATCGCCGCGACCGTGACCGTCGGTACGGAGAGGTAGAGAAGAGTCAGAACTGCGAATGACGCCACGATGGAGGCCGTTCGGACGGTGTTACCGGCGCGCCACGCCCACTTGAGGGCCAGTACCCCCCGACCCACCGCCGCGAGGTAGAACGGCATCGCGATGAGCACCGGAATCGGTACCCCGTACAAGGTCACCGGCCCCGTCGTGCTCGGTGCTAGGTGACGCTCATGTAACTCCACGGGAAGTCCGGCCGGTGTGGACTTTCCGTCTTTCGGTCATTCCGGAGAGTACAGGGAGCGACGATGGCCCGAGCCTCTCGAGGGCTTCGGTCTGTGCCCGCGGTCTCGTCGCGCACCGCCGACCTCCGATCGGCAAGGATACCGCACCCGTCCGAGCTCGAGCCCGGGACGAGCGGGCCCACCGGAGGTATTTTTCGAGACGGTGTGATCGGTTCGGATCGGTGGCGGGATGAGGGTTCAACCTGGCGCTCGCGGATCTGTGACGACGGTGGGGGTCACCGACCGCCCACAGATCATCTCTACGAGTTCCCCTCGCACACGATCGACTACGTGCCAGTCGACTCCGCTTAGAGTCCCCACGAGTCCCGCGATACCGTCTCGTCGAGGAGGGTCGTGACGTCCAGTGCGGGATGCCAGGTCGAGACGAGCGTCCAGCCCGCGGACTCCGACCCGTCCGCATCCCCGTTGAGGGTATCCATCCGATCCGTCAGGGCCTGATGCGCCTCGTGAAGGAGCTCCGCGGCGACCGAGGAGAGCGCCAGGGCGACCGGGAGGGCGAGGACTAGGATGCTCTCCGGACGGGCGAGTCTCCTGGTCTCCCGCCGGAGGTCCTCCGGCCGGGCACGTCGCACCTCGAATCCCGAGCTCTCGAGCTCGGCCTCGAGGATCGTGCAACCGAACCCGGGGACGTCCAGGACGACGGCGTGACCGGGTTTCTCGACACGGGTCAGGACACCAGGTGGGCTCTCCCGGTCCGGTTCTTCCTCGATCGCGCCCAACTCGCGTAAGGTTTCGACCAGCGGTCTCGTACGAATCCGGCCCGCGAACAAGCCGCGGAACACCTCTAGCGCCAACTCACACACCTTCCACTCCTGGAGGAGCCAGGTGATGTCCGGGGGAGGGATCAGTACTATGTGGACCTCGGGAGTTTCGGACATCGAGTTCTCCCCGCGATTGCCCGGATCGTGCCGGTCGTCGCGGGCACGACCGGGCCGCTATCCGTTGACTAAGCCCGATAGGTGTTGGGGGCTCGCGTGACACGGTGTCGACCCGAAGTCGAGTACGCGGCGCGTTAAGGGCGTCCGGACGGTACGTCGGTGACGCCTCCGGATCGCGGGCTCGCACGGGAACCGGAACGGGACGGTCCCGAGGGACGCGGTCGGATTATCGCGGCCGTCGAGACGGCGGGCCTCGGACACCCCGTCCCTCGTCACGGTTCGGCCTCGGGGTAGGTTCCTCATCGGCCCGGTGGAAGTGTTCGAGGGGTGCAGCGTCGGAGCGTATCACCGCTACCCGGGCCGAGGCAGAAGTCCTCCGAGGACTCCGAACAGGTGGTCGAGCACGGGTCCCAGAGTCGACTTCAGTCCGTTAAGGACGTTCAGCGTCAAGTCGATGAGGATGAAGCCTGGAATCACGACCATAGGTGCCAACGCGACGGCCACGGGGATAAGTCTCACCACCGACGGTAACTCGGGTAAGACCCCCTTTCTCTCGGCTTTCACCCCTTTCACATCGATCCCGGAGACGTGGAGCAACAGCTTGACCGTAACCGTTCCCTTGTCGGTGCGCAGGGACATCGTGATGGGGCACTCGACGTCGAACGTACCCGTCGAGGGTACCGAGATCCGAGGGTGGTTCACCGTCGTCTCGAGTCGACCCTCGGGGACGTCGACGCTCGAGAAGGAGCTCGCACCCTCGGGCCAGACGTTGAACCTGGTCACGATGTTTCTGGCATACCTGACCGTCGCGATGACCGTCACCGGGCCCGTCACGTCCAGACCGGCGGGACTCGATGGCTCGAGCGGATTGAACTTCATGTCGTAGACGGCTCCCGTGCCCAGGTCGGTGACGGTCACGATCAGGTCGAGTTCCTTCTCCAGCCGCTCGTGGATCCCCAACGCGTTCCCCTGGACGTTCACGCTTTCCGGGTAGACCGTGACCGAGATTTTGCCCGCATGGGCCGCCGCGGGTAGTAGCACAAGCGCCACCGGTAGGAGGGGAAAGGACCGCATCCGGTTCCCCCGAGAGGGCTCGAGGTCCACCCTTATCACCTCTTTTCCCAGGGAGAAGACCCGGCGACCGTCGCATCCCGTACGGCGTGGGGCGACGGGGGTATCGGTTACTCGGGTCGGAGACCCTCGTGCACGATCAGCTCGGCCGCGGTCCGCAGTAGTACCCGCGCGGTGCTGCCCGCGATCACGTCCGTCGGGACGGCCCTCAGCGCCCATCCCTTCCCCTCCGCCCGGAACTCGATCGTCTTACG
Organism: Methanopyrus kandleri AV19; assembly: GCF_000007185.1. Taxonomy (GTDB): domain Archaea; phylum JAADCQ01; class Methanopyri; order Methanopyrales; family Methanopyraceae; genus Methanopyrus; species Methanopyrus kandleri. The sequence goes on along the minus strand of NC_003551.1, from coordinate 1,163,288 downwards.
CGCGTCGAGCACGTGGACGGTGTCCTCCTTCCCGTGCTTCACGACCGCCTTGCCGGAGAACACCGCGGAGAGTTCGGGTGGTGTCAGCGCGATGCCGATCTGTGACTTACCCACGGCGTCCTTGAACTCCTCGGCGATGTCCTCCTCGGGCTGGAGTACGAGGAGGACGTTCTCGTCCCGCGGTACGAGCCTGAGCGTGCCGTGTCCTACGGTCTGGTTCAGCTCGACCAGGACCTTGCAGAGTCGCACCGCCTTACTCCTTCCGACGGTCTCCCCGACGGTCCCCTCCACCGCGGCGCGCGCGGCGGCCCGCAGGCTCCCCTCCGCCGCCACGGGATCCTTCGGCTCGAACCGCAGCGTCATCTCACCCTCGGGAGCCAGGATCCTGCGCTCGAACGGGTACGCCGGGGCGGGACCGACGACCGTCAGGACGGTAACGCCGTCGACCTCGAACCGCTTCAGGGCGAGTCCGAGGTCGATCATCGAGGCGGCCGTGGGTGGGGTCATGACCACCCTGGACCTGGGCGGCGTGAAGTTACCCTCCTCGAGCTCGGCCGAGTCGAACCGCGATGCCACGGACTCGACGACGAGATCCGAGGTGTCGACACCCTCGATCGGCTCCCGTGGGACCACGACGACGTTCTCCTCGGTGACGATCAACGAGGCCTCACAGGAACCCAGAAGCTTCCCGTCGGTTTCTACGAAGAGACGGCCCCGGTGGGCTACCAACCGGTTTCCCCGAACGAACCCTAACTTCGAAACATAAAGGGGGTTTCGGTCGTCGAGAACCCTCCCGAGGTCGACCGTGTGCACGGCCCACTCCGGGACTGGGGGTCGTCACGCCGGAGTGTCCCGGAGTTAACGTTAACGACGTCGGCTCCCGAGGGCCGGCGTCGAAACGCCCCCGAGACGCGATGGAGACTTCAAGGGTGAGGTTCTTGCGTTATCGGACTCACCTCCTGCTCACCTACGTGATCGTCGCATACCTCTGGGATCCGAAGCACGCGCTCGCAGCCGCTCTCGGGAGCCTGCTGCCCGATCTCGATCATCCCAGCTCCGTGGCTTCCCGAGCCCTCGTACCCCTTGAGAAAGCCACACTGTTACCGCTTCGTCGCCTGATCAACACGGTCGTCGGACACCGCGGGATCCTACACTGGCCCGTACCATGGGCGCTCGGAGCCTTTCTCGCTTGGTGGGTCGGACACACGGGTCTAGCCGCGGTCCTCCTGGGCGGGTGCTTGCACTGTTTGGAAGACGCGCTCACGGTGCGCGGGGTCCCGCTCCTGGTCCGTCGGGACGGTGGTAGATGGAGGGTATGGAACCTGAGACTAACACCCGTCCCCTCGGACAAGTGGGACGCGGTGCTACCGCCGGCGACGGTACTTCTCCTGTGCCTCGTGATCCTAGCATGCCCGAGCGAGTTCCACACGCTGGGACTGGACCGTATCCCGGGGCTCGAGAAGGTGTACTGGACGATCCATGAGCGTGTGTACCATCGGCTCCTACATCCGTTCGACGCGTACGTGGGTACGTTCGCCCGCGAGATCCTCCGACTGGAACCGATGGCGGCTTTCGCGCCGTGCTAATCCGAGGTCCGGACGGAACGGGGTTCGAGCGTACGGGACCGGTCCGGGCGAGGATGGGTTCGTGGCGCTCTGGAGGGTGTCGTTTGGAGGGGACGGTGTACCCGGGCTCATCAGCGGGCCCCTCACGGTGGCGGGGGCCACCCCGCCCTCAGGCCCGCCGGGACGACCCGGGCTCCATCCCCTCAGGAGGTTCCCGGGCGGTCGCGCTTAACACCTGCGCGGGCACGGGGTCTGGTTGTGACGTTCCGAAACGTTTTCGGCGCGCGCCGACACCTTCGGGATGGGGGCGGGTGTGACCGAGCCGCTCCGTCCGCCCGAGCTCGAGGACCCGAAGAGGGTCTACGTACCCGTCGCGGGTGCCGGGATCGCGACCGCGGTTTGCCTGTACTTGATCCTCCCGCGCGGGCTCTTCCCGGCGTTGCTCGCGTTGGCGGTCACCGCGATACTCTTGGGTGTCGGCACCTTAGTCTTCCGCCGCTATCTGGGTAACCAAGTCGAGCTAACCCCGGACGCCGTGATCTTGAAGGGACCCGGCGGGACCAGGAGGATCCCCGTAGAGGACATCCTCGACGTCGAGGAGCGCGAGAGCGGCGTGGTCGTGCTGACGAAGGACCTCGAGCGCGTTCCCATGCCCTTCGACTCCGACCGGCTCAGACACGGTCTGCGCATCCTACTGGCGCATAAGAAAGGGAGCCCCGGGGACGCCGTCGTGGAGGCGGTACGCGAGCTCGGCGAGCTCCCGATCCTCGAGGTCGTAGGTGGGACCGTGTTCGCCAGGTGGCGCTGGCTCCGGGTGCCCCTCTACTCGCCCGGGGACCCTAGGTTGGAGGAGTTCCACGACCGCGTGCTCGAGGCGTGGATGGAGTGCAAAGGCCTGGGCAAGAAGCCGCCATCACCCGAGATGGTGGCCGTCACGGCGATCCTCCCCACCGTAACTCCGATACTCGCGATGAGGAAGGGCGCCAAGACATCGCCGTCCGGGCGCGACTATCTCGGGAAACTGATCCACTGGATCCTCGTCAAGGTAGCCAAGGCGCTCAAGGTCAGCCTGTGGGCGGCCGCGACGATCGCGGCCGCGATCTACTTCGGTCCGGGCGCAACCGTGAGCGCCGTCTACTGGGCGATCGCCCGCAGGGTGGACTCGGTTCCGGTCCCGAAATCCAGGATCAAGCACGCGACCCTGACCTTCCTGGAGTATAACGCCCTCCTCACGGGCCTGCTCGCCCCGGTGATCGGGATACTTTACCTGCCCCTGCCGAGGGTCCACTGTCCGCGCCTCGCGATCGCCCTGGCGTTGGGAGCCGTCGCCACGATGGCCCCCTCCGTGCGCGCGGTGTCGCATTACCGACGCGATCCCGTGGGGTACACGGCGGCCCTGCTGAACGACGGGATTCTGGTACCCGAGGTCGTCCTGATCGGAGCGGGAACCTCGGTGCTCCTGTTGGTCCTGGTGGGCGCCGTACCCGCGGCGTTGACGATCGTGGCTACGTTCCTCTTCCACGCGGTGATCGTGCTTCGGAGGATTGAACGGGCGGCCGAGCTCTCGCGACGTGCCTGGAAGCTTCGGGTGAGCCGCGACGGAACCGGTGGAAACATCCCACACACGGGAGGATCGTGAGACGTCCCGCACGGTGCCCGACGGACGGGGACCCGTGGGGACCTGCGACGGGTCGGCGTTTCGGGATAGTATTATTAACACTTCCGAACACCATCGAACGTTAGGACGGACGGGGTGAGCTCGGATGCCGCCGTTCGGTCCCATGTTCGGTCCTATGGGGTGCCCCATGTGCGGTTACGGCGGACCGATGATGGGGTTCGGATGGATGCTGTGGCCGGTGCTCGCGGTCCTGAAGCTGGCCGTCGGTCTGGCCGTACTGGGACTGATGGTGTACGTGGTGCTGCGCCTGCTGGGTCTGCGACCGGCTGACGTGGTGCGGGAGCTGAAACGGGATTACAGGGACCTCAAGACCGAGCTGAAGCGCGAGTGAGCACGCCCCTTGCACCCCCTCCGAAACCATGTGAACAGTAACGGATGCGATCCCGCCGTCACCGGCTTCCGGGTTCGGGGAGCCGTTTCCCGGGACCCCCACGGTGTTCCCGTCCGACCGAGCCGGTATCGGAAAACTCTCCGCCGTGGAGTCCCCAGGGCCCTCGTTTCAACTCCTTTGATTTCGTTCGATCCTCCCCGTGAATACCAGCGCCTCCACGGGTGCACGTGTGACCGAGCCCCGGAGATCCCGAGGTCCGGGGCCGGAGCGTACGGGCGGAGGAGGGCTTACATCGGCGTGAGTTCTCCGACGCGTGGGAGTCAAACTCGACGTCGGTTCGGGAGCGGCTACGTCGCGGGCGGGCGTTCTCGGCGCCCTCGCAGGAGCCTCAGTAGCAGGTACAGACCCAGGGCAATCAGCAGTAGGACCAGCAGGCCCACGGCGATGATCGCCAGGAGTCCCAGCTTCAGCAGGCTTCCCAGCAGGCCGGTCTTGTGTCCGTAGAGATGGTACCCGTACCCTGGATGACCGTGGTAGTGGTAGACGATCACCTTTTTCTTGCCGAACAGTGCGGTCAGGTCGAGATCCAAGCACGCGCCCCCCTATGCGCTGGAACGCGTACAATCGTGGCGCAAAGTTATAGTCGCGCCGGTTTCAGCCGAGTGGCGCCGGAGCCCGGTGCACGGTTCCGAACGGGATGGATAAAGGGTCGCCCCCGACGGTCCCGGCGACGCGCGAACACCGGGGAGAACCGGGACCTCGGGGGTCGTGGGTTTCGCCTATGACCTCCTTAGAAAGCGAACTCCGCGAGGCTCTCAGGGAGCGCAGGCTCCGCAAGAAGTGGGCCGTGGTGGCGGTCGTGTACCTGGCCTGGAAGATGTACGGGAAGCACGTGTCCGCGGGTGACATCCGTGACGTGCTCGAGTCGGTGGGTTACGAGATCAGCGAGCACGCCGTCCACGCGTACATGTCCGGTCTCAGGGGGCTCATCGGGAGGCGGAAGGCCGGTCGTAGGACCCTGTACACCGTGAGGAACGAGGAGGAGATGCGACGCCGGCTTCGGGACGCGCTCAGGGGCAGCGTGGGGCGGATATCGAGCGAGGAGAAGGAGGCGCTGATAGAGTCCATACTGGGAGGGGATCGCGGGAGGAGGGATCCCGAGGTCGAGAACCTCGTACTCATCTGGAGGAGACCCACGGCGGAGTACAGGAGGAGGATAGCCAGCAGCGTGCACCCCGGAAGTCGACTCCGGGAGATCCCGGGTGTCTTCGGAACGTTCGAGGGTATCTGGGGCTTCGGTTCCGGCGAGAGGGTGGGTTGGGAGAGCCTCGGTGAGGGGGACGTGCTTCTCTTCAGGGACGAGAAGGGCGAGGACCGCTACCGGTACTGCGGCGTGATTGCAAGCAAGTGCAATGATCCCAAAGTCTCCGCCATCCTATGGGGAGACGACAGGTGGGAGAGGCTGGTCACGCTGGCGGAGGTCCGGCTCGTGTCGTTGCCGGCGAGTGAGCTGAACGAGCTGCTCGGATACCGCGCCGGGTTCCGGCCCAGGGGCGCGATGAGGGTGGACCCGGATCGCGTGAGCAAGCTCGTGGAGAGGTACGGGGGCGTGCTCGAGTTCCTGAGAGAGTACGAGGAGTGAGTGGAGTCGCGGAATTAACCCGAGGTTATCGGTGAAAGAGTAATTAGGGTCGGAGTCTCATTTGTTTTCATGGATGTTCGTTTGAGTTCGTAGTGAGGTCCCCCACCGGTCGGGGGTGGACCCGGGCGATGCCGACCAAGGTCGTGGACGCCCACGTCGTATCCCTGGAGCGAGAGGAAGTGGTGGACGAGAAGGAGGAAGTTGACGAGGGTCTCTCGAGAGGACGGGACATGTTGGAGAGGATCGTCAGGGTAGTCGCGATGGCGATCCTCCGGGGATACTCCGTGGAGGATGTCACGAGGATCGTCGGGAAAGCCCTGAGCCTGAAGCCCGTGGACAAGGCCTTGGAGCTCCTCGAGATCGTGTTCTCGTCGGAACCCCGTAGGATGTCGGAAACCCACGCGTCCGGCAGGTTCTATCGTAGGCGCAAGGTGGCCGACGTGGAGGTGTGACGCGCGTACGACACGGCGCCCCAGGTCGTCAACAGTCTTTTTATTCGTTAACATTCTGTTAACGTTTCACGGACCGGGGGCGGCCCGCCGTCTCCACGCCCCACGCGGTGTTTGCGTAATTTCGGCGCGGGTTCCGTCCCACGGCTCGCCGTTTCCCGTGTGAAGGTCGCCGAGGAGCCGCGTCGAGCGGGTCTTACGACGGGACCCCGCGAGCCTCATCCCTCGGAGGCAGGGAGGATGTCGGTTCGGTTAAGTCCGCCTTCATCATCTTGAGGTCAGAACCGAGGGCGTTCCACACCAGGTCGCCGTTCTCGGGGGAATCGGGGTTCGAGTTTCTCCCGCCCGTCCCGACGTGTTAATTCCGAGTTAACTGTTGACACCCGTCGGCGGTGAGCTCGTGATGAGGTCGTCGTATCGTTTCGATTCCCATGACGATACGTGCGGGCGGGAACGGGGCGTTATGATTTACGGGCGGCGTCTGAAGATCGCTAGCGCCGCCAGTGCCACGATGATCACCGCCGGTGAGACGGGGATCTTCCCGAAGACACTCTTCGCTGTCTCGTACGCCTCCTTCGCCGTCTGAGCCGTCGTCACGATGTCACTTAGGTGCTGCTTGACGAAGTCCAGCGCGCTCTGCGCGGTGTTAACTAGGTTCTCCAACTCCTCCTTGTTGCTGAAGAACTCGAGCAGCTGCCGTGCCATCTCATCCCCCGCGTTCGCGAGCTCTCTCAGCTCACTCTCGTTGATCTGGAAGAAGTCCTGCGCGTTCACCTGTACCGTCGCGTTCACGTCGATTTGAACGCGGTTCTCGACGTTCACCTGCACGTTCTCCGGGACCGCGGCCTCCGTCACCCAGATAATCGTCTGGGCGTCGCGCTTCCACTCTCCCGGATCCACGACACCCTCCACGCGCTTACAGACAGCCTTGATCCACTCCGGAGCGAGATGCCGCTCCTCGGTACGTACCTGTCCGTGACCCGCCACCACCTTGATCTCGACGAACCTGTCCTCGATCTCGTTCCACTTCGGTACTACCATCTCACCTCGTGGGTGGCGCCCCATCGGGTTCAGGCAGTACGCCGCGAACGTGTCGTCGAGACCGTCCGGGAACTTCACCAGGGATCCGTTGACTTCGACCTTGTCCGCGGGCACGGGCACCAGGAACGGCTGCGTCTTGAACTTACCCGAATCCTGCAGGTCGTCCTCCTCCACCATGATCAGGTAGACGTACTTACTCCCGACCACGACGGCGTACTCGTTGGTGTCCACCTGCGTGCCCGGATCCGCCTCGACGTGTACTTCGAACGTTCCCGTCACTTCGCCCTTAATGGGATACTCCGCCGCCGTTGCGGCACCCAACGTCGCGAGGAGCGCGGCCAGGACGGCGATCCCGACCCTCAAGGGAGAGGGGCCCCGGTCTGTCCGCGCACTCGATCGAAAGATAACCGTTTCGGGACGTACCGTCACGTACCGGGTTCCCGTGGGGACGTGACCGCACCGCACGTCGTCGGTGTCGGGGTGTCCGAGTGTACCCGGATTATACCGCTTAACGGGCTCGCCGTAGGCGGCGCGAATCGCCCGTCCGTCGCGTACACTCTATGCAGCACTCTACGCAGGATCCTAACGATGGTCCGGATCGTCTCCCGATCCGGCCTCGTCCCGGCCAGTACCTCACCGACCTGGGCCGTGTCGAGGGCGTCGACGTATTCCCCTAACCGATCGAGCTCCCGGACGTCCACGCCGGCACGCTCGGCCGGCTCGATCGCCCTTCTAGCGGCCTCGGGCGACGGTTTCCAGGAGCAGATAATCGTCCATATCAGCGCGCCGGCCGCCCCGAAGTGTTCCGTTACGTCGGTCAGGACGTCGTCCTCCAGCCTCCCAGCGACGAACCGCACCTCCCTCCCGCCTCCGACGCTCAAGCCCGGCACCTCGAGGGCCGCCAGTCCGAGCGGGATACCCGCGATCTCCGGTCCTCGGGCGCCGGACACGTCCACGTAGACTAGACCCGAGCTCCATAGGGCTTCCACCACCAGGTCCGAGACGTTCCAGACGGCGTCCGGACCCCGTCCGACGGACTCCGGACCTCGAACTCCTCCCGGAGCTCCGCCTCGATCCCCCGCAGCACCCTCTCGTACGGCAGGGTCTCGGTCGGTGGGGTACGAACCTACAGATGACGACCTCGCCCCCACCCTTCCGCCCTAACCCTCTCAGCAACCCCGATACACCGGTGCCCTCGGGTTCCGCCAGCTTCCGCGCCAGACTACCGGTCGATATCCACTCTCCTGAACCACTTGACGAGCGTCTCGAGGACACCGGTTCCGGTCGGCTCGGGGACGAGCAGGACGGCGGTCCGTCTCAAACCCGGCACCTCCTGATCGGGATCAGCGTGATGAGGGGATCCGTTATAGAGTGCCCGGTGATGCCCCTTCCACACGCGGGACGCTCGGATTCCGGGATGTGAGCCCCGCGACACGTCAGCGCTTCGGCGGACCGTGAACGTCGGGGGCGAGGACGGTCGCGTCGGTTGTCGTCTCGTTCGGGACGCCCGAGGGGCGTGCGTTTCGGTTCTCCTGGGAACGTTTCCACGATATTGGAACAGTGTTCGTTTTTTCCTCTGCAAACTTCAAAGGTCGGTCGCCCGTCGCCGGCGCGGGGAACCGGGTTGGTGCGTTGGGACGTCTGGTTGGCGTTCATGATAGGTCTCCAGGAGGCGCTCTTCGAGACGCACGGTGAAGCGGCACTCGCACTGAACCGGATCGCGGGCCGACGTATGCTCGAGCTGCTCGAGACTTCTGAAGGTGTCCGGTGGGGACAGGGACTCCCTCTCCGACGACATCGAGGAAGCGCTCAGGCACGCGGACGACGCGGAGGTACGCGTGGAGGGGTCCGAGGACAGGCTCGAGGTCGTGATCGAGTCGTGTCCGTTCGAGGAGGTGCGCCGTGAGCTCCTGGACCGGGACGAGGTGCCGGTCGTGTGCCCCTACGTAGCGACGATCCTGGAGCTCGCGGAGGAAACCTTCAACGCCGAGTATCGGCTGGTCGAGATGAGGGCCGAGGAGGATAGGTGTATCTTCGTGCTGGAGCGTGTGTGAACGTCCTAAGCGCCGGCCCGGCGTCCGCACCTCCCCCTCCCGATCACGCCGTGTGCCCACCGCACCCGAGTGCGAGCATCCTACCGTCGGGATTCCCGCGGCCTCACCCGCGAATTCGTCGGGTACATAACGTTGGACAGCATGACGTCATCACCTTATAGGAGCCACGTACCATGCGTCAGCCTCTACTAGCGTAACTTTTATAATGTATAACAACACGAGCCAACGTTGGAAAACTGTTGTCAAGTATTTGTCGACCGTGCATACGCATCCGATTACGATTTATCACCTCTGTTACTTTACGGAAGGGGGAGTGAAGGATGGCCGCTCCGCTGAAAGCCGGTGTCGGTGTCTCCAAGTCCAGTCCCGAGGAGGCGCTGGAGGGGGCCGCGGATTGGGGTCTCGATAGAATCGATGCCGTCCTCTGCGCCTTCTCGCCTAGGCACGACCCCCACGAGGTTCGCGAGGCGATAGTGGAGTACCTCGAAGATGACAGGTGTCTGATCCTCGGTCTCTCGTCCGCCGGCAACATCACCACGGACGGGTTCAGCGACGGGTCCGTGGCTATCCTCGCGATGGAACTCTCCAAGCTCGTAGCCATGGGAATGGCGATCGGCACGGGCTTATCGGAGGACCCGTACAGGGTCGCGAGGGAGACGGTAACCGAGGCCGCCAAGAGCGTGGAAGTGGACGTCTCCGCCTCACTGGCACCGGTGGCGACCAAACTCGTGACCGGTAACGTGGACGTGACCCGTCACTCGCTGGTCGACGCTCTACTCTTCACCGACGATCTGTGCTGTTTGAACCACCCGGAGGCGTTGATGGAGGCACTCAGGGGCGTGCTGGACTGCCTGGGCACGGTGCCCCGAATCGTCGGCGGTATGACGGCGGACGAGTACGAGTTCGAGCGCACGTACATCTTCGACGACTCGGGCGTGTACGAGGACGCGCTGGCGGTGCTGATTCTGTACTCGTCCGTGAAACGTGGGCACGCGGTCGACCACGGTTTCGTCCCTTCCTCCGAGCCGATGATCGTGGAGACCGAGGGTGTGGACGTGATCAGGATGGACGGCGAACCCGCGCTGGACGTGTACGAGGAGGTCGTAGGTGAGGAAATCGGGATGGAAACGCTACTGAAGTACCCCTTGGGGGTCGAGGATCCGGGTCCGCGTCCGTACCACCTGATCAGGACCCCGTTCGAGGTGGACGAGGAAGAGAGAACCTTGAAGCTGGTGGCACAGCTCCCGAGCGGCGTCGCCGTCCGGGTGATGGAGCCGGGCGACGTAGAGGATTCGTTCAAGAGGGCGGTGCAGCGGGCGCTGGAGGACGCCGGCTCGCCCGATGAGCTGGGCGCCGTGCTCGTGTTCAACTGCATGGCCCGACACCTGATCGTCGACACGGACGACGCCGTAGACCTACTCCGGGACCTGGTGAGCGAGGACGTGCCCATCTTCGGGTTCAACTGCTACGGCGAGTACGGACTGACCCCCTCGGGTAAGTTCGTCCAGCACAACCAGACGGTCGTGACGTACGTGCTGGGGAGTGAGGTCGTGGGCCGGTGAGCCGGTCCTCGCATCCCGACTGAAGAGCGCGTGAGCGGCGAGGGGTCACACCTTTGGCGACGATCAGGTTCGTCGTCGACGGGATCGTGGTCGAGGGAAACGGAGGGAGGCTGGAGTTCGACCCGAAGACAACGCTCATGAAGGGCGACGCCGCGTCCCTCGCCGGGTTCCTGGTGTGGTTGGACGGGCTGTTCGAGGCCGGGGTCCGACTCGTACGGAGGATGGCGGAGGGCGTCGAGCCGGTGGTCCCCGAAGGCGCCGAACCGTGGGTGGAACCGCCCCTCACCCTCCCGGTGTCGGGGGAGTACAGTAGGGTCGAGCTGAAGGGACTGATCGCCGGGATCGTGGAGAGCACGAAGGACCCCTGGACCGTGGCGTCGAGGGCGGCGAGGATCACGGAGTACCTGTCCGACAAGGGTGCGGTGAGGATCCTCCACGGTAGCGACCCGTACGATGTGGTGGCGGTGGGCGTGCTGGCGCTGAAGGACGGCGCCGTGAGGGGGACGCTCGAGACCGTGAGATCGACGGTCGAGACGATCGCAGAGGGTGCGAGAGATCTCATCCGGGAGGACGAGGGACGGGCGGACGAGGTAATCTCCGGGATCGTCGGTAACGTCCTACTCAGGCTGGGATACTACGCCGTGAACGTGAGGGTCACCGACCGGGACGGCCGGGTGCACATCGTCCGGGACCCTTCGACGCACGCGGACCGTGTGGCGGTGGGTGTCCCGCTGACCGGTGAGGTACTGTACGGGACGTTGGTACCGGCCGCCGAGGTGGGTTTGAGGTGCCTCGAAAGGCGCGATTGGGTGGTGAACGCTATCATCGCGGAGAGGATCCGTCGACTAGGGCTGAGGACGGTGTCCGGGTCTCAGGTAGTGACTATCGACGGCGAGACGCTGAGGGGTGACGAGCTGGAGGAGTCGGCTACTGAGATCCTCGAGGAGGGCGACGTGGAACGAGGTTCGAGGCTTGAGAGGCCGTCCGAGCCCTCGGGATGACGTCGACGGTCTAGGCGGCGGGACCGTTCAGCCGTGCCGATAGGTCGGGGGAATCCACGACCTCAACCCTAACCCTGAATAAAGTAACCTTATGAACCGTGGGATCGCCGACGCGCCGATGTACTGGGGGGAGCGTCTTGCGGAAGGTCGTCAGTGCCCTGCTCGTGGCCCTGGCGACCCTCCTAGCGCTCTCCGGGACGGACGACCCAGGGAGCCCCGCCCTGGGTCGACCCCGAGGAACCGGAGCCCGCGCCCGGAAGCGGCGTCCCCTGGCTGAACCTCACGGACGAGCAGCTCAGGGAGCTGGAGAACCTGGGAGTGCCGGTGGCGTACTTCGACGGGAAACCCGCCGTCAAGATCCGCTTCGCCAGGGTCAACGCCCCGGAGATCTACCACCCCTCCAGCGAGGAGGAGTACCGGCTCGGGCTGAAGGCCAAAGAGTTCGTCGAGAAGAAGATCCGCGACGCCGGCGGCTACGTGAAGTGCCGGGCGTACGGTCTCGGCAAGTACCACCGGATCATCGCCGACGTCTACCCCGACGACGAGGAGACGACACTCTCGGAGCTGCTCGTCGAGAGAAAGCTCGCCGAGTACCGGCAGTACCCCGAGCCCGACCCGCTCCCGAGGTGGTTCCCCCGGGAGTTCAAGGCCCACGTGGCCAAGGTGGTGGACGGGGATACCATCTACGTCTACGCGAGGAACGGGGAGGAAGGACCGGTTCCGTTCGAGGAGAAGGAGAGCATGAGAGGGACCGTCGTAGGCGAGTACAAGACCGGAACTCCGACCGTGCCGGTGGCCCTCGCCGTGATCTCCGCGGTGATCGGAGTCGGGCTGTTGGTCTCCGCCCGACGATGAAACAGCTCCATCCATCCGCCAAATAGGGTGGGTACGCCGTCGGTGTGGCGTTCACCGTCTGACTAGCGTCGGCGCGATGAGCAGCCCTAACAGCGACAGTACAGGCCAGCTCGCGTAGGCCAGGTTCTTGACGTCCGAGACGACCCCCGTCGATGCTCGGACCGTTCGGCTCGGGCTACCCGGACTCACGGGAACCTCGGTACGGGCCTCTGTTCCGGTGGTGTTACCACCGTACGAGCTCACGTTCACACCGCTCATGTCCGTCGCAGGCGAGTTGCTGGGACACTTCGGGTGACCGTAGGGACATTCCTCGGGCCCCAGTCCTCGTCCACCTTGACCGTTCGGACCACCGTTCGGACCGTGGTGACCGTACCCTTGATGGTGCCCGTACCACGGGGGGATAGCCACTACTCGGGTGCCAATACCCGAGAGCCGGCGTCAACGCGGCCAGGAGGGTTGCGACGACCGCAGCCACGAGGTATCTCATGCCGATGTCCCCGGATCCCGCTCGCGGGCGCGGTACTATTTTTTCTGAAAATAACGATCCGATAGCCCTTAACCCACCACTCCGACCACGCGATCCTCGGGGAAATCTCACCTCGGCCGGACGGCATCCGATCGAGCAGTTGTATGGAAAGATACAGGTCCACGCGGTTCGGCTCGCATTCGGTGTATCCCCGGGAAATATCGGCATCCGAGTCACGGTTCCGGACTGTAAGGCTTATATCTCGGAGCGTTGTCCTAATCTTTCCCATACAATTTGGAGGCACCTGAGGGGATCGCGTGCCGGGGTTGGTCGAGTCGCACGCTCACGTCCCGATACCCTCGGATCCCGTGGAGCGGATCCGAGCCCTCCGGGTACTACGGGAGGTGTACAGTCGTGGGAAGAGGCCGAGCCTCGAGGTGACCTATCGGACGGTGAACGGTAGCACGTGCGGTCCTTACTACGTCGCGAGATGGCGTCGCGACTCCCGACACAAGTGCGGGCGCACGCTCTACCTGGGCAAACCCGAGAACGAGAGTGTCCGGTTCGTCGAGTGGCTGGTTTCCTTAAATCGAGCAGAGGTTCTGGAGCTCGCGCGACACCTCATGCGCAACCTCCGCTCGGTACTCAAGACCCTACTCACCGAGGTCTCGAGCCTGCCATACAAACAGGCCCGACGGGTACTAGCCCGCGGGCTCGCCCTAACCTTCAACGCCAGACCCTCGAACTCACCGCAAATCCGCGACCTCCTAGAAGAACTTCCCGACCGGCTCGAATCCTTCGCCGTGAGAACCCTCGGAGGCTGGCCCGCACACTACTCCGCTCACTTGAACAAGATCATCCGTTTTAGAAAGAGATCCCTCGACGGAAAACACGAAGTACCCGACGTCATGTTAGAACTCGAACGCTGGAAACTCCGGCACGGAACGTGAGTCGGATGTGTCCGGTCCCAGCCGTAGCAGTCTCCGTGATCGGTGGGAGGATTGGATAACGGAGCGTGGTCGCGGTGAGCACGTAGGTCGTCGCTCCCTGGACGATCCTTCGGACCACCACGAGTACATGACCGGCACTATCCCCACCAACGATTCAACCCGGCGCCGAGTGAGTTGGTATCCAGAACTCGAGCCAAACCGCCGCGCCTTCTGGGGTCGTACTACTTTGGCATCGGGCGGGAAAATGGAGCGACAGGAAACGGTAGACTCCATGCGATAAGGAGGCCAGCGTCACCCCACCGATCTCGTGCCTTCCACCACCCGGCAGGCAAGGAACCAAAGGGCACACTTCTCGGCCGCCTCTGCCTCCCTTTCCCCCACGGAGAGCGCCGAAACAGGGTAGTACCGCACCGCCTCAACGACCTCATCCCAGGCCGTACCTCCCGAGGCACTCAGCCTCCCCCTGTATCCGATCACGGATGACAGACCGACTAGCATCGCGACCGGCGCGAGCGATCCCAACCACGGCGGTAGCGACTTCAGGACCGCTACCGCCCCCAGGGCGCCACCGACGGCGGCGGGTGCCAGCAGCCTCGGAAGGGCGGGCCTGGGCGTCCCAGGTAACACGGCGACGGCGCAGGTTCCGTACACGAGCGCTAGGACGGCAGCGAGCAGCCCTCGCACCTTAGCTTCGGGCACGATCCTAGTGAGCCCGAGCAGCTCGAACTCGTACAGCACCGCGAGCATCAACCAGCCGGTCGACCCGAGAACGAGCACTCTCCCGGGAACGCACCACAGCAGCTCGGGCACGAAGGCCAGCCGGACCGTTCCACCACCGGGGGTCCGCTCAAGGGACCTCCTCACCTCCTCCCGGGAGGCACGTCTAAGCAGTCGTTCCCACCTACGCTTCCGCGAGAAGCCATGCGCGATCACGACCGTGACGACCAGCTGCGGTACCAGGACGGCTCCCACGTACCATCCGGGGATCACGCGACGCACCCCCGGTGCCGAGTTTTAATCTCGAGCGTCGCGGTCTTCATCGTAGGGCCACCTCGGCAGGGGCACGTAGTAGTGAGCGGCCTTGAACTGGTACAGTCCGTCCAGATACTTCATGATATTCTTCTCATCCGGGATTTCATCCTCGAACAGCGCCTCGTACACCATCGAGAACCTCTCCCACCATCGAGCGAGCCGGAACGCCTCCTCCCGATCCCCGGGAAGACAGGCATCGTAGAGTAAGCAAAAACTCCTCGTTCTCAAGAAGAAAAAGTTACAATCTCGGATTTCAATACGATGTAATTCGGGTTTGAAATACCCGATTAGGACCATCAAATCCCTTGGTGATCCCGCGGGTAAATCCTCGTACTCGACTGGATAAGAGGTAAACTCTCGGAATCCAGAGACTTCGATGCTACCATCCGTTATCAACTCAGTCTCGCAGTACAACCACGAGAGGATCCAAACTCTAGAATCTTTAACCCTCAAAATCATCGCGAACGGAAAAGACAAAAACATCGAAATGGACACTACAAATACTACTCCTAGGACGATCATTAGGAAAGTTAAGAATACACTGCTGTCGGTGAGTTCCGCATGTGGAATTGAAACAATGGGGAGGTACATTAAAATGATAGATGGTAGAACATGGAGGGGTTGTGTGAGTTGTCGAGCGGAGAACACGGTCGGATATGGATTACTTTACCTTTCATTCTAGCGTTCTCAGGCTTCGGAATCTCCAACCTAAGTAATATATATACCACCTACGAACTAGCTCTTCTATGGCAATACTAAGAATGAATACAATTATTGCTATGGGTACAGCATTTGGGGGATATAGTGTCAATTCTAGCAGGTACAAACTTAAGTATGCCAATATACAAGCTACTAATACGATGAATCTTCGAGACACTTATTCTGACACCTCGCCGCAAGAGTCCGACTCGAAACTCACGGGGTTACGCCTCCGGTAAATCGCCTCAGCGTCGTCCTGGGTCCCCGCGGGAGGGTCACCTCATGCCTCCCACGTCCACCAGCGTCCAGGTCGCGAACGTCGCGAGGATGGCCAGAGCCTGCAGATCGAGCCGCCAGGGAGCGTTCCCCTCACCCAACCACTCGTCCGTCAGCTCTTCGACGGGAGACCGACTCATCTTCCGGATCACGGCGTATGTCAGGACGGTCATCGGCACGATCATGCTCGCGGGGATCGCGAGCACGTACCACCCCGACCACGTCCCCTTCAACAGAAGGTACCCGAAAGCCCCGGGTAAGGCGCTGATCGCCACCAAGGCGGGGAACACGCACCCGGGGGCGTACGTGTAGTCCCGGGGTAGTCGCTCGAGCAGGCGCGCCAGCGTGCCCTCGTCGATGTCCCCACGCCAGCACCAGAGTATCCGAACCCGACAGATCCACGTCAGGAGGAGCGAGAGGGTGGGTAGGAGTACCACCGTCGTGTACAGGACCACGAACCCCAACCGCACCTTCGGCTCGCCCCAGTGGGTCAGTAACCGGGAGGAGGGGAGCCAGTACAGCAGGGGCAGGTAGGCCGGGTGGTGGGGGTAGGTGACCACCGGTGCCCTGATCAGGTACCGGGCTCGGAGGGTGTAGTACGCCATGAGGGCGGAGTAGACGGCGAGCGCGGGGGCGAGGGTCGCCGACGTCGTCACGAGAAGGGCTGCGGGATCGTGGGGGCGGTCGGACAGTTCCCAGACCGTCCTACCCGCCGTGAGGACCGGGGGTAGGGTGAGGAGTGCGAGCGAGGTCGAGAGTAGCATCGGGTGCTCGTGGAGGAACCTCGTGAACCACCACCGGTCGGGCTCGCGCTTCAGAGAACCCTCGAACTCCGAGACGACCCCCCGCGACCCTCGGATCCCCACAAACACGGGCGATCGCCCGCTCCACCGGGATCCCCGTGACGATCCGATGGTGTCTCCCCCCGTATTTAACACTCCGGTGGATCAAGGTGGGGGTCGGCTAGCCGGACGTAGCCACCGCCACTCACCGGACGTGACGTCGAACCTCTAGGGGTGCGAGTGCTCGATTATCAGCCAGAAGCTCCTCTCCAGGATGAGGATCGTGAAGCCGATCACGTACGAGTCATCGCGCCATGGTCCGCTCCGGAGCTTGCCGAGGATGTCGAGGAGATCCCCCTCGGTGAACGTCGAGATGTAGGTCGTGAGGGCTAGCACGGAGAGCGTACCGGCGGTGATCAGATAGGGCGTGAGGGACGGCGCGTCGACGGCGATGGCGACGGCGAGCGTCCCGACGTTAGACGCGTAGGGGATCAGACTGCCGGGTACGTACCGTCCGTCGGGGAGCCCCTCGACGAAGCGTTCTAACACTTCCTCGTCCAGGTCCCTCTTCCAACACCAGACGACTCGCGTTCTCAACACCCACATCACGGCGAGCGCGAGGGTGGGGGAGAGGGCGCATCCCGCGTAGAGGTAGGCTAGGGCGACCCGGGTCTCCGGCCAGTGGTGAACGTAGTAATCAGGGCGGAGCAGGGCTAGGAGGAAGGGTAGCAAGAGGAGCGTCGGGTTGTGCGGTCGGGTGACGACGGGAGCTCGAAGCCTCCTGCGGGCCTCGAGCGTGAGATACCCGTGGAAGGCCAGGTACGCGGCGAGGATTGGGGCGATGCACGCGCCGGCGATCACGATCATCGCGAGCGGGGCCGACGCCCGATCCCACAGTACCCGAACGACCCCACGACCCTCGAAGACCAGGCTCAATATTACGTACAGTGAGAGGATGGGGTAGAGCTTCCGGAGGACGCCGCCCACCCGACTCGACCCGACCCTCACGGAATCCCGAAACTCCAACACGATCTCCCGCAACCGGGGATCGCCACAGACCAACCGCAGGAAGGTCCGCCACGGGCGAGATCCCCCGCACGGCGTCGGTCTCGTGACGCCGCGCACGGACGCGGACGAACACCGGACCGATTATATAACCGTACCATTGTGCGTAGCGTGAACACGTCGACGACGGCCACAGGTGCTGTCTCCCCTCATGCCCGCTGAAATCGGAGTCCCCCCGGACGATCGTTCAACGTGCCCAGACTCCCTTCACGAAGGAGGTCCGGCCGGGGGCTCGTTCCCTTGGGCGATCCGGGGGCCTCCGGCTGTGAGCTTCCGTTGGTGAGTCGGGAAACCGTCTCGCGCTTGAGGCTGGCGTACGGTGCGCTCTGCACCCTCTCGGCGCCCTTGGGGCTCCTCGGGTCGGACGCCGGCGTGATGGTGGCGGGTTTGGGTAGTATCGTAGGCGTTCTCCTCGGACTAATGAGGCCCTTTTCATTCCGCGAGAGGGCGCCGAAACCCGAGCACGCTAGGATCGGGACCCGACTACTCTATCCCACGGCCTCCTTCAACAGGCTCCGCGACGGCCCCAAGCTGGGGACGGCGCTCCCGCTGGCGATGATCCCTGCCTTGATACTGTTCTTCACGATGTGGTTATCGACGGGGGATAGGACGGGCGTCGCGCTCACGGTCTTCCTGCTCATATCCATCGCGGCGACGACCGTGTTCTCCTACCTGGTCAAACTCTCGGCGGCCATGACGCTCGGGTACGCGCTACCCGTACGCGTCAAGCCCGAGGGCACGCGGGTGTCACTGGCGTCTCTCGGGTACTGCGAGGCCGAGTTGGTTACGGATGGAAACGTGAAGGTTTCCGGGTTTCGTGAGCTCGGTTCTTACCCGGTCGAGTACGGGGGCTTACCCGGGGACCCGCCCGGGGACTTGAGGATCCGCGTTGGTTACTTCCCGCCGGGGAAGCACGAGGTCGAGGTCCGGGATTGTGACTTCCTCTTCCTCAGGACCCGGGGCGTGTGCATGCTCTACGACTCCCGTGGACTGCCGGAGGACCGGGAGGGGGCGTTCCACCTAGCCCGGTGGTGGGAGAAGTTCTCGATGGCGTACGCGGCGTTGTGTTTACGGGAGGGCGTACCCGGCGCCGTGGAGCTCGAGAGGTGGTTGGAGCGTGTGAGGAACAATCGAGCCGTCGGGTTCCTCGTGCGGTACATGAACTGCGACTTCAACCTACCCGTTGTCGAGATGTGCGTCCTAGTCCTCTCCCTCCTCCCGATGACGGAGGCGGTGGACTTCGTGCTCACTAGAGGCGTTAGAGGTTGGGGCGCGCTCGACGCGATGGTCGTCCTCGACGCGTTCACCCTCTGTCTGCTGGCCCTACCGGTGTTGTGCGGGTTGCTGCTCAATCGGAGGGCGGTGCGTTCGGGCCGCGTCTATGAGTGTTTACTGGAAGGCGAACCACCGCACCGTCGGCTCCTATCCACGTTATGCGTCTACAACCCATCGAAATAGACGTCCCTACATTACTGGGTAATTCTGTCCGTCCCCCTTCACTGTAGTTCTCCCGTAACCTTAGGACGATCTCCGGTGATCATCCCGGGCTCCGCCGGTGCACGCCGTCTCGACCGAATGTATGGGAAAGGAGGACGCGCGCTTCCCCAGGCGGATCCCAGTCCCGGATGATAACGCTTATATCTCGAGAATGTTCTCCTCCTACTTCCATACAATTTGGGGGCACCTGAGGGGGTCGTGTGCGGGGTTGGTCACATCGCACGTCCCGATACCCCATGATCCTGTCGAGCGCATCCGAGCCCTTCGGGTACTCCGGGAAGTATACCGCCGGAGGAAGAAGCCGAGTCTGGAGGTGACCTACCGGACGGTCAACGGTAGTACCTGCGGTCCGTACTACGTCGCGAGGTGGAGGCGGGATTCGAAGTTCGAGCACGGGCGCACCCTCTACCTGGGTAAACCCGAGAACGAGAGTGTTTCCTTCGTCGAGTGGCTGGTTTCTTTAGATCGTGAGGAAGTCCTCGAACTAGCCCGGCATTTGATGCGTAACCTCCGCTCGGTGCTCAAGACCCTGCTCACCGAAGTCTCGGACCTGCCATACAAACGGGCTCGACGGGTGTTGGCTCGTGGGCTCGCCCTGACCTTCGACGCCAGACCCTCCGACTCACCGCGGATCCGGGACGTGTTGGAGAAGCTACCCGACCGGTTGGAATCCTTCCTGATCAGGGCCCTCGGGAGCTGGCCCGCCCACTACTCGAGTCACTTGAGGAAGGTCATCCGCTCCAGGAGGGAGTCATTAGATGGGAAACACGAGATCCCCGACGTGGAGTTCGAGTTAGAGCGCTGGAAACTCCGGCACGGGCGACGCGAGTAAGAACATCTACGTACGATCGTCGACTAATGCTCATGCTAATGTCACATAGTTTGTGCATAGTTCACGTACGATCGTCGGACTACAGTAACACCACCGTTCGGGATGTCAAGTCGGACTGGTAGCGGATGAGCCCAACGTCCGTGACGGGCTCGGTCACCGACGATCGAGTGATGAGCAACCGTCTCGGGTGATCGAGGTTCCAGATCCGACCGAGGGAACCAACCCTAGATGGCGAGGACGTCCCCGCTGTCGGGCTCACCGAGCGTGCATCCGGGGCGTGATCTCGAGGCGAGCCGGGGACGTCGCCCGCGACGCCGACGGACGTCGAGGCGGGGTAGGGGAGGTGGGCCGTTGAGATGTCGCGTCTCGAGTTCGTCCCCGTTACGGGCGTCGCCTCCTCGGGATCACCGGAGGTGGGAGGACGGGTAGTTTGCCCCTCTTCTTCTCCCTCTCCTTCCCCCTCTTCTCACACGATTGTCCCTCCCGCTGGCCCTGATCCTGCCGCTCCTCTCCCAATCGTTCCTCCTGCCGTTCCGACACCTCGTGCCCGGATCGTGACGTTCCGACCCTTACGACGACCCTGACGCTCTTCGTGTCGGTTCCACCGGCGATCCCGTACTGCAGAGGTTCGGGAACCTCACCGTCACCGTGATCTCGTGCTCGCCCGGCGTGAGCCTCAGGGTCGTGCTCACCGTCCTGGTGTCCCCGACCTTGTACGGTGGGGTGATCATCTGCGTGTTCACCACGTTCCCGTCGACCGCGAACGTCATCCTGGTCGGTGTGCGCTTGATCGTGCACGGGTAATTGCCAGTCCAGGTGACCGTAACTTTCACGGGTACCTCGGCGGTCCCACCCTCCGCTACGACCTCGGACGGTACCTCCACGGACTGTATCTTCGGCTCGATCCGAAACTTGACATAATGATGGGGATAGGTGTCATCGGTCGCCGTCGCGACCCCTCCCACGACGAAGATGGCCGCTAAGGCGGCGAGCACGGTCGGGAGACACCCCACGGTACGACCCCCCGACGTCCGGATCGGCTTAGAGGGTTATTTGGAGGGGGTTCCAAAGGGAGTACCGGTGAGCGTTGAGGGACGCCCTCGGCGCCCCGGATCCACCGGCGGGTTCCGCTCGGGCTCCCTCACCCGAGGGACCGATGCCTAACAGGCTCATCACCGACCGGCCGAGGGCGGCCACCGCCTTCCTGACGACTTCACCCGGTAAGAGGACCGCCGATAACACCTCCGACAGGACGTCGAGTATCACCGTGCATAGCGTGAACGGCCGGACGATGTCCGCCACTAGGATCAGACCCGGGATCGGAGAGTCCTCCAACGGGTATTCGAACGGCTCCAGCACCGCTCCCGCGGGCATCAAGGTCCCAAAGAGTAGGATGATGGGTGCTAAAACCGTGAGACCGTACACGAGGCCGAACGCGTACGGCGGGATGTCCATTAGATCGCCCGGGGGCTGCAATTGCATCGAGATGACGGGGTCGCAAGTTCCCGCCGACAGGATACACATGTGATACGTTATCCTGTCCACCACGCCGGCGAGCGGGGAGGACTCCAGCAAGGTCTTCAACAGGTACGTCATGCCGGCCAGGAGGAGGATCGCGGGGATGGCCACCGGGATGGCCGCCGGACTCACGGTGAGAGAGAAAGCGTAGATCTCGAGCACACCCAGGAGGCTAACGCACGCCACGAGATCGGATATCAGCGCACATCGTAGGTAACGTAGGTAATCCCGGTCGTCGGACCCGAGGGACTCGAGGAGGCGGTGACTCACCACGATCCTACCCAGAACGCTCAGCACCCCGACCTCGGCGGTGCAGTCCCTCAGTTTCCGGTCGTCGGGGGTGGAGGTGCGCATCGCGAGCTATGGAGGCCCCGACCAGGCTTAGAGCGCTGATCCCAGACGCCAGTACGGCCATGGTGGGGTTCGGCGACTTCTCGAGGGCCACCTGCATCGCGTACCCGGTCGCCAGCGAGGCGACGGCGTGATACCACCCACGACCTCGGCGGCCGGATCATCGTCCGCGACGGCTTCCGCGGGATCGTTTGCACCCGGGTCCAGTGCCGTCCCACGCCGGAGCCGGGACGAAGAGGGGCACCAGGACGAACCGGACGGCGGACCGGAACGTCCCGACCCCCTCCCAGTAGGCATCTACTCGA
This sequence comes from Methanopyrus kandleri AV19, assembly GCF_000007185.1. Lineage (GTDB taxonomy): Archaea > JAADCQ01 > Methanopyri > Methanopyrales > Methanopyraceae > Methanopyrus > Methanopyrus kandleri. The sequence goes on along the minus strand of NC_003551.1, from coordinate 1,141,337 downwards.
CGGAATTTAAGACTTTTCGTTTCGGAAAAACACGTCGGATCTCCCTTGCGTTACTCCTCCCCCGTGACGTCGACTCCATGGGCTAGAAATCGGAACGACTCGGGACGTGGTTCTGAGTACCACCAGGTGTAGGTCAGTACGGTGGATGTTGTCGACGCTCCCGCTCGAGGACGTCGAACACCTTCCACAGGGTCGTGATCATCCCACCCCGCCGGGACCACAAATCTTCCCCCAACAGTCTGGGGAGCAGCTTCTCCACATGATCCCCTCGGAGTAGGAGACGGTACCACCGCCCGGTCCTGACCACCCGTCGGTTGCGCCAGGCGATGGGTAACGCGAGGAGTACCCCGGCGAGCGGTGCGGCGATCGGTGCGGATAGCAGCGACAGGTCGGGCGGGAGGAGATCGCGCACCAGGGTCGCTATCGGGATCATCCCGAGGACGACCCCTAACATGGCCTCCTCGCTCGCGACCAGCTTCCCGACCGGGAACTTGACCCCGAAGTAGGTCACGGTCAGGGCCCGGCGGGCGTTGTCACCGGCTCCCGCGGCCAGGGCCTCGGCCTCACCCGGATCCGGCGGTCCGCCCTCCTTCAGGCACAGGGCCGCGTACGCCATCGAGAACTTCTCCCACCACCGGGCTAGGTGGAACGCCCCCTCCCGGTCCTCCGGCAGTCCACGGGAGTCGTAGAGCATGCACACGCCCCGGGTCCTGAGGAAGAGGAAGTCACAATCCCGGACCTCGACCTCGTGCTTCCCCGGCGGGAAGTAACCAACGCGGATCCTCAAGTCCCCGGGCGGGTCCCCGGGTAAGCCCCCGTACTCGACCGGGTAAGAACCGAGCTCACGAAACCCGGAAACCTTCACGTTTCCATCCGTAACCAACTCGGCCTCGCAGTACCCGAGGGAGAGGAGGAGGGCCCGGGAACCGCGAACGCGGAGGACCCGGACGCAACCGAGGGCCGAAGCGACCTCGTACCGTACCAGGTAGAGTAGGACTGGCAGAGGGCCGAGGAAGAAGAGGGCTACCGCGATTCGAGAGTGGAGAAAGTCGGGGTGACGGGCGACCGAAGTGATGAAGTAGAGGAGGGCGGGAAACAGTGGCAGGAAGGTAGTCGGGGTGAGGCCTCCCAGCACGCGGTCGAACGAGGCGGTGGGGTACCACATCAGGGTGCGACCGACCCGGCGTGAGTGCTCGGATCGGGGGAACGTTCCCTCAGTTTCCTCCCGGTAGATCCCGTAGAACGCCCCCGCGAAGGCCGCGAAACCCATCAGCAATAGCCCCGCCTCTTCCCACCCCAAACCCGTGAAGAGGACGACGGCCGGGCAGAGCGTCCAGTAGGCCCGCCTGTACCATCGAAGTCTCCGCTCCGCGAACCGCGTTAGGCCGCGCAACGCCGCTTCCCCGCCGTCGGTCACCCTCGATCTCATGGGATCGGGGAACCGGCGGACCCGGTGCTTCAATTAGAATACGGAAAGGAAAGGAGTAGTAAGGGCTGCCCGGTAGGCCCGCCCGTACCACCCGAGCGCGGGCTCGGGGCCGCGGATCCGTCAGCGGGGACGGAGGATGCACACGATATCGGAACCGGCCAGACCCGCCACCCGTTGCGGCGGCGCGTGGAGGACCGTGTAGACGGCCGCGAGCGTCGCGGTGACCATCATGGCGGCGAAGCCCGCGAGGAACAGCCTCACGTCCCGGCCGACGTCCACCTCACCGTGCAGCTTCCGCAGCGCCCTTCGGGCCTCCACAGGACCTGGAACGAGGTGGTCGAGAGCAGGACCGCGCCGAGGACGGTCATGAGAGAACCGCCGTCGGGGAGCGCAGTCCCGCAGCAGTGCAGGTAGACGCGGAAGACGATCCAGCACACGCAGAAGGGGATGTAAGACGCGCAGATCGCCACTACCGCGACGTTGAGTACGTCGCCCCAACCCACCGCCGCCAAGGGGATCGCGGACCGCAGAATCCCGCACGTCCCGACCATCATCACCAGCTCGGACACCGTGTACGCGGCCGGGGCGTAGGGGGCGCACCACCGAAAGAAGCGCCACGCGAACGGCCAGGTTATCGCGAGTGAGAGGCCGACGTACGCCGCCATGAGGAGTCCTCGCACCACCCGACCCAAGCGGAACCCCTCCATACTCACCGCAAAGGGAATTCAAATCGAACAACTGGTGTGCGGCCACGCGCCGGCACCTCCACCGTAGCGTGGAGCGCCCCCGGCTCCGCTGGTTTGTGGCTCTCTCGAAGGGTCTGCGAAGCGGGACCTCGGGCTTCGGAGGGGGAAGGGAGGGGGTCAAACAGGGTCTTGACCCTCCAGTTGTGCCGAGACGAGGGCCTCGGGTCGTGATCAATCCTCTAGTGGGTCGACCCTCTCGAGGTCGGGGAACCAGTTCCAGTCCCGTGCCTTGTCGATAGCCTCTTCCACGCGGTGGCGCTCGAAGATCACCCGGTACCAGCGTCCGGTCTTGACCGCCCTCCTGTTGCGCCAGGCCACCGGTAGGGCCAGCAGCACGCATGCCAACAGCCAGGAAAGGACGAGGATCGGTGCGCCCATCGGCCCCAGCGGCTCACCCCTCGCGAGTGCCGACACCAGCGAGAGGGCCACCAATACGGCCACCGTTACGGTGGTCGACTGACTGGTGGTGAACCGCCCGAGCGGCACCTTGACCCCGAAGTACCTCACCGTCGTTCCCCACCTGGAGTTGTTCTTCACGTGTTTCATGATCTTCCGCGCGCGCCCGGGGTTCGGGCCCCCTTCCTCTAAGCACACGGCCGCGTACACCATCGAGAGTTTCTCCAGGAAGCGGGCCATCTCGAGGGCTCCCTCGTCGTCCCGGGGCAGGTACGGGTCCCGCAGCGCACACACGCCCCGGGTTCGGAGGAAGAAGAAACCGCGCTCGGGTAACTCGACCCAGTGGATCCCCGGTGGGAAGTACCCGATCCTGATCCACAATCGACCGTGGTACTCCGACTCCAGGGGGAACTCCGCGAGGACCTGGAACCCCGAGAGTTCGACCTCCACACCCGGCTCGAGGATCGTCTCACCCTCGCAGTACCCGAGGGAGACCAGGTAGAGCCTCTTTCCCACCCTGAAGACCCAGACGGCACCGAAACCCAACAACGGTAAGAGGACGTAGTTCACGGCGCTGAGGGCGAGGATTAGTATAAGGAACTCGGTAGCAGCGAGCGTGGCGTGAGAAGCCTTCGGTTGGAGTGATATCGCGGCGGTTATGACCACGATCACGGGTACCGCGAGCGCGGTCAGTACCAGTCCGGGTGACAGGCTGAGGCCGTGCGATAATAGACCGTACGCAAGTCAAGACGCCTCAGATCTCCTGGATTCGGGTGTGTCCTAGTACCGACTATCCACAATGCCGCGAGGAAGAATCCCACGGCCATAGGGGTGAGAGGCGCGAATTCCCGCCAGTTACACGCGATCAGGATCGCGAACATCATGCCGACGATAACGTACGTCGTTAAGTTAGCCCTCTCGTACCAATCCCACGGCCTCTTAACCCGACGGGATGCCCGTCGACCACCGATGATCCCACCCCCTGTCGTCATCCGTCGCAGTCTATCGCGCGATCTACCTTGAGAACAGTTCTACGGTGTACGAGATTATGAGCGCGGACGTGAGTAGTACCGACGTCCAGGCTATGATGGCCGATACCCTGCTGAGGGGTAAGCCCGTCTTGGGTAGGAAGGGTAGGTCGACCTTCGGAGCACGCCGGGATACCGTCACGAGTATTACGGCGATCGCTAATAGGGCGATCACCGCGGGCCCGTACACGCCGTACGCGCGGATCGTCTCGACCGCAACCCGATAACCCTCACCCTTGGACAGAGCGAGGAGTGCGTTGAACTCCCCAATCGATGCTATAACGATGGCGAGACCGGCGAAGCCCAGTGGGGACGCCAACCGGAAGAAGTGTTCCGTTAACGCTTCCTTGGGGGCCCTCCTGTTCTTCACCAGTAGGAGTGCGATCCCGATGACCCAAACGCCCGTACACAGGAATACCACCGTCACGCGCGCCTTCCGGTAATCCAGCAGCTCCTCTCGGAGACCGACCACCTTCGACCGTTCGACCGGATCGTGGTACTTACTGACCACGTACCGGTTCCACAACCACGGATGCTCGACGATCTCGGGATCGACGCTCCACGACCCCGCATGGCATGGGCACAGCGCGACGACGAAGATGATCGATAGTGCTAGAACTACCGAGTGGCCCAACCATCATCCCCCGAGGGTCGATAACAGTGTGAGACTTTCGGAGTGCATGTGAACGTTCAGCACCAGAGACGCCAGCCACGCGATCAGGATACCCGCCTTAAGCCGACGGTACGGCAACTCGAGCTTGGACACTAGGATCAACGGTATAGCCGCGTTGAATGCTAGAAGGAACGGCTCGGCGTACGCCGTCCATAGGTAAAACGTCCGGTAAGCCTCACTGAGCTTCCCGATCATCACGTAGTACACGGAACAATTGAGGACGTAAGCCCTACCCATCGCGATGATCGCGAGGTAGGCCATACTCAGGATTATCGTCCCACAGTATTGGATCAGCCACTCAGGAGCCTCCCACGTCTTGTACTTAAAGAACTTAAGAAATCCGACTCGCGAGGCAGGCGGTAGCACTAACGCCATCCCCAGTATGAACCATATCCAAAGCTCAAACCCTCTCGGGGGATGACGGAGTGCCTCTCCTAACTTCGAGACCTTCTCCCGATCTTCCGGATCCTCGTACTTGAGCACGATCTTGTTCCAGACTTCCGGGTACCGGGTCGCCCAAACGGGTCCCCGATGATGTTCCCACCACCAGTTCGGATCCTCCAGCTCCTTCTCGGAGGCGTGAGGTGGGATATCAGCTGCCACCGGTGCAATCAGTAACAACAACGTGAGCAGTGACACGGTTCGAACGCTCATGAGAACACCACCCAAAGCACTACCAGTGGCGTCATTATAATATATCATTTATAACATCTTCATGATATCCTTAATAGTCGACCCGATGGATATTGCTAAACTAGCCCATCCAAACGGGGATGGAGTAGAACCGTATTCGCGATATTCGTACCATATGATGAATATAGAAATCCCAATTGAAATAATTGCAAATCCAATATGGATTGTTCCAAGCCAACCAATAACCCCCATACTTAAACCTAAAAGGAACCATTCCCACCACTCATGAGGAGGACTTGAAGCGACATCGATTAAGGAAAGCCACGTAGATATCAACCATAACGCAACACCTGCTACTCCTTTCTTCTTTTCTACCTCTATTTCTATCGTTCCTGTTGTTGGGTTGTATTCTGGTATTTCTCCTTCTATCAGTTCTTGTATTGAGGATTGTTTGTTAGTCTCCCCGTGTGGTTCTACTCCTAGCTCCTTCAGTATTTTCTCCAAATCTTGTCTAACATTATCAGGTAATAAAGCCCATTCTTCCTCACTATAGTACGGTTCTCCGGTGATTTTGGAAACTACATAGTTCTCAATGACTTGTGTTAGTATCGAAGCCCTAGTGTTGAGTGCTCGTTGTGTCACCGGGTCCGCGTAAAATTCAACCCCGAGTAGGACGGTAGGCGTGTCCAGGGAGAGTCCCAGTCGGACTTTGTTATCACTCCGTTTCTCGATCGTAACCTGCGCGATGATCACACCGGGTAATATCCTAACCCAACTCGCCTTGTAATCCTCACAGAGCTTGCTTATCACCTGATCGTAGTAATAAGCTTCGAGGATCGGTAGTGAGCTCGTTAGCACTACTAGGGCTAATTTCTCATCTTTCTCATCTTGTTTAACCCTATCCTTGAGCTCGGCTAGTGCTTGGGCCCATTTGGTAAAGTCCTCTGGGGAGTACTCGAACCCGGGTGGTAGGCATAATACCGCTAGGTAGGACTCGCCTTCTAGCTTGACAGTGCGCAGTATTCTAGGACCGTACTCCACGGTGACCTCACTAACCGGTGGTGCTCGCTTCCACTCCGGGGGTAATACCGGGTTTCTCAAGTCGATGATCGAGTATTCTAAGTCTTCTCGGGTCGTGTGGATTAGCAATAGGCTAGGCTCGGTGAGGTCGATCGCCTGGTCACCGAGCTTAACCCTCACCTTGAGCTCGTCCAATAACTCGCCTTTACCCGGTTCTAACAGCGCGTAGTATTCACTCCCAACCCGGTACGTTAGTCCTAGGAGCCAGGCTCGGGCTCGTGGTGGTCGGTCTAGGAGGACGAGCTTCTTGATCCTCTGACCGGGTGGTGCTTGGACCTTGAGGAACCAAGCGCGTACTCTCTTACCATCATCGCGTTCGAGCTCGAGCGCGGGCTGTTGGACCACTGTAGGCGCCCCGTTGTGCCAACCGAGGACGGGCCTAACCCACGCACTCACGGTTCGAGCCGGACTCTCGTACAATCCCACCTCGCTCGCTAGATTGACGAGGACGAGCGCCCTGCCACCGTCCTCGTACTCGACGAGGAGTCGGGCCGGCGAAGTGGACGGAGCGTGCCCGGTCAGGTAAAGCAGGTAGACCGCGTCCGCGGGCTCGGGTAGTTCGACCTCCCGGCGTACCACGGGCGCCAGCCTACCCGTCAGCCGCACCGGTACCGGCTCGTCCCCGAGGGTGATCACGACCTCGTCCTCGAGCACGCGCACGTGATGACGATAATCGTAGGGTTTCTCGGCCGGGTCCACCGAGAACCCGGGCCATGAGAACGTCCTCGGCAGTTCGGGCGCGCGCTCGGGCTTCCAAGCGGTCTCGATTGTAGTATCGGCCTCACCCGCGTCCAGTGGGCGGATGGTCTTCCCGCCCTCGAGCGCGTAGTAGTAATCTCCAATGCGGAGGGTCACGGCGAGGAGGTACACCGTGAGCCGCGTGTCGGTGGGCAGGAAGGTCAGGGCCTTGATCCTCCCGTGCTCGGGCTTGAGCTCGAGCAGCCAGGCGGTCCGACCCTCGAGCACTACCGTCCCCGTGGGCTTATACACGCGATCCCACGTGATGACGGGTGCCTGTCGGACGGTGAGGTCCTCACCCTCCTCGACGAGTGGTTCGGCCCAGGCGAGGGCGGGTAGGAGGTCCGAGGGCTTCCGATCCGCGGGAGCGATCCGGACGAGTGTCCCGGTTAGTTTCCCATCGTCGAGGAGGGCGAGTAGGGGTAGCGTGGGCGGCGTGCTCGCCTCCTCGTAATCGGTCGCTAGGTACAGCAAGTACACGGCGTCCGCGGGTTTGGGTAGGATTATGTTAAGAGTCGACTCTCGGGTCGCGATCGGGGTCGCGTTCGGACCGTCCGGGCGGGCTAGGAGCAGGGGTATCGCCTCGTCCGGGGTCTTGACGAGGACCCGCCGGTGCCATGCCTCGATCGGCAACTGCTCTCGAGTCTCACCCGGGTGGACGACGTCCACCGTGTGACCGTGCCAGACCTCCCCGGGCGGGCTCAACTCGACCCACTGTCCCGGCCCGAGGACGGCGTATAGTCTAGCGTCCTTCGCCTGTGCCGTGATCGCCAGGAGGTAGAGTCGGCCGGTCTCGGGTGGGTGGAGGGTGAGCTCGCGGATCGTGTGCTCCTCGCCCGTCGCGATCGTTAGGACCCAGGCGTACGCGTGCGCCTCCTCGGGTTGGTCGTCCTTGAGTAGTACCGGGAGGTGCCAGGCGGGTCGTTGGGTGATGAGGATTAAGCCCGTGGGGTTCGTGCGCGCGTAGTCCATGGCTAGTAGGGCCGTACTCGGGTCCCGAGTGAGCGCTAGATAATCGGGTAGTAGTACGATGGCTTGGACGGTCCGCCCGTCGTCGAGGGTGATCTCGAGGTGGTACTTGCTCGCGGGGCGGTCCTTGGGGTCGCGTTGGTCGGTCGCGATGTAGAGGAGGTAGACGGCCTTGGTCCCCTCGGGGAGTTGGATCTTCAGGTCGTTCTCGACCTTGATCGCGTTCTCGGCGTCCTTCGGCGCGAGGTAGAAGGGGATTTGCACGTGGAGTACTGTCCCGGGTACGGGGAGCCAGTGGTAGGCTACGCCCTCGTGCCAGAGTTCGGGTGGTAACCCGTGCTCCTCGGAGTCGATGGTCTCTCGGAGGATGTTCGCGTTGTGGTAGTGTGGGAGGTCCTTGCTCGTGAGGGTGATTTTCTCGCCGTCTGGAGCGTGTGCCTCGTACTTGTCCCCCAGGTGGTAGGTGATGGCGATGACGTACGCGTTCGGGGCGTTGACGAGGAGCACCCTACCGCGTGATCGTGCTAGCGAGCTCGGTTTGCAGGGGATCTCGAGGACTGCCAGGTGGTCGAAGTCGTCGGAGCGTGGTACGTTCGACTTCCAGGGGAGTTCGAGCGGGACGGTGGTCTTGAGTGTTAGGATACCGTACTCGGCGGTCGTGTCCTCGCGCGCGTAGAGTAGGATGTAGGCTCGGTCGGCGTCGTGGGGTATGTGGAGGAGTAGGTGGTCTGCGGGGAGTGCGTTTGGGTGATCCTTCGGGCACAGGTAGAAGGGGATCCACTCGTCCCCGACCTTCCTCCAGACTACCTCGTGGTCCGAGCCCGCGGGCCAGCCCTCGAGCTCGATCTCGACCGGTCCGGGCTCGCGGTAGAGGGTCACGCCCTTTCCGGGTTCGATCAGGGCCTTGTACGCGTCGCCCGAGCGGTAGGTCAGCGCGAGGATCCAGAGGAGTCCGTTCGGCACGTCGAACTCGAGTTCGGTGATGTCCTTTAGACCGAGGTCTCGGGCCGTGAGCCTGAGGTGGTACACGCTCCAACCGTGGTCCCACCACCATTGCCAGTCCCAGTTCAGCCACCAGAGTTTCCTGGTCACGCGCTCCCCGCTCGAGTCCTCGATCGTGACCCTGATCGGGTAGTGGACGCGTACTGGTAGGGTTAGCATGTACACGGTGTCGGCGGGTTCGGGTAGGGTGATCTTCAGGCCGTTCGCGAGGAGGGCGTTCGGGCGGTCCGCGGGTTGGACGAGGAACGGGTAGTATTCATCCCACCAGGTCCTGTAGATGTACAACATGGGCTCGTCCTTCGCGGGGTATTTCCTCTCGGGGATGTACGACCCGCGGAGGTCGTAGCCCAGGGAGCCCAGGTTGCCCGGGCTCACGATGTCGGCGGTGAACCCGTGGAACTCGTTCGAGACGTGGAGGGTGAGTTCCCTCTCGGCCAGTTTCCTCGAGCCTAGGTAGTACTCGATGTGGAGTTCCACGTCGCCAGTGTGAGTGGGGAGGATGAGCATTCTCGCCTCGCCGTTCGAGACGGTGGTTCGGGCGAGGGTTTTCCCGTCCTCGGTGGTTACTCGGATTTCTCCCGTGGAGAGTGGGATCCGGCCTAGCCGAACGTGTACCGTCATCTCGACGGGTAGTCCCAGATGGGCTCGTTCCGGGGTCTCGACGTCGAGCATGACCTCGGGCGTGCCTGTCGAGGGTACGATCGTGGTGAAGTCCTGCGCGGGGGTTTCTACGGGCTCGAACTTCTCGCCCTCCAGCGTGGTACCGTGATCGTACTCGATCGCGGCGAACACGGCGAGCGGGTCCGTGGTGTTCGGGGTTTCTATCGAGTACTCGAGCTCGTGCTCGCCCTCGGACAATCCGACGTCGAACGCCCGCTCGGTGAGCACCCCGCCGGTAGTGCAGTCCACGACTCGTACGGTGATCCTCTTAACCATCGTGTTCTTCACGCTCAGCCTGAGCTTCACTCTGAGCGGGTTACCCGGTTCCACGGTGAGGCTCTCGATGTTCACCAGTGGTAGCGCGTACTCGACGCGTTTCCTGACCGTGATGCCCAGGTCGTCCTCAAGGACTACATCGAGGGCGCTCTTCTCACCGGGCTCGAGGTCCTTAACGACTAGATCGAGGGGGCGGCCTTCCTCCACCTCGAGCACGGTGTACGGTCCGGAGAGGGTCCCGTCGGAGGTCAGCGTGTGGAAGGCCAGTGTCTCACCGTTCTCCTCGATCGAGAGCTTCCCGCTCGAGGGTGGTTCGACGTGGAGTAGTAACCAGTCCCTCCCGTAGTCGGTGACTTGCACCTTGAGCTCGCTCTTGACGATCCTGACGGTGATCCCGTAGTGGGTGAATTTGAAGGTGAGTGTGTTCTCGGTCCTCTCGACGCGACACTCGGTCACGTGCACGGGCACGTTCCCGAACATGGTTAGAGTGGGGCAGACGTTCCCGAGGACTCGCGCGCGGACCTCGTCGTCCATCTCGAGTACCTGGAGGAGGGTTCGCATGGTCCGATCGTCCGAGCAACCGACGCCCCCGAACCAGCACGAGACGGCGACGCCGAGGGCGTCGAGGTCGAGTTCTCCGAGGGGTTCGCTCCGATCCTTCGGGTAGAGTGGTCGCGGTTGAGTCTGCTGTTTGGACTTTTCCATCACGGTACTGTATTCGCCCAGGGAGTATAACGCCTTGTGCTCGTTATCCACGAGGTACACGCTGGCCCCGAGGAACGTGTGGACCGAGGGTTCCACCTCGACCCAGACTTTGAACGACTGGGCTTGAACGCCCACGGGCACGACCGATACCAAGGCTAGGAACAGGACCACGGGGAGGAGCCTACTCACCGCCCTCCCCACCCCGAACCGACCTATGGGTCAAGTACAGGCCGGTTAGCGCGCCGAATACGCTCAGGAGGAGGGCTAGCAGGTTGACGCCCGTGGGTGGTAGGCGGGTGAGCGACCGCGAGACTCTGGATGTTCCCTCTGCGTAAGCGTAACCCCGGGTTCGTGTTTTAAGGATTTCCACTTCCCGGAAGGTGTGAGGCGCGTGCGCCGAGAGGGCTCCCACGCGGTGGTATCCTTGGGGTACGGTCGTACCGTGGGGTGGACCCTGGAGGGCCGCGCTCCCCGTCGGAGTTCGGGGTCTCGAGGGCTCGCTCGGCGCGTGTTCGATGGGACGCCGGGTTACCTTCGCGGTGGGTTCACCCTCGGCGTGGCCCGTGATCGTGGGTTGGGAGAGGAGACTCGTGAGCAGGTCCCATAACCTGTCGAACAGGCTCACCAGCACGGGGGTCAACCGCGCTTCGAGGGTGTCGGGGAGGGAGCTCGAAGGGTGTGGAAGAGCCTCGGGAAGCTTCTCGAGGGGCTTCGGCTTGACCTCGTGCCCCGTCTCGGTCCGGACGGGTCTAATTGGGAATCGGGTCGGTGGGGTGGGTCGTACGACGTGCGGTCTCTCCTCGTTGGACGGTCTCCTCTCGACTCGAGTCGAGGCGTGCGTAGGTTCGGTGACGGCGCTCCGCCCGGTGCCGGACTCCCCGGCGGTCGTGCTCCCTCGGTCCACTGCGGTCCCACCGCGCTCGGGGACCTTAGGACTCCCACCCCTCGGTCCGGACTCCTTCGAGGTCTGCCGTTGAGGTAGGACGTAGGGTACGTTCAAGGTCAGGACGAGAGGACTCTCCACGAACTCGCGGCGTCCCGGGTCGAACGTGGAGTCACCCTCGTACTGGACCCTCAGGGTTACGGGGACCGTACCAGCCCGCTCCTTCGGCACGAACTTGATGGATAACCTGACCAGATGTACTCCCTCACCGAGCTCCAGGTCGTCCAATCGCAGGGGTTCACCGTCCTCGAGCGCGCTCACCGACCACGACTTCACGCCGTCCACGCTTACCCCAATGCTTCTCACCGTAGTCCCCAGAACCTCCAACCACAGGGAGATCATCGCGATCACCTTCTCCCCGCTCACCGAGACGTCCTCTACATCAACCCGCGCGATTACACTGGGAAGCGCGTACTCCACGGAGCGAACCCTCTCGAGCCGCCCGCCCAGGACCACTGAGATCCTACCTTCTGGTGGGACACCCGGGACGAGGACGAGCACGGTACGGTTCGGGCCCACGCTCGTCGGATCGTACGGGCCCTCCCAATCACCACCCCTCGACCGCTTGAGATAGTACCAGGCCTTCCGACCGTTCACGTGAACGACGAGTTCACCACCCTCCCGAGTCGTCACTTCGAGTAATACCCAGTCGATCCCCCGGTCCACCACGCGGACGCTCGGGGCCGAGTACGAGAACTCGATCGTGCGCGAGGCCGGGTTGGGGACGGGTCCTTCCCCGGGATCTCTCACGATCGTACCGTGATCGAACTCGGCGAGGGCTTGTAACCGGAGGCGACCGCACTCTCGGTGCACGCGGACTTCGATTGGCAGGGTGAGCTCGTGGATCCCGGGTCCCAACTCGACGGTCTTCACCGTCTCCCCGAGGATTTCACCCAAGTCGTCCAGGACGCGGGCGATGATCCGACGCACCGTGACGTCGATCGGGCTCACGAGGGTTCGAACGTTCAGGGTGAGCCTACCCTCGTCGACGAGGTACCTCCCGCCGACGACCTCCGCGGCGAGCTCGACACCCTCGGGTAGCGCGTAATCGAGCGTGCTAGCACTGGAGAGAGTGCTCGACCGGTTGATCACCGTGATCGTACCGTGCTTCTCGAGGTCGTACAGTAGGACTTCGACCGCGTTCGCCCCGCTCGCGTGGTACGGGTCGTCCTCGGAGTGTTTCTCGAACTCGTTTCCATGTTTCACATAGTACGTTACTGGTTTCCCATTCACCCGTACGAGTAGGTCGCCCGGTCTCCAGGGGAGGATTCGGAGTAGGAGCCAGTTGAGTCCGTAGTCCTCGAGTTCGACGTGCGGGCGACCGTACGCGATCCTCAGGACCCGCCTCGCGGGTGCCTCTCGAACCTCGAACTCGTTACCCTCCGGGAGGACGGTGTCGTGGTCGTAATGGGCGGTGACCTCGAGGGTGAGGGTGCCCTCGTCACCGCCCACCTCGACCGTGGTCTCGAAGGGTAGGTCGAACCACGTGGTATTGTCCAGGTCGACCTCCTCACGCCAGAGGATTCGGTCATCCTCTCGCAGGACTAGGTTCAACCTCTTGAACGTCGAGTTCACGGTGGAGCCCCGGACTGAGAATTTCAACGTCAGAGAGCGTCCCTCGAGGGTACCGCTCAGGAGTTCGACGTCGAGGTTGGCTTCGGGGAGGGCGCACTCGAGCTCGAACGCGGTCGGGATCCTACCCTCGCGTATCAGCTTGAACCGGTAGGCCTCCCCGGGTTTCAAGTCCCGTAGGATGAGGATCACGGGTGTCGTGCCCAACTCGAGCGGGTGTTCCCCGTCGTACGGTCCCGAGAGCTCGTTACCCTCGAGGACGTAGTAGGGTACGGGTCGTCCCTTCGAGTCCTCGAGGTGGAGGTTCCCGGGTTCCTCGGATTCTACGCGGAGTTCGACCCAATCCCGACCGTAGTCCAGTACGCGTGCGGTGAGTCTACCGGGTCGTTCGTAAGAGACGGTTAGCTCCGCCCGCTCGGGCTCCGCCCGGAGTACGAACTCACGATCACTCACGATAACCAGGTCACCGTCGTACTCGGCGAGGAGGATGATCTTGAGCGGGCCGTGCTCGGGGGGCATGAAACTCAGTCGTTTTTCGATATGGTGTTTTCCGGGCGGTAGAGGCCCCATCACTTTACGTGTTAGTGTCCTACCGAAGAGGTCGAACACTTCGATTGTCAGTCTCCTGATGACGGTGTTTCGGACGCTCACTTCCGCGCTCACTGCGACCGTGACCTTGTCTTCCTTCGCGTTATACTCGACTAAACGGGCGGACGGTCGGGAGATCGAGACCTTAGGCGGGGCGTATTCCGTATAACCCTCATACACGGGTCCCAAAGGCCTCTTGAGAACGATCCTGATAGATTCGGGTTCGGACAAGCCGCGTAATAGTATGAATAACTGCTTATCTTTACCAATTTTTAATTTTAACTTCGTGAACGGACCACGAATGGTCTTATTGGACCAGTCCACCACGTAGAACTCGGACTCCTTACCGTTAACGAACACTTTCAACTCGCTCGTTTTATCCCAGCACCAGTCGAAGTTGGGAAGGAGTGCCGATAGTAATACCCAGTCCTTACCGTAGAGTAAGGGTATTACCGGCATCCCCGAGTGAGCGGCCGTTAGGGGTGAGATTGGGACGCTCAAGACGACGTCGTCGTAATCCGAGTTCGGGCAGACGTCGTCCTCATCGATGAACCCCGTGACCAGCCACCCGGACTTCCTGACAAACCGGAAGGCCGGTATCCTTTGATCCCTCCATTTGAAATCTACTATGAAGACTGCAGAGCCAGGATACACATTGAGTATATCGCATACGTCCGGCGAACGAAGCAAATTCTTCAATACTTCCTCAGTACGTTCATCTAAGCAGTATACTCGTATCTTAGAATTACGTTCTCCTATTACGACGATACCAATATCATCAAGATGAAGTTCTGTAGGGTGCCGTGGCCAAACTCTTTTTAAAAAGACTCGTTTGTACCAAAAGGTCACTCCTCCACTCCTAGTTTTAATCCAATTAGGGCCTAATTTGTCTCGAACTTCAACTACTTTGTATATCGCAGGTACCTTCCTGTCGACGATGTATACGGCACACCAGTCCAGCCACACGAACCACGTTTTCACCGCCGGACACAAGCCCTCTTCCAGTTGTACCATAATCTTGGCGAGGTACAAGACGCCGATTTTACCGGAGTAAACGACGAAAGGCGGGGCGAGGAACTCCACGCGTCCGGGTAAGTCTAACACCGTTACTACGGTCCGATCCTCGGGGTCCACAACGTAGACGATGTTCCCACCGTAAGCTAGGATGTAGGCATCCCCACCCGTCGACCATACGGTCACGCGATGCGCTGGCCCGGGTAATCTCACCAGCTCACGTAACCCCGAAGTCGTAACCTCCCCCAGCGCGTAACCTAGCCAATCCTCGTACAGAACCCACCTTCCCACCATGTCGATGACGACACCGGGGACGGTAACGAACCGTACATTCCTACCGTCGACGACGGCGACTCCATCTCCACACGCCACTAAGAGCGTGCCTTCGTCCCCTATCGCCAGTCTTCTCACCTCAGTCGCCGAGAAGTCCGCGATCACGCTCCTCTCCGGTAAATTCCAAACCTCTACGATTAAATCCCCGTCCACGGATTCTAACAGCGCGGCGGCGTACAGCCCGCCAGTACGGTCGGAAGCCAGGTTAGAGACCTCGAGGACTCGCCACTCTCCGGACTTGACCCGTTGGGAAATCTCCTCGAACTTGGCTACGGTCCGAACCAGTTCGCCCCTCCATCCTCTATCCCCGTGTGTAAGAACCCCACGATAGACCTCGATGCCGTCATCGAGGATTCGGCCCGCGTCGAAGACGAGTCCTAATCCGCTCCTCATCACGGACACTACTTTCGTTCCACTGGGTAGGTGGAAATTGAGGACCTCCGAGAGTCGGACGCTCGACGCGTCGAGCTCGGCCACCAGGACGCGATTAGAACTCGTCACCAGTACGGCCGCGTCCCCACATGATTCGACCGAGGTCACGGACTCCCCGACGGGAACACTCCAGCACACGTACCCGGAGGCCGGTGGGGAGATCCACAGCAACCAGATGATCACTGAAGCTACTCTCAACCGGGACATACCCGCGATGTTCCCCTAACCGACCGAGTCGCGCAGACGTTCACTTCTCCGAGACTAAATGATCATTACAGTTTTCGGAGTGTGATAACCCGAAGTTTACAGAGAGTACTCAGGGCGTGCCTCCAATCCGACAGTGTAAGAGCACATCGTTACGGTTATTACAACGATTTCCTGTATCGGGGGGCGCCGGACCCAGTGACACTCGTTGACAGGGCTCGGTCTTAGCTGGCGCAGCTAGATGAGATGATAAGAGAGTGCGCGCTTGGCTCCTCAGGGTCCAAGCACCACCCGGTCAGAGGATCGAGAAGCTCGTCCTCTTGGACCGACCACCGCGAGCCCGAGTCTGGCTCCTAGGACTAACGTACCGAGTGGGGAGGGAGTACCACGCGCTGTTGGAACCGGGTAAGAGCGAGTTACTGTGCGAGCTCAAGGTGAGGGTCAAGCTCGATGACCAAGCGATCGACCTCACCGAGCCCAGTCTACTACTAATCCACACGACCCGAGGGGACCTGGAGTATTCCGTCATCGATCTGAGGAATCCGGTACTACCCCCGGAGTGGAAGCGTGCTCCACCAGTTAACGAGATCACCGTGGAGTACGGTCCGAAGGCACTACGTACTATTAAGTTAGAGAGTGAATTCTACCTCGTAGTATTATGCCTACCACCCGGGTTCGAGTACTCCCCAGAGGACTTTACCAAATGGGCCCAAGCACTAGCTGGGCTCAAGGACGAGGTCAAATAGGATGAGAAACTAGCCCTGATAGTACTAACAAGCTTACTACTAATTCTCGAAGCTTATTATTACAATTAAACTATAAACAAGCTCTGTTAGGATTATAAAGCGAGTTGAGTTAGGGCTCTACTCGGAGTGATTGTCGCACAGGTTACGGTCGAGAAATAGGATGATAATAAAGTCCGACTGGGACTCTCTTTGGACACGCCTACGGTACTACTTGGGGTTGAATTCTACGCGGATCCGGTGACACAACGAGCGCTCAACACTAGGGCTTCGATACTAACACAGGTTATAGAGAATTATGTAATTTCTAAGGTTACCGGAGAGCCATATTACGGTGAGGAAGAGTGGATACTACTGCCTGACAACATCAAGCTGGGCTTAGAGAGACTGCTAAAGGAATTGGAGGTAAAACCATACGGAAGAACTAGCAAAGAGTCTTCAATACAGATGTTGACTAAAGGGGAAGTACCAGAATACGACCCGACGACTGGAACGCTGAAAGTATATACAAAAGGTAAAAAAGGAGTCACCACCTTAATGTATTTTGACTACGTAATAACGCAAGTAATGTACTCAGTGTTTATTACGTTCGTCGGGGCGATCGCAGCATCACCGCTAGAGCCAGACGATAAGAGGAGCATAATATCAGCGCTAGGTGAAGCGTTCCAAAAATTCTTCGAGGAGAACGTGACCTCTTTCGGCGGGCCTATCCCCTCGGCATAAGTGATGCCGCCAATCTCTGGGATTATGTCCGCAAGAAGAGGGGCTTGGATCCTGACACTCTTATTACCTTCGGAGATCTCCTGATGAACATAGGGTCCACTGCACTGTGGATATTGCCGTACGTATCACCCCGCTTGCCACCTTTACAATTAAATGTAACGGGGATCTTAACCGCACTTGTCGTTATTGGAGCTCTATTTAAGACTGTAGGAGCGGTTGCTAAGTATATCAAAAAGGAGTACGATGAAGCAACGTACGTGATTGTTACCACTGCACTATCACTGTACGCATTAAGGTGGCCATCCCTCTATGACCTTGACTCGTCCCTTTTTGACTAGTCGTAACGCCGGCTTGGGGGCTGCTCTTCGACGATGCGTATCTCTAGATCATCTAAGCTGTTACTGGCGAGCTTGGGTTACGTCTCTCTCTTGGCCTATGTAGTACTCGGTTCGATCTGTGGATATGATTCAATTGTAATCTTGAGTGTACTTGCCGTATCGATAGGATCGTGCGCTTTAAGCGTATGGTTGTCCTTCGGGATATGCGATGCGATCTTCCAGGGTGAGGAGGTTCCAGGGCCCCGCGACGTAACGTTTCACGATCGGTGTACCGTTCGTTGTCGCACGGCCTCGTTCCGCCTGTTGTTCACACGTGCTCAGGTTGGAGAACTCATTCTCTTCTCCCTGCTCGTATCGTCCACACTCCCGGTTTTCGTCGTCTGGTCCCTACCCCTAACCGGGCGGGAGTGGTTTAGCCCGTCGTTCATCGTGTTTGCCCTGACGTCGTTGATGCTTTGCCTTACCGTGTCGAGCGCGCTGCCGGCCGCCCTCACCCTCGGGTTCATCGGATTCCCCCGGATGAGGGGCGACCGGCGGAGGCTCTCCATCGCGCTGCTCTCACTGGGGTACTGCGAGGCCGAGCTGATCACGGATGGGGAGGTGGAGGTTTCGAGGTTCCGGGAGCTCAGCTCCTACCCGGTTAGGTACGGGGAGGCGCCGGGTGGTCAGCCATCGAATTTGAGAATTCGGGTCGGGTACTTCAGGCCCGGTCCGTGCAAGGTGGAGGTTCGGGACTGCGGCTTCCTCTTCCTGAGGACCCGAGGTGTGTGCGTACTCCACGACGCTCAGGGACTGCTGAAGGATCGTGAGAAGGCCTTCCACCTCCTTCGGTGGTGGGAGAAGTTCTCAATGGTGTACGCGGCCCTGTGCTTGGAGAAGGAGGAGTCCCCCGAGCCGGAGGAGGTGGACGGGCTGTTGGGGTCCGTCGTGAACAACCGAGCCGGCTGGAACGAGCTCGTGTACCTCAACCGCCGCTTTTCCCTGACTGACGTGTTAAGGCACTACGAGGTTGCCGTCAGCATGCTCGGGACCGGTGTGTGCTGTCTGGTGACGCCGGCGTGGGTGAAGCTGATCGGGGTGAAGCCGAGCTTGAAACTTCTCCACACCTGGTGGTACCTGGCCCCGGCGATCCTCCTGATCCCGCCCGTCTCGGCCCTAGGGGTGTTTGTCATCAATCTCGACACGGCCCTGCGCAGCTGGAGGCTTGTGAGGGAGGGTCGAGTGTACGAGAGCGTGCTGGGGCGCGATCCCTACGATGGGAAGTGGTATGGGAAGTGGCTCTCGAGGGATGGTGACCCGATCGCGTCACGCCACCGCGAGTCCGAGTCGGATGAACCACAGTCCGGTTAGGAACGGGAGCACCAGGAGCGGGGCGAGGCGGAGCGAGGCTCGACCGCCCAGCTTCCTCCACGCTGCGCACGCCAGGAGGGAGGCGAGGACGGCGTACACCGCGAGCAGGTAACCCACGCCCGTGATCCCCCACGTACGGAACTCGCTCAGGGCGAGGTGAGCGTCCCCCTCCGTCACCCTAGCGAGGAACTGGCACGATGCTAGGTACCCCAGGAACGCCTCCCAGCACAGTGTCGAGACCGTCACGATCAGGGCGATCGCCGCGAAGGCGACCGTCTCGGGCCTCCACCGTCGAGCGCGGGTCGCCAGGGGGACGGCCAGTAGTCCGACGCAGAGGCCGGTGAACGCGGTCGCCAGGCTCGACAGGTAGTACGATCGGAGCGGGTGGTACGCGCGGGTCAACCATCGGAACGCGTGCGCCCGTCGAGCCTTCACCCCGCCCCCGAGGGTCTCGCGGAGGAACCGCCACTTGGGCTTCGTCAACAACTCACTCGGGTGCACGGTCTTCCCGCCCCCACCAACCTTCCCACCACGACCCCCGCCTCCAACGCCCTTACCCACGCCACCGGTCTCCTCCCTCCCACCCCCAACCCTCCCGGCGCCCCGCACGCCGGTGACAACGACCTCCAACCCGTGCGTGCACGGGTCCATGAGGGTCGGATCGTGGGCTAGCAGGACCGTCAGGACCTCGATCAAGCCCCCCGACCGCCCCCGCCGATCACCGTCGGTCCACGGGACGGGGTTGAGCGCTCCCCATTTGAACTCTCCGGAGACGAAAGGCGGTGAGGAACCGCCCCCTCCGCCCGAACGGAGGTCGCGCGGGGGTCCGTCGCCCGTGGAGGACTTCCTGCGCTTAATCTGCGGTGATCCCCAGGTGAGGGAGGTCGTATCGGAGTTCTGGTTCCTTGCGGGTCGAGTCGGGCCGGGTGGGTGACCTCCTCCGGAAGCTCTACCCCGTCCTCTCACTGTACGTAATATTGAGCCTGGTCTTCGAGGGTCGTGGGGGACGTGATGCGTGGTGATAGAGGGAGGGTTAGGGAAAGAATCGTCAACACAGCTGTCGGTGTCTCGGGCTTAGTGTCTGGGACTCTCGCTAAAGGTCTCGCCAACAAGGCTACTGAGGGATTAACGCCGCCTACTTACAACGGAGGAGTTCCCAAGTGCTGGGAAGAAAAGGGGAAGGAGACTATAAAGAAGGCATTTGATGACGAGCGTGAGCCCGTGGGAGTACCGCATGCGGCCGGGTTGAAGAAGGAGTGGGGGGCGGCTTGAGCTGGCTCTCGAGCCCGGGCAGATCATCGCCTTCATCACGCTCTTCTCGATCCTCTTCTCGATCATCGTGATCACACCCCCTCTCCTGGTCGTTCTCGCGAGAGGACTGGCCCGGCGAGAGGCTAGGTGCAGGCGAGAAACACTCGATGATCACGTAATCTTAAGATCGTACCCGATCTTAATACCCCCTGGACTATCCATGGTATCATCATATATTGTATTTCTCATAAGTATCCTCGTAGAGTGTGGCGTATGTATTGTCACCAAAGAAAAGCACCTCCACTTCCTCAGACTTACAGCAATTTTAATCATAGTTACCATCACAGCATCACTGTCACTCTGGCTCGCTGCAATGACCCCATACATAACTATAGCGAAAGTATTACCGTCTAACCACAAAATTAGAATCAAGCTTTTCACAATCACTTACCAACCAATCTTAATCGCTAGTTTCAGCGAGAATATACACACTAATAACATCCAATTAGAACTTAAAACACGCGGTAGCGAACTTATAAAGTACTCAATTTCAAAGCGGACCGAGCGTCTTCTGAGAACATTATTTTCCACACTTGATGGCGTCGAACGTGTCAACTTCTACCTAGGCGTGTTGAAACCAGGCTCGAGCATTATTGAAGTAAAACACAACC
The DNA here is from genome assembly GCF_000007185.1 of Methanopyrus kandleri AV19. GTDB lineage: Archaea > JAADCQ01 > Methanopyri > Methanopyrales > Methanopyraceae > Methanopyrus > Methanopyrus kandleri. Next base: position 1,120,840 of record NC_003551.1, on the reverse strand, counting down.
CTGAAAACGGGAATATCGTATCAGTGATTACTCCTGGGATTACACTGACTACAAGCCAATCTAATACAAATTTAGATAAAGTTTACAACTTTGACGCGCTCGCTACTGTAACCTTACCATTGCTCTTAGGTAGGAATAGTTACACCTCAACATTACGAGATATAGAAGAAAAGACTAACGTATCATTGGATCGAATCAGTTTACTCGAATGGTTAATAGAGTTCGCTGTAGTGGGCTCCAAAGGCGTTTCGTTGGTAGAATCCAGCCATAGAATCGTGAAGAGTAACGGTCTAATGCTACTCTCGAGTCTCCACCCGGCGTTCACACCAATCATCGTTTATGTGCTATCTTTAGTCATAGTTTACTACATAATTTGCACTATATTAAAAGCTAGTAGTGACCCGCTCCACGCGATCTTATTCTACGTGATCGTACCCCAACTCGCCAGTGTCGCAGTATCTACTGGGATCTCACTAGTAATCTCTCCTATAACCTCTAAGAGGAAAGTATTGGACCTGTTGACGGAAGTAATGTATTTGTATAAAGCGCGTAGAGGGTGACGCCCTTGGACTCCTTGGACTACTTACTGTCTAATATCGGATTAACATCTATAATAGTAGTCATTATTACAATATTTTGGTTATCACTTCCGATATGGTCATATCCAATAGCTATCCTGTGGAATTTATCGGAACCAAAACCGCGATCAGGGCCGCTGAAATACTATATAATTTACAGAAAGACGATACCGTTACCGACTCCGATAGTACTCCATCCAGCCGTCGCTAGTTTAATTCTAATGACTTTCTTTCCAGCATTTGGGCTCTTCTTTTGTGCTCGACTCAAATTCGAGATAGCGTTAATTTTGGTTATAATACCCTATCTTGTGAATTTGGTTTTAAACAAATATATCGAAGTTAAAGACGTGAGCACCGACGACGGTTGGATCGTCGTCAGGGTTTCGTCGTTCAAGTATCACCGTGTCGGTATCGTGACTTTCGGCGGTCACGTTGAGGTGGATGCGTGGCGCGTTCACACTTTCTTGAGGGACGAGGAGTTGGCCGAGAGGTTGGCCGATGTGCTCCCCGGTCGGGGTGAGTTACTCGCCTGCGAGGGTTTGCTCTCCTCGTACCACGAGGTGTTCGTTCGACCTCGGGGGGACGAGATCCGGATCAAACCCTCCCCTGGGGCCCACACGATCGTGCTCGTCTCGCGAGGGTTCGTGTTGACCCGGAAGCCCGAGCGGGTCCGTGAACTGCGTGCCCGGGCGGTGTTGGCGGTCGCGGGGTTGATGGAGGGGAAGGTGAGCGTGCCTAAGAGGTGGATCAAGGCGTTCGTGCTCGGGAGTCGCGGGCGTCTGGCCGGGATAGAGGTGAAATCGCTGGCGTACCTGGGGTTCGAGGCGATCGACGGGATCCCGCCCATAGTCGGACCCTCCACCTCCGGTCTGATAGTCCTCTCGATCGATGCTTGGGACGAGGTGTGTGAGAAGCTGGGTGTCGGATGGGAGCTGGAGGTGGACATTAAGACGGTATTACTGATCTTGACGATATCGTACTTCGTAGCCGTCGGAGCCTGTATCGTTCGGACGTTGCGTGGTGGAAGGGAGCCTAAGGAGCTCCATTACGCGAGGATGTGGGAGGAGTTGGAGGGAGACTCGAACGGTGTGGGCGAGGCCACTATCGCCGACACTCGGAAGGAGGAGGACTCGGAGGAGGATGTCGAGTACGACGAGCCGGGCAAGTGGATCCGCAAGCACCGGAGGTTCAAGTCGCTACCGGATTACTACGAGATCGCGGGGATCCGAAGGAGGAATGGGGAGCGCTCGAGGACGTCGTAGGATCCGACGTTCCGGGTCGACCGACCATCACCGTCGGGACGAGCGTGGCGGTGGACGTCTCCTCCATCCTCGGGCTATGTCCGCGGAGCCGAGACGTGTCGAGGGTGGGCCTCGGCCGAAAGTTGAGTTCCTCGCCTTGGAGCACTGCGAGGGCGAGTTGATTCGGAAACGAATTACCCGGCTTCGATGGGATGTACGCTCCGTGGAAGTGGCTCCAGGTGCCGCGGTCCGTCCGGACCCGTGTGGTACCGTTTCAACGCCGCATCCTCAACTCGGAGTAGGAGATCCGGCGGAGGCCTCGGACGTCCTCCGCCAAGAGGAAAACTCGTCACCACTCGGCAGGGGAGTGACTCTTCATCGGAAGCATCCCGACGGTCGATGAAACGGGGTCTTAACTGCCTCGGGACCTTGCGGACGGGATCCGCGGGCTCCTGGGGTGATTCCTCCGGACGGCGCGGTCCCCACCGATTCATCTCGTTTATCGTTAAATTAATACCCGTTGGTACCGGGAGTGATATCGGGAGGTCGCACGGTAGGGGCGGCCCTCTTGGCGTGGGAGGGTGGACGCTATGCGCACGTTCCAGTTCCATCCTGTCACGACCGCGGTCCTCCGCACCCCCGAGCTGGACGAGGGTGCCCTCTTCAGGCTCCGAGACGACCGCTGGGTCGAAGTGGCTTCCGGGGACCTGCCGGGTACGTTCGAGCGGTTCTTCCGGCGGTTGGGTGAGGCGCGGTCCGAGTGGCGTGAGGGTGTCCTCCGGGTCGAGGGCCCACCGGGCGCTGAGGTCGTGCTCCTCGTGCCCGACCCGGAGGGGTTTCCGGTGACCGAGGACTCGACGTTCCTCGAGGACGGACCATTACCCGAGGGTGCGCACGTGCTCCTCGGGGAGCGCGTGAGGGCCTTCAGGACGCACGTGCCCTGGAGGGTACGGCTCCCCTTCGAGGTCGCGAGGGAGTCGCTCGTGAGCGTGCGCTGGGTCGAGGGGAGCACGTACTACGAGCACTCGGACTGGGCCGCACACGACTGGGATAGGGCTGCGGTGTCGCACCCGGCGAGGCCCAGGCCCGAGCTCCGGGTGTGAACGCGTCACGGGGGTGTCGACGCCCGCCCGGGTTCCACGCGGTTTAACTCATCGTACCGTGACCGGGGGACTCTCGGGGGAACCGTCGGTTTGATCCCGATGTAGTACGTGGTCGCGATCCTCGCGCCGCAGCTGGTCGTCACCGGCGTGACCGCGTACGGCCTGTTCATACTCCACATCGCCTGGGAGCGGCGGAGGAAACGGGCCATGGACGTCCTTCGGGGTCGAGGGGTCGAGGAGAAGAAGCCGAGGTCATGGGAGGAACCGGAGGAGTTCAAGAACTCCCGGTGCGACCCCGTCACCCGGCTGGTCTTCAGGCCGGACCTCATCAACTGCGCCCCGTCGGGGTACCTCCTGGTCGTCTCCACCATGGGATGGGTCGCGCTGGCGTTTACCTACGAGATGAGCGTCCTGCTCGGCGGTCATTCGCCACCGTCGGTGAGGTTCGAGCTCGTGTCCACGTTCGCCGGGTTGCTGGTGTTCTCGTACCGTTCGGACGTCGCGACGCTACTACCGGGGTTCCGAAGCCCGCGCTCCCGAGGTTCGTGATCCCCGCGGTCGTCGGGACGGGCGTGGGCGCGGCGACAGTCCTCGGGTCGTTGCCGCCGTACTGCGGGTGGCTCGCGCCGGCCGCGATGCTGACGGGTTTCCTCCTGACGCTCAAATACGAGAGGTGGGTGCGCGATCACCGGATCGTCACGGTGTGGGGTCGGGTCGTCGAGACCGTGCGGTACTACCCGTGGCCGTCACGTTCGACGAGGAGTGCGCCCGGAGGTGGACCATGAACAGGATCGTCCTCCACACGTGGGAGGAGTGGGCGGGGCTGAAGGAGTACCGACCACCCGGGTCACGGTCGTGAGGCCGGTCCGTGGTCCCTCTCCACCCGCTCGAGCAGCTCGAAGAGTTCCTCGACGGTCCCGATGGCCCACTCCAAGGTCTCCTCGGAGGGCTCCCAAGCGCCGTACCGGCACTCGGTGTAGGCCACGCCCAGCACGTCGAGGGCCTTCGCGTGCTCACACACGAACCCGTCGATGCGCTCGTCCCCGGAGGTCCCTCAGGTCGTGTCCTCGCGCGTGCTCCCCCGCGAGCAGGATCTGGGCGGCCCTGATCCTGAGCCCGGCCGCCCGCTCCGCCATGACCAACGCCAGGTCGGTGTTACCGCGTCCCAGGAGCCACCGCGCGGCCTCCAGCGACCCCTCGGCGCGCTCCAGAAGCTTCTTCCTCAGCCTGCGCATCGGGAGACCCGGGGCTCACCGTGTCGGGTCGCGACTTATACGTCCTCGAGGCCCGGATCAACCGCCGGAACTACCGGGAGTTCGTGTCGCGGTGGCGTGAGTGGGGCGAGCGGATCGCGAGGGTCGCCCGGCGTCTCCTCGGCGAGGGGACCCGCGTGTTCGTGTTCGGGAGTGCGGTCAAGGGCGAGGCGCTCCCGGGGAGCGACCTGGACGTGCTGATCGTGTCCGACGGAGTCCCGGAGGACCTGGAGGACCGCGTGGACCTGATCCGCGAGTTCGAGAGGGAGCTCGACCTCCCGGAGCGTCACCCGATCGAGTTCCACCTCGCCACCCCGGAGGAGTACGAGGAGGTCTGGAGGGTGCTCCTCGACGAGTACGAGGAGTTCTGACCGGTGCCGCCGTCGGGAGGTCGATGCGGTCAGTGTCCGGATCACCCGTGCCGGAGTTTCCAGCGTTCCAGCTCGAGCTCCACGTCGGGTACCTCGTGCCTCCCGTCGAGGGACCTCCTGCGGGAGCGGATCACCTTCCTCAGGTAGCTCGAGTAGTGGGCGGGCCAGCCTCCCAGGGTTCTCACGGCGAAGGATTCGAGCCGGTCGGGTAGTTCCTCGAGGAGGTCCCGGATCCGCGGTGAGTTCGAGGGTCTCGCGTCGAAGGCCAGTGCGAGCCCGCGGGTGAGCACACGTCTCGCCTTCTTGTATGGGAGACTTAAGACCTCGGTGAGTAGTGTCTTGAGCACCGAGCGGAGGTTCCTCATGAGATGTCGGGCTAGTTCCAAAACCTCACTCCGATCCAGTGAAACCAGCCACTCGACGAAGGAAACGCTCTCGTTTTCGGACTTGTCCAAGTAAAGCGTGCGCCCGTGTTTGAACCTCGAATCCTTACGCCACCTCGCGACGTAGTACGGCCCGCACGTGCTACCTCCCACGGTCCGGTAGGTCACCTCCAGGCTCGGCTTCTTCCCACGACGGTAGACCTCCCGTAGGACCCGGAGGGCTCGGATCCGTTCCACGGGATCGGAAGGTATCGGGACGTGGACGTGCGACTCGACCAACTCCGGCACACGATCCCCCTAATGTGCCCCCAAGTTGTATGGAGATAGGGAGAGAACGACATCTCAGAATATAAACCTTGCCATCCGCGATCACGACACTGCCCCGACAGGGAGATCACGGGCGATCCCACTCTCCCATACAACCGGACGAGGCCGAAGACCGCCGGGAGGCGCGGACCCGATCGAGCTCACCCGCCGGACCCTCTCCTGAGTATCAGGACCGGCGCCAGCGCCGCCGCGACCCCGGTCAGGCACGCCGAGTACCCGAAGGCCGCCCACGGCGAGACGGACTCCCACAGCCACCCCACGACCAGCCCGCAGACCAGCGAGCCGACCCCGACGAGCGCGTGGTAGGCGCCGTACGAGGCCGCCGTCCCCGAGAGCTCGGCCACGGCCGCCCGCTCGACCGCGTCGACCACCCCGTAGGCCAGTCCGTACAGCATGAACGCCGCCACCGCGAGTCCCGAACCCGCCAGCAGCGCCGTGGCCGCCGTCATCGCGTACCCCAGGCACAGCGCGACCCCGGGCCCGAACCGGTCCGAGAGTCTCCCCGCCGGCACCGAGGTCAGCGCGTGCAGGGTGGAGAACCCCGCGTAGGCGAACGCGGCCGCGGCCGGACCCTGCACCCCGAGGACCCTCAGAGAGTACATCATCCAGCCCACCGCGCCCAACCGGTAGAGCCCGACGATCGCGAGCGCCCGCGGGAACCGACCGCGCCCCTCCCCCTCGGAGGATCCCTCCTCGAGCCGCTCCTCCACCGGGATCAGCGGCACCAGCGAGAGGAACCCGACCAGCGCGAAGGCCAGGACGGCGGTCGCCGCGGGCACCCCGTACGTCAGGAGGACCCCGGCGAGGAGCGCCCCGAGAACCGCCCCCGAAGTGTCCAGCGCCCGGTGCACCCCGAAGACCAGGCCGGGCTCGGATCCCGCCAACCCCGCCAGGATCGCGTCCCTGGGCGGCGTCCTGATCCCCTTACCCACGCGCTCGAGCGAGGCCACCAGGCCCGCGGTCACCGGATCCCGGACGAGCGCGAGCAGGAGTTTCATGCACGCGGAGAACCCGTACCCTGCGGCCACGGCCGGCTTGGCCCACCCGGGTCGGCCGAAGACGCGACCGGAGACGACGTTGAGCAGGCTCTTGACGAGCTCCATACCTCCCCAGGTCCCTCCGACGAGCGCGGGACCGCCACCCAGGGCCGTCAGGTAGTACGGGAGCAGGGCGAAGATACCCTCCGAGCTAACGTCGTTGAGGAGGCTGACCGCTCCTAGGAGCCACACGTCCTTGGGTACCCGACCGGGCAAGCGGCGTCACCCGGGGTCACGGACCGCACCGGGCTTAAACGCGGATCCCCTCAGAGGACGTGTAGCAGGCAGAGGAACAGCACCGCCGGACCCAGGGTCGCCCAGCCCGTCAGCCACGGCCACCGGTAGTCTAGGCCCGCGACCGGCACCAGGACGAGCAGCGCGGCCAGGGCCTTCGGGACCGTCGGCCGGACCAGTAGACTCACCGCCCCTCCGAGCAGGCCCAGTGCGACCCGGAGGGGGTCCGCCGCGTACCGGTAGGCCTCCGGCGACGCGCCCACGGGCCGGAACACCAGCACGGTCCGGTGGAAGCCCCGGGACGAGACCACGACCGCGGGCGGTCCGTCCAGGACCAGGACCAGGGTCGCGTCCAGATCGGAGAGCGGGGGCAGGGGTCCGAACGTCAGCCGCCGGTCGGGACCGCCCTCCGGGACCAGTCGGGCCTCCGTCACACCGCCGTACACGTAGTACCCGCCGACGAACGGGGCGGGCCAGACCACGAACCCGTCGAGCAGCGGGACCTCGCACCTCGCCCAGAACAGGCCGTTCCGCGGCAGGAAGTACCTGACCACGGTCCAGCGCAGGCCGTGCCGCTTCAACAGCCCCCTCAACCACGGGTCGGTCGCCGGGAACCGATCCGACGACCACCGCTCGGTCCGCTCACCCGCCAGTTCCAGCCTCACGAACCCGGGCAGCTCCGGGGCCGGGACGTAGTGGTCGAGCCCGGAGTAGGCACTCCTCGGGACCATCCCTGCGCCGAGCACCCGGGAGCCCGCGGAGAGGTACAGGTCCAAGACCCGGGCCCACGGGGGCACGTCGAACACCAGGTCGAGCGTGGCCCGGTCCCCCGGGACGGACAACACGTACACGGCCTCGCGGACCGTCCCGGGCTTCGGGTACTCCGGCAACAGGAGCCCCAGCCTGGAGGAGGGCGCCGCCGAGCTCCGCGAACGTCGCCGGGTCGAGCCCCTCCGACGGCGTCGCGATCAGTGCGAGAATCACCGCGACCGCGGCTGCGACTCGGACTGCCGACATTCCCGTCACCTCCCGAGACGGCGTTCCCGTCCCGCACGTGGGTGCCGGTGACCGTCGGGGATCCCGTGCTCCCACCCTCCACCGGAGACGGGTGATCCCACGACGCTCTCCTAGGGGATCGGACAGCACGTGGAGCGCGCCGTTCCCGCCCACGGTCGATGTCCCGGAGCCCCATCGGATGACAAAAACCTTCGGCGAGTCGGCGTGGAGGGTTAGCATGAGAGAATGCCAGAAGTAGTAATATTATGTCGTACTAATTTTCCGTTGAGTTAATTAACTTGGTAGAAAAGCTAGTTCTTCCGCGTAGGAAGCGGTAGTTTCGAAGCGCTTGAGTATGAAGTATTACTATGTTTACTCATACTTATCAATACTGGTAATGGTTTTTCCTGAAGCCCAAAATATGCACCTTAATAGTGCAAGTTTTGCACCTTATTTCAATTCGAAGAGATAACGATTCTAACCGTTAGCAAAGAACTACAGTTCTCACGAGGTACTAAAGTAGTTTATGAGCATTTTGTAATTATTACTTCATCAAGTTAATTTATTAATTACTCATCAGAAGAAACTATAGTTTTCAGCATTACCGACGTTGTATATTAAACTTTTGACTAAAGGGAAACAAATTAGTATCGGATTTTAGTATGATTAAGTGTTCGACGGAATCGGGGTAATCTTTAAATAGGACCGGTATACTAATTCCTAGTGAGTGAGGAGTGGGGAATCTCCTCGGTGGTTTCGGAGTGTAAAGGGTGATCCTCCGGGAGAACCGCCCGCCCTCGCAATTAACCCGTAATAATACGGGTAATGAAACGTTCTTCTCGCTAAGCGGTAGCGCGTTCTTCCCGGTCATGATACAGGGTCTCGCGGAAGAAGCGGGCGAGCACTCGCAATTAACCCGTAATAATACGGGTAATGAAACGAACCAACGGATTATTTTTCTCAGGGGCTCGCTACACACACTCCCTTCACAGCTAGCTCGCAATTAACCCGTAATAATACGGGTAATGAAACTCTTTGCAGGATTCCATGAGTCCTTCGTATGCTTCTTCTACTACCCCTACGACTCGCAATTAACCCGTAATAATACGGGTAATGAAACCGGTGTTAGCTCGGTGATACCCCGAGCTCTCAGCTGTTCCTTCCTCATTGCCCTCCTCGCAATTAACCCGTAATAATACGGGTAATGAAACATTAAGGACCCATGTCTCCACCTCCCCGTCTCTGTCCTCCCTTACCCAGTCTGCTCGCAATTAACCCGTAATAATACGGGTAATGAAACGATATGCTAGCGTTAATATCTGAATTATAACCACCATCATATGCTAAGTTAGGTTCTCGCAATTAACTCGTAATAATACGGGTAATGAAACCTCGTCATCCTCTAGTTTTTCCTTCAGTGAAGGGAAGACTTCCTTGACCCTCGCAATTAACCCGTAATAATACGGGTAATGAAACTCCGGGTCGAGCGCCTTGCGCTTCCGCTCAGGCTTCTGGAACTGGACCTCATGTCTCGCAATTAACCCGTAATAATACGGGTAATGAAACGTCGCGAAGAGGAGATCCGTCATAGCACGCGGGCACGGTGCGGTCCGCACACGCATCGCGAGCTCGCAATTAACCCGTAATAATACGGGTAATGAAACGGGTTCGACGTGTTTCTCCGGAGTTTAACACCGCCACAATTTCCTCGACCAGCTAACATACTCGCAATTAACCCGTGATAATACGGGTAATGAAACGTATACACTCTTAACAATACATTATCGTCTTTGTCCGCAAACTCATTGTGCCTGCATCTCGCAATTAACCCGTAATAATACGGGTAATGAAACCTAGTGACCTTCTTTAGCCCCCTGAATCGCCATCTATTTGGTCCTCTCGCCGTAGTCTCTTCCCTCGCTAGCAATTAATCTGTAATCACTGTAAGAATCTTTACGTTAAGTTATTCATCCATTTCTTTCATGATCAGTGCAGGTTGATCTCCAAGTTCAAAGCGTAAGTGGTCGGTTCACAACAGAGATGTACGTCGACACCGACGACGGGTCTTATCGTTACGTAACTCGTAACGTCTCGATCGCACCATCGGGGCGCGGGGCGATCGTCGCGGATAAGAGGCCGGGATCTCCCAATCGTCGCCGGCGGGAAAGGGTGTCCGACGTGAGACGGCACGGGTGGTAGGCGGTCCCCGCGCTCGCCGCGGTCGTGATCGTCTCCCCGATCCTGATCAACCCCTGAGTGCCGCGGGACGCGCCTCCCGCACGCGCTCGCCTCGGAGTACGCGCTGAGGGCGCTCACCGGACGCGACCCGATCGACCTGTGCCCGTACTGGTACCTGGGGTTCCCGTACACGACCTTCTACTGCCTCCTCCCCCACCACCTCACGGGCCCCGCTGGCGGGGGTCCTGAGCGGCCCGAGCGCCTTCGCGGGGGCTCCTCCTGGCGGCACTCTCGTTCACCCTCGGCGCGTACGCGCTCGCGAGGAGTCTAGGCCTAGGGCGAGACCCTCAGCCTGGGACGGGGGCGCTCGCGGCCTCCGGGATGTAGTTCGAGTGGATCATGGGCGGCATCTACCCGATGACGCTATCGTTCGGGCTCGGTCTCTGTCGATCGCCGATAGGGACCGTCGGATCCTCGCCCCGGCCCTGCTCGCGTCGTCGCTCTACGCTTCTCGGCGGCACTCCCTCCACCTCCTCCGGGCCGAACGCCGGTGGGATCACCTGCCGACGGTCGAGCCTGCATGAACGGCGTCTGTACTCCCAGATACTGAACGGGTTCGGATCGGAGCTTCATCCCGTACCGACCCGAATGCACCGGGATCGGGTCGAAGTGGACACGAGCGGTCACCGGTGGGTCCTGGTCAAGGTGAAGTATTTCCCCGCGTGGCACGCCCGCGGCGGGAGGATCCTCATGGGCCCGGGCGGGACGATGATCGTCCGGACGGGCTCCGGGCGAATGATCCTGTACTTCGCCTACCCGATCCGACTGCACGCACTGGGCGCGCTGGCACTAGCCTTGCAGTGGATCAACGCGCCGGTCCGGGCGATGATGGAGGGGTAAGAACTTCCGTTAGGCAAGGGACTACGAACGCGCACCGTCGGTCGCACCCGCCGGACGCGGGAAGCTCTCCGATCCGACTCCCGCGAACTCCCACGAATCAGGAATCCGGGCTCGGGCGCGGAAGGCCTGGAAATACCTGAGCTCGAATGAAGGCCTATGGGGAGGGTGACGACCCGTCCGCGGTGCCGAGGGTGACGTCAGTCCCCCGGTATCTAGCGTACCTTCTCCAGGATCCGGCGGAGGTCCTCGAAGACCTTCCCGGCCGCCCGCACGACCTCCTCGGCGTCTCCCTCGAAGGGCGGCTCGAACAGGGAGAAGTACCCCTCCAGGAGCGACGCCAGCGTGTCGCGGTGCTCCCTGGCGATCCGTCGGACCTCGACCGCCAGGTCCCCTTCGCCCAGGTCCAGCAGCTCCGTCGTGAGCACGCCGAGGAGCCGTCGGATATCGTGAGTCCTCGGTGGCTCGACGTCCAGCTCCCGAAGCGCGGCCTTGACGAGGAGCTCGACGGCCTGATGCGCCTCGGCGACCGCGGGCGACTCCGGGCCCTCCTCCAGCGCGCGCTCGGCCTCCGAGAGCTTCCACTCGGCCATCCGAACGAGCTCTTCCGTGTCCACGTCCATACCTCCCGGAACCGGTAGCCCGACGGGGAGCGCGTCCCGGAGCCGCCCCACGATCGACCTGCACCTGTCGAGGTGCTCCGGGACCTCCACAGGATCCGGCTCCTCACCCTATCGGGCCGCTCTCAGGCGCCGTTCCAGGACCTCCAAAACCTCCTCGACGTCCCGGGCGACGTCCCGCGGTAGGTTTTCCGGGTCCCGAGATGGCGACCCGGTGAGCGCGAGGGTCGTCGCCTCGAGGCACAGCTTCAGTCCCTCGTGGGCGGTAACGAGGCCGGCCAGCGGCGGGAGCTCGTCAGTGACCTCGAGCAGCGCGAGCCCCGACTCCCACAGGATTCGAACCGCTGACGCCGAGCGACCCGGTACTTCGGGCCTACCGTGCTTGCGGAGGGTACCGTCCGGTCTCACCTCGACGTACACGTCGGGCCGGTTACGCTCGAACTCGTTCCGGGTCACCACGTGGAGGTGCACTGGGATGAACGGGTCCACACCCGCCCGTTCCAGGATATCGGAGGCCATCTTCCCGGGATCGACCTCGTCCTCCACGACCACCGCTACGTCCGGGTCGGAAACCGCCGTCATCTCGTCCTTAACTGCGCTCCCGAAGACGTAGATCCTGGCATCCTCATCAGGACCTCGCGCGCCGCACGGGCTATCTTAAGGATTACCTCCTTCTAATCCCCGAGGAACACGGTCCGTGACTCCCCGAGATGACGTCATCCTCAGTCAGCTCGACGACGCGTTACAGTGGATTTAAGGGCCCCGTACCGACGCTTCGGCGAGGGCGTGCTTCCAGGCGAACCTACCAGTACGATCGGCCGGCCACCGACTCCCTCTCGTGATCGCTCGAGCGTGCGTCGATTGGTGTCGGGGTGCGATGCGTGATGTCGAGCCATCCGACGGCTCGAGCCGGGAGTGGGGCACCGGTCGTTCGGTAGGACGGTTCGGGATCTCGTCCGAGCGCGGGTGCGATGCACCACCGTAGTCGGAACGCGTCGTGAACCGTGAAAAGAGTTAATCATGGACGTGTGCGAGGGCTGCGCGATGTGACCGCGCGGTGATGAGCCGTCATGTGTGCGACTTGGAGGTTGCCCACCCCCAGGGGAGACTGGGAGACTACGAGCCCTTCTCGCCCCCACCGGACGTCCGTGATGTGATGCCAAGGGGGTAACCGGGCTGGAGCTCAACGCCTTTCTCCGCCTGGTGTCCGACGCCCACGAGCTGGCGCTCAGGAGAAGGTTGAAGGTGGATCTGAGCCTGCTGAAGAGGTTGGGACTCGAGGGGTCGGTCGTGAGGAACGTCAGGCATCCCCTGGGCCTGCTGGTGAAGCTCGCGGAGGAGGAGCTCGTGGAGCCGGGCCGCGTCCACGCTCACCTCCCGCTCTACACCCCTCCGATCTCGACCGTGCTCAGGCTACTGGAGGCCTCCGAGGAGGTCGGGTACGAGGTGACCGCGTCGGTGGAGGTGATCGCGGAGGACGACGGTCGGGTGGAGGAAGTTCGCGAGGTAGTGGACCGTGTCGAACCCGTGATCCTGGGCCTCCCGGGCGTGCTGACGCTCTCGGACCGCGTCTTCGAGCTCGCGTCGGAGAGGGCACCCCTGTTCCTGGACCTGGGATGGGCGCTGCACCCGCATCGGGCCGTTCCCTCGGTCGACCTGACCACGGTCCCGACGTTGGCGGCCCTGAGGGCGGTGGAGAGCGTCTCGGGCGAGGACGCGTTCGAGCGCGTGGTGGCGGTCGCGAGGCTGGGTCACGGTCTAACCGTGGACCGTGGGAAGGTGAGGGGATCGGGGGGCGGGGGTCTCAAGCTCGTGGACGTCACGGACGTCCTACGCGCGCTCTCGGTCGTGCTCGACCTGGCGCGGTACCCGGTGGCCCCCGCCCTGGGGCCCACGGTGAGGAGGGAGTTGGAGAGGCTCCTGGACGGTTTCGACGGACCGGAGCGGGAGGACCTCACCGAGGCGGCGCGGGCCTTCGAGCTCCTCTCCAACCTCACCCCGGGACAGACCGAGGAGGACGTCAAGATACCGGAACACCCGAGCATAATCCGAGAGGTGCTCGAGGACAGGCTCCGGGACCTCGTCGAGTGACCGCCGGTGATCGACGAGCATCGCCGCCCTGGAAGAGGCCTCCTGGATCGTCCTCGGACCGGGTCGTAACGCCTTCATCCGATGCTTTTCTAGGACGTTGGCGCGGGAGCTCCGAACCCTGGGTTACGAGACTCTCGAGGAACAGCTGCGCCTGATGTTCGGGGAGGACGTGGAGATCGAGGAGGAGAACGACCGGGTGATCGTGCGCATCCGGGCGTGCCCGTTCTGCGCCGTCCGGGAGCTGCTCGAGGGTGACGTGAAGGACGTCGTGTGCGTGGTGATCGGCCTCCTGGAGGACGTCTTCGGCGGTGTGGTCACGGAGTACCAGAGGCTGGGAGAGCGGGGCTGCGAGATCGTGGTCTCCAGGGAATAAAACCTCGAGACGGACAGTTTCGACGGTAGAATACTGCCGTACCGGATCTTCCCAGTACCGTGTCGGTTCTTCCCCCGACGCGCCGGCGTAGGACTCAGCTGAGATCCGAACAAGATCACCGGAGCGGAGGTTCTCCAGCCTCGAGTCGTCGGGTGAAACGATCACTACGTCCGGCACCTCTTGGATGAGCATCGCCACCGCCGGTACCCATTCCACCACCTCTGGATAACTACGCGAGCACGTCTGATCGCACCGCGTCCAGCGTCGCCCGTACGTCAGATGTCCCGTCCGTTGGTTCTTCCGGGAACCCTAATTGTTACGAACACCATAACAATTGGCGGTTCCGGATCACGGGCTCCCACCCGACCCTCGCATCGCGTTCCATCAATGGGACAGCGAGTTCATCATACTTAAAAATTCCTGGCAATAATTTCTGGCAATACTCGGGGCCAAAAGCCCAGTGACCGTGATTTACCGTCCGTAAACCGCGTTACGACCATCTTCCGTTGAGATACAAAACATAACCTGCCCTTTTTGTCGTCTACTCGTTTCTGTTTAACCCGAAAACGACCGTGGTTGGGGTGGCACCAGAAGGAGCGGGACCGGGAGGGGGCGCCGGGCGCAAGCGCGTTCCCCCGAGGACGTTCCGATAACGTCCGCGCTCTCGATACATCGTTTCCCGTGCCGAAAAGCGTGAAGGGTGGAACTACCTGGCAGATAGCACTCTACGAAGGATCTAGCTCCCCGGCGACGTGGCGCCCTCTCGATCCGGACTCGATTCCGTCCACGGCCTCACAGGACCGGTTCGACGCTACGGCGACCCCCTTCACCCTGCGAGAGATGCAGGACGTCCACCTCGGGCCGGTACAGCGGCGGTAGGAGGTGCTCGAGCTCCTCGAGGTCCCGGATCGTCCGTCCTCCAACGAGCTCCCAGACACGCTCCCTACCCACGAGTCGCTCCAGGGTCCTCACCAGGTGGAACACCTGACGGACCACCGCGCACACCTGCATGCCGGCGACCACGGTGTAAGCGGTTTCGAGGGAACTCGGGTCCTCACAGCTCTCGAGATTCCTCTCGACCAACGCACGCGCCCTTTTGAGCTCCTCCACGACCGCCACGAGCAGGGCGATCGCGTCGCGGCGATCTTACCGTCCGGATCCCCCTCGAGGAGTCGTATGACTCGCTCCAGCTTCCGACGGTACCCTTCCAGTCTGCAGCAGACCTCCTGGATCTCCGTGCTCACGTCTACCCCGCCTGACCGTTCATCGTTTCGATAAATAAGCTAATCGCCCGGGGGTTCAGCACGGGCTTAGGAAAGTATCATTAGCTGAAATTTCACGACTGCATACAACTGAAAGTAAAGGTTTCAAAACAAATTCAAAACAGCGGCTAATGGGATGACTTTCGAACCCACATAACCCCACTGGAGCCACCGACGGTGCCGGAGCCCGTAGGGAACCTTACTGAGACTTAGGAATGGCGCCCCGATCGGCGGTACACCGATCGCTCCCCGAGAACTCGCACACCGAAGCCCACCGCCAACGGGAGTGACACCGGACACATCGGGAAGTTAACGGACTCAACCTTAAGCTCACGGAAATCCACCGGACCGGCCCCGCGACCGTAGGACACCACTACACGACACGGGACGGGTTCCCTCCCTACCGTGAAACAGAACGGAGTGACGATCACGCGCCCGAAGAACCGGATCACGGGGAGGAGAACGGGTGTGCCCGGGCGGAAACGACGGGCCGTCATCGGGCGGGGGTCCGCCCCGCTCTCCCGACCCGCCGGGACGACCCGGGCCCCGGACCGGAAGCTCACGGTTCTGGTGCTTTTACTTCACCCCGGTACCACGTCGGGAAATCAGCCCGCGGACCCCGAGCGCCGCCACCAGTCCCAGGATCACCGCCGCTACCGGAACCGGTGTCGGGAACCAACCCTCACCCTCGACCTTCCCGGATTTGACCCGCTTCTTCACGCCCAGGGCGTTGAGCAGCAGCTTGGCGCCCTGGGTGTTCACGTTCCCCCTCTCGTCGTGACACGGGTGCGGTCCGATCGCGATCACCTCGCCCTTACCGTAGCGGTCCACGAGGATCGCGTCCCCGCGACTCACGATACCTCCCGCGTACCGGGCCACCACCTTAGCCCCTTGGGAGCGCATCACGGGCCCGTTGATGTACGTGACCTCGAGGCGGTCGGGCAGCCCCTCCGTGAGGGGATCGCGCTCGAGCTCCAGCGTCACCTTACCCACGCCGAGACCCGCTCCCTCCACCTTCGCCCTGACCAGCCCACCCTTGACCAGCGTGATCGCACCCGCGCAGATCCCCACGATCTTGCCGCCCGCCCTCGCGAACTCCTTCAGCCCCTCGATGAACCTGGGATGATGCACGACGCGCTCGGAGTACGCGCCACCGGGCAGGATCAGGACGTCGTACCTCTCGACGATTGTCCCGTCGACGATGTCCTTCCCTTTGACCTCGTCGAATGGTACGCCCGCGTCCCGGAGTACCTTCTCGATGGCCTTGAGGCACGTGGGTTCCACGTCATCGGCGGCGAACACCGCCACCTTCAGGCAGCTCGCCGGCTGGGCGAAGAGTATCAGCAGTCCGGCCGCGATCGCCGGAAGCCTCAAAGGTCTCCCCCGAATCGGTTGGAGTGACGACAAGGCAGTTGTGCGTTTCGAGACGCCGGAGCCACCGAGCCTTCACCGGGCCTAGGATTGACGGGGAGAACGTGCGAAGTACCGGAGGACGGTGCTGCCGCCGGAAACCGAGGGTCGACCGGAACCGGTGTGGAAGGTTCCCGTGAGGCGCCCACAGGCGCGCACGGGATGAGGAGACGGGTGAGCGGTGAGATCCCGATGATCGGACCGTCCATTGCCGACCCCGCGGACCCCATCGGCCGTCGCTTCCACCGAGTCCTGGCAGAAACGTTACGATAATTATAACGATTATGCCACGGGCGAGTGAGTCGGCCTCACCTAGCTCCCGAGGTTGCCACAGGTGTGTAGCGAGTTCATGATACTTAAAAGTTTCTGACATTATCAAGGTCTAGAAGGCCAGGGATCGATATTTACTTACCGAAAACCCGCTCCCGTGTTTTCTGCCGAGAAATGGAGGCATTACAGTTTCGATTCCATCGCCGACGGACCGGCCCACGGGCGGCGTCTGAGGGCCACGACGAGGCCACCGGTGACCCTCGAAGGGTCCCCGTTGAACCATCCGCACACCGGTGGTACACCGTCCGATGACCGCAGCCGTGAGCGGCCTCTACGGTGATCACCTCGACCACCCGGAGCTCCGGGTGATCGGTGTCCCCGAACCGTCTACCGTCCGACCGCGATCATCCCTCGTCCGGTGACCATCGTGTGAACTGAATTAAAAGTATTCAACAAAAATATTCAACCGGGAGTCCCGCACGACCGGAGACCATCCGCGGCGTCCGGGATCCACCGCGTAACACGGGTGAGGCCGTTGATCGCACACGTCGTGGGCATCGCGTGCGCGGTGTCCCTGACATCAGTCCTGCCGATCCTCCCGCTCTACGTGGTGGACGCGGGCTACCCCCGCTCGTTCGTCGGCGTCATGAACCTCGTACACAACGTGACGCAGCTCCTAGCCAGGCCCGTCGGAGGGGCCCTGACGGACGCGTACGGTCCCAGGAGGCTCGCGCCGCTCGGGGCCCTAGGGTACGCGCTGTCCGACCTGCTGGTTCTCGTCCCGCACCCCGGGACGCTGCTGGCCAGCCGAGTTTCCCTGGGTCTCGGTATGGGCGCGCTCTGGCCGCCGCTCCTGTCCACCGTCGCGGACAGCGGTCGCTCCCTGGGCGTCTTCAACGCGGTCACCCAGCTTCCGATGGTCCTGGCTCCGCCCCTGGGGGGCTACCTCTACCGGAGCGTCGGACCCTGGGCCTTCGCCGTCCTCGCGTTACCGGCACTGCTCGCCGTACCGCTGGCGGGATCGCTCCCGGACGTCCGGACGTCCCGGGAGAAGGTCTCACCCCTCGAGGTGTTGAAGAGATCGCTAGAGGTCGACCGGGAGCTCTTCCGGGCCTCGCTCCCCGCGTTCGCCACCGCGGCCGTGCAACCAACGATCGAGTCGTTCGTCCCGCTGCTGCTGAAGAAGCTCGGCGCGGACCCGGCACAGATCGGACTGGTACTCGCGATCCGCAACGCCGTGGCGGTGACCCTGCAGGCGCCGTGCGGGTGGCTGGCCGACCGGTACAGCCCGACCGTCCTGGCCGCGCTGGGGTGCGTGCTCGCCGCCCTGGGCGTGCTGGTGCTGCCCTTCGTGGAGAGCGTACCCGTCGCCGTGGTCCTGCTGTGCGTGGGAGGGGTCGGGTACTCGCTGGCCCAACCGTCATCGCTCAAGCTGGTGGCGGAGGTCTCCGGGGAGAGACGCGGCCTCGGGATGGGATGGTGGGGCTCGATCATGTCCCTCGGGAGGCTCACCGGGTCCCTGCCCGGGCTGCTGGCGGACGTCTCGCTCAGCGCCGTGTTCTACATCTCCGGTGCGATCCCACTGGCGAGCGTCCTCCCGCTGCTCCGACGCCCTCGATGATCCCGCACGGTCCTCGTACCCTCGGCACGCCGAACGCTGTGAGGGGACCGTACCGGAACAGGGTAGTATCCCACGGCCCGACCGATCGAACCGGTCAAGGACCGCCGCAGCGCGGTTTCACGATAGGTAGCAGTGGACAAGGATGAAGAAGGAGAAGGCGTACACGAACACAGCTGGCACGTTGAGGACGGTCAGGATCCTTTCTACGGTCGCCGTCGGTGGTATCCTGGTGAGCAGACTACGCGCCTCGACGGTGACCGCGGGGACTACCCCCAGCGTCATCATCGGAGCTATCCGGGCGATCAGCTCCGCTCCTTGAAGCGAGCACTTGACATGAAGTAGCTTAACCAAACTTATGAGCAGAAGCAAGTTCACGGTCGGTGCGAGGAGTACTCCGATGAACAATGTTGATTAACACCTACATCGATGTAGTACTATTCATATACAGTTCAGTGCTATTGTCGAACGATGGCAATACGATCATTTGAGGTTAGAGCGAACTCATACTGACAGCATATACTGTGTTGGATGGGTTCGGAACTCGTCGATGTCAACCCTAAGTACGTTACCTACATTAACCAGAGCTGGTATGCCGGCGCTAGTAAACTGACCAAAGTTTATTCACGCTTAATCGTACACGTTGACGACGGCGAGTAACGACGCGCGTTCTCCACCTTGGGGAGTTATCTGGGGAGCGGCGAAGGTTGATCGTGGTCGGTGCTGGGACGTTCGGGTGTCGGGTGGCCCCGTACGTGGCTTCAGCGTTTGAAGCTTCCAGCGTAGTGTTGGTCGACACGCCCGACGGCATCCAGAGCGGTGAGGAGCTAGCAAAGAAGCTGGGCCTTCAAACCAGCCGAGTCGAGGTGGCCTACGGAAGTCCTAGCGGTGCCCACCGTGACTACGAGACGGCGATGAAGGATGCAGAGAAAAGCGAGGCGCTGAAGCAGCTGTCTGAGAAGTTTGTCGAAGTGGTGAAGCTGGAGTACCGAGCCGATCGGGTGCCGGTGCTGGTCTGGGGACTGGGTGGAGCGATCGGTGCGGCCACGGCGATTCGGCTGGGTGAGGAAGTTCCGTACGCGCTGCACGTCACGGTGCTGCCGGACTACAGGTCGGAGGTGGAACCAGTGAGGAGGCTGCTGTTTAACGCTAAGAAGCAGCTACAGTCGTTCATGGGCCGGCTGAAGCGCCACCCAGTGATTATCGGCGACTTTGCTGGAGTACCAGCGGATAAGGTGGGCGAGCACCTGGTGTGCATACTCTCAAGACGGCATGAGATAGTGGACAAGCGCAGGGTCCAAACGGCCAACTACGTGCGCGACGGGGATGACGAGATACGGATGGCGTTCCTGGTTGACGTCAACCGGTACGGGCTGCAGCGGGTGCAACTTGATCGAATCATTAGCCAGATCCAGGAAATGTTGGAGTGGGCTGAAGATTTCGTGGAATGCGACCTAGCTGGACGGATCCGTGCGGCAAGGTTGGAGGAGAGTCTGAGGACTGGGATATGGGATAACGACTGGAAGGAGGCTTCCTAGTGGGAGCGAGTCGATCCGTTCGGGCATTACTTCCTTCCGTCCAGATTTTGAAAGTGATTCAGCGAAACCA
The DNA here is from genome assembly GCF_000007185.1 of Methanopyrus kandleri AV19. Taxonomy (GTDB): domain Archaea; phylum JAADCQ01; class Methanopyri; order Methanopyrales; family Methanopyraceae; genus Methanopyrus; species Methanopyrus kandleri. Next base: position 1,100,990 of record NC_003551.1, on the reverse strand, counting down.
TCAACCTCTGCATCGGTAAGATAGCTTTGCCGGCGCTGGGCCTGCCGTCGTAGTGAGCGACGAGGTACCGAGCCGCAGGGTGGAGGAACTCGTCGAGGAGACCCTGGAGAGGGGCGGCCTCTCCTGGGAGGACCCGGTGAACGTCTCCCCGGCGACCCCGAGTTCGAGTCCCTACGCAGACCGTGTATGGACGTGTACGCGATCGTCAAGGACGGTAACGTCGAGGTTAACGAGGTTCACGGGAGTCTCGATGACCCGCGCCATTCGGGTCCTGAGACTGGCCAAGGAGGCCTTGGATCTGGCCGATAGGCTGGACGGCGCGCGGCTCAAGCTGCTCCTATCGGCCGAATCCGTCCGCCAGGCCTTGATCTACCTGGCTTACCTCAAGGGCAGGCTAACGGGTGGACCGCACGCGGACGTCGTGAAGATCCTGAAGGGGATAGAGAAGGCGTCGGACGTACCCGAGGAGCTCAGGGAGTGCATACTTCGCGTCGCACGCCGGGAGGACGTCCGCCTCGGGGAGATCGAGGCCCACCGCGGGATCGCCGAGAGCAACGTCAGGGACGCGGAGAAGGTGCTCAAGGTCGTCGAAGAGCTGAGCTAGCCCTCCCGCTCCACTACCAGTTCAACGACTCGGACCAGCCTGCGGGCCCATTCCAACTACTCCTCAACGTCCTTCAACTCCTCCTCCGTGATCGGAGGCTCTTCGTATCGGCCCCTCCCGCGCCCACCGGATTCCCGGGCCGGGGTTAAGTTAATGTGGATGAAAACGTGGCGGCGTCCGCCCGAGGGCATGCCGTGTGACCGGGTACTAACGGGTGTCCGTCGGACCCGCACACAGCTTCGAACCCGTCCACACGGAACCGCCGGGGGAATGCACCTCGCTGAAGCCGCTCCTGACGATCTTCTTGGCCTTTACAGTGATCGATCACGGCGTGCCGCTCGCGACGTACTGGCAGGACGTCAACCTTCGGGTGATCCTCGAGAAGCGTCCGCGCACGCTCGTCGTCGATCCCTACTGCGGTCCCGGTGACCGGCCCTGGACCGAGGACGAGCTCCGGACCCTGCGTGAGCACGGCGTAAAGCCCGTCGCGTACCTATCGCTCGCCACGGTCGGCGAGCACCAGAGGGACCTGTACCGTCTGACGCGGAGCAAAAGGCTCCTGGGACGCCCCGATCCGGAGTGGCCAGGTGACCACGCCGTCCGGTTCTGGGAGCGCGCCTGGCTCGACGCCCTCCGCGCTAAGCTCAAGGAGTTACGGGACCTCGGCTACGAGGGCGTGTTCATCGACGTCGTGGATCCCTGGTCGCGGGACTGGTACGTCGAGTGGTTCCACCGTGAAACCGGCGGGGACGTCGACGAGCTGAAGGGTCGGTCCTACCGGGCGCTGGAGGAGCTCCTCCGGACGGCGCGAGACCTCGGCCTGAGAGTCTACGTGAACGCCGGGACGCCGTCTTCGACCGGAGGCTCGCCGAGCTCAAGGACCGCTACGGGTTCGGGGTGGTCGTCGAGAACGTGGTCGCGGACGAGGAGGGGAGGCCCACGCCCGGGAACGTCTTCGAGGCGAAGCTGAGAGCGCTGGAGAGGCTCGGGGACTGGGTGTACGTGTTCGAGTACGGGATAGACCCGGAGCGCGAGCGGAACAGGCTGACAGAGTTGTTCTCACGCACCGACGTGGAGGAGGTGTACATCACCTCGCCCGACCACGATCGACTGGGGAAGGCCGCCGTCCCCCCGACGGCGCTCCTCAAGAGGCCCGGCAGTACCATGGGGAGGCTGCTGAAGCTCCTGGTGGCCTGAAGATCACGCGTGACGGTCCGCGGTCAGCCGGGTCACGAACCCGACGTACGTCAGGAGCAGCGGGGACGTCAGTAGGAGGACCGCGTAACCCACGAGCAGCGCGGCGAGGAGCGTGCAGATCAGGACGGGGAACGTTCCCCCGCAGACGCCTTGCAGGACGGCCACCAACGGCTCGATCAGCTCGTATAGGACCGGGCCGTATCCCGACAACACCGACAGCGCCACGGGTACTCCCAGTACGACGATGAGCACCGAGAGGAAGAACAGCGCGACGTCGCGGTGGACCAGTGCGACCCTACCCTCGAGGGCGCGGGCCGTCATCCCCGGATCCACCGCGACCTCCCGCGCGAGCCTGTCCCACGACGGGGCGCAGCTGATCGAGCTCGACTCCCTCACGATCCTCCAGGCCGGTTCCATCGCGAGGTCGGCCAGGGTCGAGAACGGCATGACGACGTCCAGGAACCACTCCAGCAGGCTACCGGTGGCGATCACACCCAAGTAGAGGACCCGGGGAAGGTCGTCGGAGAACACCGCGACCCCGTTCCCGACGGTGGCCACCACCAGCCCCTCGGGTTGACCGTACACCCAGAGGAGGCCCTCACCGCGGGGCAACACGAGCTTGTACAGGCAGAGACCGTACTGGGTCTCACGCTTCACGATCCGGCCCCTCTCGACACCGATTTCACCCTCTCCCAAGATCCCGACCACGGCCACGGACGATGTCCGGCACTTCACTCCCACGACCACGCCCCAGTCCGTGCGGCCGACGCCGCGTATCCGGCATGAAGAGGCCAGGAGCGTGCCGTACCAGTAGATCACGAGCCCAAGGGCCCCGGCGGCCGCCCCGACGGCGAGCGACGGTCGGAGCGGTCCACCTAGCCCGAGGTAAGCGATGAGTGTCGCGACGATCGTCAGGCCGATCACCGCGACCGTCGCATCCGCGAGCAGGGCCCGGGAGAACCACCCTAAGTCGTAGATCGCGATCATCCTCAACTCGGTGCCGTAACCCCCGTAGTAACCGGTACGGCCGACCACGACTTTAGAGCACGAAAAAGTTACGGGGACGCGCCCGGTCGATCCCGGCGGGCCGTCGGGGGTGCCAATCCCGAGTTCCGGGCGGTCCGTAACGTAACTTGACGGAGATAACATGAAGGACGAGGGTCCGGGACGACCGGTTCGGATCACGTCCTCGGGATCGGCCCGGACTCCACACGTCTTCGACCCGCTCGGTGGGTGTCCCTCCGCACCGTCCTCCGGCTTGAAAAGGAGAGGCTTTTGAGTACCGTAAGTCGTGTTCGGTCGGCCCAGAGCCGGGGGCCTTATCAGGATCGACGCGGCGGTTTCGGGGGGCTACGGTGTCCTCCGAAACATCCGAGCTCGACGAGTACCGCGAGACGTTCCGTGAGCTGTACTACGAAGAGGCACTCAAAGGGTTCCGCGCGCACTTGACTATCTACTTGATCGGCTGCGTGGCCATGGTGGTGATGAACCTGACCCTGACACCGCGGGTCATCTGGGTGATCTGGCCGGTGCTCGGTTGGGGAGCCGGAGTCTACTGCCATTATCTGGGCGTACGGAGGGCTGAGCGCAACATCCGACGGTTGGAGGAAGAAGCGCTGCGGCGGGTTCAGGGGCCTTAGTCCGCCCTCGACGCCCGGGCGGACCCCCTTCCTACTCCGCTCCGGCTTCGATGGAGGTGGGGTCGGGGCCCGAGATGCGCGTAGTCGGATCGTGCGGCGGTCTCGTCGGGTCCAACCCACGACCTACGGACCGTCCGGAGACCGCGATGAAGATACTAGGATTAAAGAAAGGAAACACCATTCGGGATGATTAAAACCATATTGATGCGTTTCCTAACCCACGACCGTTTTTCCCTCACCGTTCGGATCCCCCGAAAGGGCGACCGGCACCGGATCGTGGATGGCGACCCGAGGAAAGGGCGGTTCACGAGCCCCATCGCCGCTCCTCGAAGAACCTCCGCCGGGCGTACTGGACCGGCGCCTCTCCCACGATCTCCCGGACGCGGTCCACCAGCTTGTCCGGAGGCACCATCATGGAGCTCAGTTCTCGCATGCTCTCCCGGTCACCGCTCAGCAAGTCCACGTAGCACCGCTCGAAGAAGTCCACGACCCGCTCGACGTCCTCCGTGAGCGCCATGTTCCGCAGCGACCTCAGCAGCAGCTTCCCATCCATCCGATCGAACGCGTCCAGCCCGTACCTCCCGACTAGGTACGCCATGGTCGACAGCACCTCTTCCACCTGTTCCTCGATCATCTCGATGGGTGCACCGCAGATCCTCGCTACCGAGAAGTAGTTACAGATCGCCTGGACTATACGCACGGTAAGGACGACGGACATGTCACCGATGGATGAGATAAGCTCGGGATCCAGGACGTAAACGTCGTACCCCATGTCCTCCGCGAGGTTTACGCACCGCTCGACCTGTTCCTCCGACGCCAGCTCGATCCCCGACTCCTCGGACCGCGCGTCCGCCACCAGGATCAGGTCCTGTGTCTCCGCCCCCGGGATCCCGGCCGGGTGGAAGGAGGAGACACCGACGTCCTCCCTTTTCGTGCGAAGCTCCCCCTCCAGGCCGTGGTACAGGGCGATCGGTGGGCACGTGCACGTCGTGCAGAGAACGGCCCCCTCACGGACGTCGTCGAGCAACTCTCGGGCGATCTTCACCGTATGACCGAACGGCGTGAACAGTATCTGGATCTCACCGTGCTCCACACCTGCGGTATCGTCCGTCACGAGTTCCACACCGGCCGACTCCAACCGCTCCATCGACTCCTCGGAGATGTCGAACGAGGGGTCGCACAGGACTACGTCATGTCCGGCCTCCGCCGCCCGATACGCCAGGTGTGCCCCACCCAGGGGTAGTTCGTAGTGCACCTCCAAGTGGTTCGATCAGCTTCACCATCATGTTCTCGTCCCCGCACCCGTACACGGTGACCTTCACCCGCGCCACCCCCGGCGGTCGGTGACGGTACCCTTCGATAGTGACCGGCGATCCGCTGCCGAGATTAACTTTCCCTAAAGAGTTTGTTCCCGATACGATGGCTTAACATATCGTCCCACGCGGGAAGAACTAGCATGGCCCGTGACTCGCCGGAAGAGCGGCGTGATCCCCGGTGACCGCCGGGCCGAGAACGACGACGTACCTCGGACGGTCGATCGCGGATCCCCGTCAGATCTTCGGGCGCTTCGGACGCTCGGAGGAGGTGTCGTCCGGGCGCCCGTCCCCCCGCTTGAGCCTTCTCCTGACCTTCTTCAACATCCTCTTAGCCCTCCTGGGGAACTCTCCATCGATCATCGCCGGGGAGAGACCCCGCAGCCGGTACTCCAGCAACTCCCGGAGGATGCCCGGACGATCCGGTATCTCGACCCTTCCGAGCTCGAACGCATCGAGAACGCTCCCGGAGAGCCTCTCGAAGGCGTCCGCGGCTTTCCTCAGCTCCTCACGTTCCGATCCTTCGAGTCCTTCCAGGAGCTCCTCGATACCTTCTCGAACCGTGCGACCCAGATCCGGAGCGATCGGGAAGTACGCGAGGTCCAGCGCCACCATGAGCGCGTGTAAGAGCTCCGAGGCGTCCACGAGCCTACGATCGACCTCCATCATCATCACCGTTCGCTCGAGCGGCCTCTCCCCGGAGGTGTTTTCGACGACCTTCAGCGCCACCAGCGTGGAAACGGTGAGTATCGCGAGGTCGGATCGTGGCCCCGGATCGCGAGCCCACCCGAGATCCAGGAGGAGCGAACCTTCCGACCAGAAGAGTCCGAAAATATCGTCAGAGAGCTTCAGAATACCCGAAAGATCTCGCTTAACGTTCTCGACCCGAACTTCCCCCGGGAATCCTTCGGGAAGCCTTCCCGAGCCCCCTTCGGTGCCCACCAGCACGTGCACCTCGTACCCGACAGTCTCCATACGTTTCACCACACTCAGAGCCCGAGCGGGGGCTCTCGATCCCCAAGTGGTCGGTACGTAGATGGTAACCCGTCCGGGTTCCACGAGTCCGTCCTCGACGAGTTTCAGCGGTAGATCCAGACGACTGCCGACCTCGACTTCTCGACATCCCGCCCCTAGTCTCTCCAGCACGCCGGAGTCCACGGTGAGTGAAGGTCCCTTCGGACGTGCGTACACTACGAACGCGTTCAACCTCAAGAACCGCCATCCCCCACGGAGCAACACGCGGCCACCATCGCCTTACCGATTCTCCGTAGAGACCACCGCCGTACCGTACCGGAACGCGCTCCTCCCGGGCGGCGTACGGAGCCCGGGTGTTAACTTAATGAAAAACCCGGGGGTTCACCGCGCGTCGTCATTATCGACCGCCGTACCGCCGATGAACCGGCGCTTCACATACGCACGATCGCACGGGCGGTGTGGACGCTCCGGAAATATAGCACATCCCGACTCCCTTTTTAAGGGCGATCTACCTCATGTCTTACTTCAGGGAATACGACGGGTGATGACAGCGGTGGGCGCGGACCGATGACGAGCCTAGCCCCATGCTGACGCACCCGTCCGGCCCTAGCGACGTCCCGTGTGGAGAGTGTGGAGAAGTTGTTACTCGGATTTACAGCGGGTAGAATCCACCGTGGAGCCTTGGGCACACCATCTCCGAATTTCTAAACAGTAAAGGCACTGATCGGGCCGTTTCCGTGTCATGTTCAGGGTTGATTTCCCCCCAGAAACCATCCGAACGTCCCTCAGTGAACACCCTGGAGCCGACGTGTCCCGTCGGAGTCGTCCGGAACGATCCGTGAAGCGTGCCGGAACCGCGCGTAACGGCGGCCATCAACCCAGGGCACGACGCCCACCGACGCTACCGTTGACCGACGTGTTCTCCCGGTAGCGACCCTGTAGTAGCGTGGACTCATCATCTGACTGTCTCGGGCCCGTGTGTGGTTTCACCCCTCATCCCGAACAGTGGTCACAGGAGTACGGGAACGTCACGTTAGCGGTGAACGGGTCGAACCGACCGGGGGCCGACCACCGCCCGTGAGGTCAAAGCCTGAGTTTCGGAGCCCTTCAAGGTTCGCGTCCGGAACGATGTCTGAGCTCACCGAATGAAAACAATGTGACGGTCCGAAATCGTTCGACAACGTACGATGGACACCGGCGGATGTTAACGGACGAGAAACTCATAACGGCCCACGATGGAACCGGATCACAGGTGATTCCGGTGAGTTACACTGAACGTGCTGTTAGCTGTGAGAATGGGAATACCGGGGATCGGAAAGCGTATACGGCTAACGTGTGTCGGATACGTGGGCGCAATCCCGAGGACGTTCTGAGGGTGTGTTCCGATTGGGCACCACACCCCGAGCCACGACCTATGATCCGGACGCTAGGATTGGGGAAGTCGCGAGTAGGTTCGGCCTCCCTACCCGGGTTCTAATCGAAATAGTTCGAACCGAGTCGTTCCAGCGCTCGCTGAGGCGCGTCACCTCCGGTAAGCCGGTAGTGTTAGACCTCCGCGAGCTGGACTCCGATCTAGCATCCTGGATTGCGACCCATGCCAGGCTGGTCGAACCGGCGCTCCGCGAGCTCGTCAGAACGGTGGCCCCGGATGTCGAACCACGCGTGAGGTTCCGAGGTCTCCCCCATCGGTTCCGGAGGGTAGAGAGAATACGGCCCATGGACGGAGCCCTCATCTCGATCGAGGGGGTAGTCCGCGAGGTCCGAGGTGCCGAGAGGTTGGAACATGCGATCGTCGACACGGGCTCGGAGCTGGTGGCCGTGCGGCTCCACGGCCACCGCCTCGGACCCGGACTCCGGGTCGAGATCCTCGGGATAGTTCGATCGGCGACGTTGGACGCGCTGGAAGTTCACAAGAAGGACCCCATCCCGGAGGTACACCCCGACCCCGCGGAGCTGGAGGAGTTCCGCGAGCTCGCGGATAAAGACCCGCTAACGACGTTCGCCCGTGCGATCGCCCCGCTTCCAGGGGCCGAGGAAGTCGGTAAGATGCTCGCCCTCCAGCTCTTCTCATGCGTCGGAAAGAACAGCGAGCGTCTGCACGTACTGCTCGCGGGTTACCCGGTCGTGTGCTCCGAGATCCTACACCACGTTCTGGATCACCTCGCACCCCGGGGTGTGTACGTAGACCTCCGACGCACGGAGCTCACGGACCTGACCGCGGTCCTGAAGGAGGACAGGGGTTGGGCCCTTAGAGCCGGTGCGGCCGTGCTCGCGGACGGCGGTATCCTAGCGGTGGACCACCTCGAAGGGGCCCCGGAGCCCCATCGGTGGGCCCTCATGGAGGCCATGGACAAGGGTACGGTAACCGTCGACGGGATCGCGCTGAACGCCCGATGCGCCGTCCTAGCCGCCATCAACCCTGGTGAGCAGTGGCCGAGTGATCCTCCGATCGCCCGGATCGACCTGGACCAGGACTTCCTCTCCCACTTCGACCTCATCGCCTTCCTCGGGGTCGATCCACGACCCGGGGAGCCGGAGGAGCAAGACACCGAAGTACCGAGCTACACGCTGCTCCGGAGGTATCTCCTCTACGCGATCCGCGAGCATCCGAAGCCCGAGCTCACAGAGGAAGCGAGGAAGCGCTTAGAGCACTGGTACGAGACCCGACGCGAGGAAGTCGAGGAGCGCCTCGGGATGGGTCTCCCGACGCTCCCCGTGACTAGGAGACAGCTCGAGTCCGTAGAAAGACTCGCGAAGGCTCACGCTCGCATGCGTCTCTCCGACGATGTCGAGCCCGAAGACGTGGACATTGCGGCCGAGCTCGTGGATTGGTATCTCGAGACTGCTATGCAGATACCGGGAGGGGATGAGATCAGGATCTCGTCGCTCAAACCCTGAGTCTCGGGCCGGCTCCGACTTCATACCCTCATTTTCTATGCTCTCTGTATTCATATTATGATATTATACGAGCAGGAAGACGCGCCGGAGAGCCTTACCCGTCGCAGACCCGGGCCGAGGCCGTACCACCATCCACGCGGTTAACTCACAGGAACCCGTCTGTCAACACCCTTATCGTCGCACGCTGGTGACCACCGAGGGGCTGACGATGTGCCGCCGATCCCCATCGTCCTCGCGCTCTTGATCATGATCGGACCGGCGAGCGGGGCGATCGTGGAATTCTCGGAGGAACCTGAGCTCGTTGGGAAGCTGATAAGCCGGGTTCACGACCTACGGGCCACGGAGGGAGCGGTCCGAGAACTGAACGCGGCGTTCGCCCCGGGTGAGGTGGCATCTGTGAGCGGTGTGTTCGTGTACCCACCGGGCAGTCCTGATCGAGTACCGTGAACACGTCGTCGTCTCGGTGACGGGCGGGCGGATCGCGGTTTCCCTGCCGGACGGATCCACGGTGGAGGTTCCCGCCGACTCGTGCCTGCTGGAGCTCGGCAGCCCGGATATGGCCGCGTACCGAGTCGGGAACCGGCACTACGTGGGTTTCCCTATCGCGGTGACGTACCGCGGTCGGATCTACCTACTAGGGAGCTTCCGACTGACCATGGGAGACGCCCCGATCGTGGAACGGTACGCGATGAGGGTCCTTCGTAACGGGGTCGAGTTCGACGTCGGGTACTCCGAGATCACCGTGTACGAACCCCGAACGTTACCCGTGGACCGCGTCCTCGCACCGTTCATCCGGGCGGCTTACAGCGTCCGATGCACGAGCGCGGAACTCCGTGACGGTGTACTCGGGCTCACGCTGGAGGTCACCGAGGCGCGGACGGTCGAGGTCTCCCAGGGGAAGAGCCGGGCTCCCGTCGAGCGTTATCTCCTGCTTTGCGATCTGCGAGCGGGCACCTGCCGACTGGCCGGACCCGTAGGCGGGTCACCGACGGATGACGATCACGGAATCGTCTGCGCGTACGATCTGAACAGCGGCGAACTCACATTCACGATCGTGGGTGATTCCCTCCCACGGCTACCGCCGCTCCTCGAGGAACTGGGTGCCGACCCGGCGGTGATCACCTCCCTGAAACTCGTCGGTAAGGTACTGTCGGGTGACTATTGGGCGACGTCTTGGGATTACTGGAACCTCGTGAAGCGCGCCTCGGATCCGGCCGTACGCCATATCCTCGAGCGCTCCGGGATCGTCGCGGCGGTACCCATGCGAGTCGTCTTGCATCCGGAACTGTTGTTGGGAGGTTACCTTCTCGCGGCCGGAACGATCGCAGGAACCTCGTTAGGGTTAGTATGGCTCGTGGGTCCCGATATCTGCCGAGATGCGGGGCCGCCAAGACACTTCCCGGGTGCCTGTTTCGAGTCATCTACGGGCTGTTCCTGTACGGGCTGACGGTACTCGCTTACGACGTCGTGGACGCACTCCGGAGCGTGGTCCTCTCGCTCTCCCGACTCCGCGCGTTCCTACCGTCAGGATTCGAAGAAGCCGTGAGAGACGTCGTCCAAGCTCCAGTCCTCGAGGGAGGCCACCAAGCGTCTGACCGCGGAGATGGCCGGACTACCCCCGTGGATGGCGGGCGCCCTGTACGGACTGATCGAGGCCATCGGTTGGGATGAACTCCGGCCGGAGGCCCTCCACGACCTCATGTGGCGCCTCACGTTCCACACCGTGACCGCGTCCGCCCCGACGATCCCGGCCGTCCTTTACCACGCGCTGGTGAACGGGAGCCCATACAAGTGGACGACGACCGCCGGTCTGCTCGTCGATCTCCTCACCTACTCCCTGAGTGCCTTCTTCGGACTCAGGTCGTGAACTTGCTACGACTTACGGGGAAATCATCCGGAGACCCTCCAGAGGCCCCTCGAAGAGTCTCATCCCATAAACCACGTTCCTACACTGCGAGGCTCTACCAACACTTAAATTACACGTCTGTCGGGATGTGGATGCACGAAGGATGTGAAGATACCGAGACCGACGCCCCCGAGAGACCGTCGTACGCGTCGTGGCACGCGACCGTTGCAGATCTACTTCCAGCACAGTGGCGCGGGTACTTTGGGGAAAGTTTATTACCAACTACGAGCATTTGAGGTCATGGACAACGACATACAACGCGACATCGTGATATTGTTACCAAACACCAACTTAGGGGAACCGAGACGATGACGCGATCTTCCATTGTCGTTCTTGTGGCTCTCCTGTTAACATTAGCAGCTCCAACTCATGCAGCTTTGTTAACAATGACCTTACCTCAGTCAATTACAGTTCATATTACGGTGTACAACGATAGCGACGCGTACAGTGAGGATCAAGTCAAGGCTTACGAGGATTTCCTGACTTGGTGTGAGGAGAACGGCGTGAAGGTGGCGGTGTTTCACTATCCGGAATGTGAGTTCGAAGCGCCCGGGATCACGGCCGTAATCCGGGAACACCTGGGCAAATCCGTCGAATTCGTCGGATCCCACGGTACCGCTCACTCTATTGCCGGACTCCCACCAGAGATCGAGCGATTGCAGATCGAGTACTCGTGGGAGTTCTTCAAAGAACAGAACCTAGAGCCGGGCCTCCGTAAGGACGTGGTCTCACCGTCCATCGAGTGGGTCATCGACGAGAACTTCGTGCACGTCTGCCGCGAACTCGGGATCAAGTGGATCGTTTCCGGGTACCGGACTTGGGAGTTCAACCCGGAGAAAGTAGTCTCGTGGCAGGGCGAAGATATGGACTACCTCGCGGACGTGCTCATCGTCAAGAAGTTGGACATCGATGGAGACGTGGTGTACGTCTGCCCGGTGATCGATTTCGGAGAGCTCGTGGACGACGTTGAGCAGGACATAGGCCCCTACGGCCTCGAGAGCCTTAAGGGGGCGTTCCGACGGGCCGTTGAGACGTTGCTCAACGTGGGCGCGATCAAAGGGAACAACGACGGAAAAGCGGACCTCGTACTGTGGGTACTGATCCACCCGTGGCAGCTGGTCGAGGAGATGGGAAGCACGGGCAGGACCGGCCTCGATCTGATCGAGGAGTTCATCAGATGGGTTAAGAGCGGGAGCCTCGACTTCACCTTGTACGGCGTAATCCCAGTGCATTTCGAGCTGGAAAGACCTTCCGAGTGCCTCGAGCTAGTGCGTGAAATCGCGGAAAACCCGGACGCCTACGGGCATCCCGATGTCACGATCAGCGACTTAGACTGGACTAGCATGGTGCACGCGAGTGATCTGCGCACGGTGGAGGAGTTGGAGAAAAAATACCCGGAGATCGTGAAACTATGGCGGGAAGGTATGGACGTACTGAAGTCGATCGCTCCGCGGCTGCAAAGGCTGAAGAGAACCGAGCTGGACCCGCTGGTCCGTGACGTCGTGCTCAGGACCGTCAACGAGGCTCAGCTGAGCTGCATGTGCGAGAGCGAGGGGATCATCCAGTACCTGGAGGTCTGGAAGGCCGAACTGGAGCTGCTACGCGACTACCTCGACGGTTCGGCTTCGCTCCTCACGACTTCGGCGGATGATAACCACAGGGTCCTGGTGTTCCAGTACTCCGACGGTGGGATAGCCGCCGTGTTCCTGGACCGGAACTGGTGGTGTCCATCCCCCGGGGTCGTACGTGGGAAAGTGACGCTGGACCGCGCCGACCCGACGGATCTCGTGGTGAGAGGTGAGTTCACCTCCGTCGGGTTGAGCGATATCACCGGCGGGAGGATCGTCGTCGAGGACGAGAATGGGGATGTGATCGCGGAGGTCCCGTTCACGCTGGACGAGCTCGCGAGCGGTGTCACGATCAGCCTCCCGAAGGACCGACGAGCGGACACCGTGTACGTTGTGTTGAGTGGAAACGTGCAGGGACGACTATGGGACCAATTCCAGATCGACCTGAGCCTTCCGATCCGGTACCGCGAGCGAGTGTCAGCGGCACGCTATCCCTAATCGAGAAGACTCCGGAAGGCGCCACACTGGAGGTCCGGTACGAGACGCACACGGTAGCCTGCACTCCGGAACGGCTCGTGATCACCCTCTACGATCAGAGTGGTGAGATCGTGAGCCAGGAGACGATCGAGGATCCGCCCGAGACCGGCTCGGTGAGGTTCAAGGTGACGGGAAGTGGCTCGTACCGCGCCGTCCTAGTACTGCAGTGCTCGAGCGGTCTGACGACCGAATCCGTGGCCTCGGAGCTGAGCACCGATGTGATGGAGATCGTACTGCCGAGCGTTCGTATACGGGCAAGCACGGACGTGCAACCCGGACCGGAAGGCGCGACGTTGAGGGTGGATTACGACGTTGACGCCAGTCACGCTGAGGTGGACGGTGTCGAGGTGGTCCTGTACGACGAGGATGGCTATGTGGTAGGGAAGAAGGAAGTCTCGGACCTGAGCGGCTCGGTAACGTTCGATGTGGATAAAGACGGTACGTATAAGGTCCTTATAACCGCACGTTGCCGGGACGCCGACACCGGTACACAGTTCAGCACCACTACCGAAACCGGCGTGACCGTTCAGATACCGCGGGCGAGTGTGAACGGTGCGTTATCTCTTGTTAAGAAGACGCCTAAGAACGCGGTACTGAGTGCCTACTACGAGATAAATACAACAGCTTGCACTCCGGAGCTACTTGAGATAGCACTCTACGATGAGAACGGCAATCTCATGGATCGGAAAGTCGTCAATAATCCGCCTAAGACGGGTTCAGTAACGTTCACGGTAACTAGAAGTGGCTCGTACTACGCCGTCATGACACTACAGTGTTCAATAGACTCGGTGACGGAATCCGTTGTGTCGAAGCTAACCACCGATGCGGTAGCAGTTGTCTTACCGAGTGTCAGGGTGGACGTGGACGCACGACCCACGCCGGAAAGCGCGACGCTGAGTGTCGAGTACCGCGTGAACGTCGACCGCGCCGAGGTTGACAGTGTGGAAATCTTCCTCTGCGACGAGAGTGGTAACGTGGTAGGCAGGAAAACACTCGCGGATCCGAGCGGGTCGGTAACGTTCGAGGTGGGCCGAGAGGGCACGTACAGGGTTCTCGTGACCGTACACTGTCGGGATGCGGACACCGGCACGTCGTTCAGCGCGACCGCCGGGACGGACGTGACCGTCAAGCTCCCACGGTATCAACCCCACTCCCCGCAGTCGAGCGCGGAGGGTAGGACCGAGGGCGAATTCCATACCCAGTCCGGCGCGCGATCCGCTACCGAGGAGCAGCGGGGTCAGACGATCCGGTCGGCGAACCGGCTCCAGGAGCAGCGTGAGGGTAGACCGACGACCCAACCCACTACCGAGTCATCATCGTCTGACCGGGTATTCCCGCCCGAGAAGCTCCAGGGGAGAGCTGAGGAGAACGTGGTGGAGGAGAAGGGGAGCGGAGGAAGGACCGGAGGGAGAAGCGAGGAACGGGAACGGTTGGAGGAAACACAAAGCGCCCTACAGCGGGGCCGACCGACGTCGGCCGAAATGGAAGCCCGGATAGCCACCGTAGAACTGACCACGGCCGGGAGGTCGTTCCTGATCGACGTGTTCGAGGACGGAACCCTCCGAGTGACTACCGAGGACGGGACCGTCCGTACCGTGAAGCTCCCCCTCAATGTCAAGTCCGTGAACCGTGTGACCCCGACCACCCTCGAGGTCACGTTGCAGAACGGTAGGAAGGTGTACCTGACCGTGGACGAGCGGGGGCGGCTGTTTCCCAAGAAATTCGTGATCTTGGGCGGCGCGGAGAAGCCGCACTTACGGGAGGGTACCGGTCACGCTCCGATCTTACCGGTGATCCCGATCGTACGCCGTCGTCGCCGCTAACGCTTCTCCTTCACGTCTCCGACTTCTTTCGACCCGATGGAGGCGTCGAGCCGGACGGCGACGGAGGGGGTGAAAACCCGGAATGCGAGTCCTCGTGATGGCGATAGTAGCAGTTGCGATGGTCGCGAACTCGGCAAGCGCCATCACGGGCAAAGCGACCACCAACGGCGCTACTCCCGAGGAGATGCTCGAGAACCTCAGGGTCCACGTCGTGGCAGAGGAAGGTGCGACGCTGGACCTGAAAGAACATCCGGTGGTCGTGGGTGAGCACGCCGTGTACGTAGTGATGATCACCGAGGGGGACGCGAAATCGAGCGGCGAGACCTACGAGGAGCAGCCACTGCTGGTACCGCTCCCGAAGGACGGTGTCCGAGTAGAGGGCGACACGCTGACGGTCACGCGACCCGTCGACACCATCGGATACTGCCTGAGTCCCGGATCGGCCGTGCCGGGATGGAACGGCCCGGAGTCCCTCGTGGTGCCCACCTGGGAGGGACTATCGTCCAAGCTCGCGATCGCGGTGAAGCCGGACAAGATCGAGCAGGTCCTGGCGACGGGAGTGTGCGAGCCGGAGTGGGTCAAGTACGTCAGGATAACGCCGACCACTGTCCGCCGAGCGGTACGGATCCTGGACTCCAACGTCGAGTGGACAAGGTACTTCTCATGGGACGCTCAGCTCAAGATCTGGGATGCGCTGTGGCCCACTGAGTCGGGATCGTCGCTGACCGAACTACTGCCGAAGTTACTACCGACGGCCGTGCTGGCACTGCCGCTGATCGCGTACCTGACGACCCAGTACCTGACCTCGCACGCGGAGGGGACCTTCTCACCCGGACCCACAGGATCGACGGTTCAGTCGGTGAACCCTGGGTCCCCGCAGGAAACGTCCGAGGCTCAACGGGAAACCCAACAGGAGGTCATCGAATCACCCTCCGGCGGTGAAGAGACGCCGACAATCACGACAATCACCGAGTCGACACCCTCCGAGACCATCGAGGCCCACTTCGCCGCGGTCAAGGGAGGTCCAACGACGCGTGTATCGGCCGGGAGTTCGGTCGGCGGAGCTACCGGAAGGCCGGTAAGGACGGGAACCTCCGGCGTGTGCGTCGGGGAGCACTCCACCGGAACACCACCGCTGCTACCGATCCTGGCGGTGCTAGCGGCCACGACCGGCCTGTTACTATGCCGCAAAGGACTCTCGCCCTGACTTCTTTCCAGGAAATGTTACAAGGATCGTAACCTTTCGGACAGGGCATGCGGACTGTCGGACCGTCCTTCGCATCGCAGACGTAGATCCCACCGGTTACACCCACGGTAACCCGCACGTCCCGAGGGTCGAACCCGTTGTCATCCTCGATCTCCGAGCTGCCGTTACGACCGGTCTCGAGGGACGTTCCCGAGATCCGATGCCGATGGATGTCGACGAACGCGTTCCGAATTCGACCGCCAGGAACCCGTGTGAACCGTCGAGAGCGCGTGAGAAAGCCCGGTGGGTACGATCCCGATCCACCAACTCCTGGAATCCGGTGAAGGGAAGGGTCGAATTGCACGAACTACTCACATTCCTCCTGACCGTACTCTCTCCGGTCGCAGGACTCGTCGACGGTGGCTCGATGTACCTCACCCCAGACGTGCACACGGTCGTCGGCACCCAGTGGGACGTCACGAGGGTCGTCCTCACCACGCCCGAACTGGATGAGGGGGCAGTGTTCGTCCGCGAGGGTGATCGTTGGCGGGAGACGATGGAGGAAACCAGTACCCGCTTCGGATCCCTCCGACGGCTCGACGATGTTCGAGTTCGGTGGAGCGGAGGGCTCCTCCACGTTCAGTGCCCGAAGTCCGCGGAAGTACTCCTGTTGGTACCCGATCCGGAGGGAATTCCGGTAACCGAGGGCTCGACCTTCCTGGAGGGCGGCCCCCTACCCGAGGGCGCGCACGTACTCCTCGGTGGGTGCGTCCGGATCCGCCGGTACAGGGGCCCCGTCGTCCTCGAAATCCCCTTCGAAACCGCCCGCGAGTCGATCGTGAGCGTACGCTGGATCGAGGGTACGACTTACTACGAGTACACTGACTGGGCCGCACACGACTGGGATCGGAGGTTTCGACCGGCTTTCCTGCTGCCTGCGCTGGTGTCGTGCGTACGCAGGTGTGGGTGAAACCTCGCGTGGTCCGGGCCTCCCGTCACGTAGGGCGTGAAGAGGCCGCCGCGATCCCCCAACGCCTCCATACTTTTTAAACTCGAACGGTGAGTTGTGCGGTTTGGGGAAACATCACAGAACCTATAACCCCACAAAATCTACATAGAACCCAACTTTAGACCACATATGCTAACTCCAAGCCCGGGATATGCACCGGGGGTCCGGCGGTGCTACTTTCGTTGGTGTTGATTGGTATCCTGCCGCTGCCACCTTCGGCTTCCGCCGCGACCGTATACGTGCACGTAGTCCCCTACCTCGATAGTGACGCGTGGTCCCAGGACCACGTCGCCGCACTGAAGGAGTTCCTCTCATGGTGCGAAGAGCGTGGCATCAAAGTCGCAGTATTCCACTACAACGTCTGTGAGGAGACGGCGCCGGGTATCACGGACTTGATCCGAGAGTACGCCGAGCGGGGCACGATCAGTCTGGTCGGACTACACTCGACATCCCACGCCTTAGGGGGTCTTCCCCTCAGCCTTCAGTACTGGGAGCTCGAGTTCAACCTGCAATTCCTCAGGGACCGAGTGGGGAGCAACGTCGCCCAGGTCCTATCCGTCCCTTCGTGGGTGTTCGACGCCAACACCCTGTACGCCTGCGATAAACTCGGGGTGCGGGTGATAGTCTGTGGCACCGACATCACGGCGATCAATCCCGATTACGATCCAACATGGGACCGACTGGATCCCATAGCCAGACATATGCTAGTGGGGTATTTCAACGTCCGTGGGGACCGACTGTACTACATACCCGCCTTGAGCTACGTCTCGGACCTGGTGCAAGCGGCCGAGGATCGTGGGACGACGGTTCGAGAGCTCCTCCAGAACGCCGTGAGAAACCTCATAGATAGCGGTGTCATAAACGTCACCGGCGACGTACACCTTGCCCCATGGGTACTCATCCATCCATGGGAACTCGCGGACGCCGACGTCCGGCAGGAGTTCGAGAACTTCCTTTCGGAGGTCGGGAATGGATCCTTCGACTTCGAGTACCAGGGAGTCACGGTAACGTTCGAACTCAGCGACCCTCGCGAGGTAGTTAACATGATATCCTCAGGGGGAACCAATCTGGGGCTCGTCGCACTACCGGAGCCCGATTACTCCAGCATCTTACACGCGGCCGATTACCACCATTGGTGGGAGCTCATCGACCTGTACCCGGACAAGTCGAAGATCGTGCGGGAGTGGCTGGACACGATGTCACGGTGGCGGGCCTTAGACTCCGCCCTCTGGGACCTCACCGTGAACGGTGTCATCGATGATTCCATCCGAAAGGACCTGTACCGTGCCGTGGAGCGGGTTTGGAACGAAGCACTTCTCGAGAACGTTCTGGAGTACTGGGACCCGAGCTCGGCCCGTTGGTCCCTCCTCGAAGAGCGGAAAGCCCTCAGCACTGTCTACCGGGAGATACTGACACTGCACGCCGAGCTGGTGGGTTCGATGGTACAGCAGAGTCGGGTCGAATCGCTCGAGCGGGAGATCAATCGGCTGGAACAGGGTCTCGAGGACCTCTCGCGGAGACAACAGGATCTCGAACGTCGGCTCGAGTCACTCGAACGGGAGTTTCAGGGGCTGAAAAAGCAGAAATCGAAACGTGGGCTGCCGGTGCTGCCTGCCCCACTCTGGTGGAAGCGACGTAATCCCTTCGGTCGGAGACATCGCTGCTCCAGGGAGGGCCCGTCACACCCGTTCTGTCGCTAGCTCGCTCATGATATAAGATCGTACGTAGCCCGACGTTCCTCACCATCCGAACCCTCCGACGCTCGAATCGTCACAATATCCGAAACGTTTTGAGGGACCTCGTGTGATGTCACCGGAGTCTCTAATCCCCACGGGAGATGGCAGCGGAGATATCTTCCGGCATGGGGAGCTTCCCGAACTCCGTCAACGCCTTTTCCACCACGATACCCTCTATCGGTACTGGAACGTCGGTCTCCACACTCCCCAGCACCTCCCGGATCTCTTCCACCTCCTCTCGACTCAACGCGTGTCTAGGCCTCAGCGCCGCGTTCACGAACTTGACGTTCTCGGTCTGTGTGATCTCCCTGGCCTCCGGTGGCACTTTCGCATCCTCTCCGAGTAGGACCTTACCCACGGTCTTCCCGAGGTACCACTCCGAGTCCTCCTCGACATCCTCGAGGGATATCCCGTACCCCTTAGCCCGCATCACATCGTTGAAATTCTCCTCGGTCACGGGTACGAGGCGACGTAGGTCCGAGAACCAGGCCCCGTACGACTTCCTCATCCAAGGCGCCGGCACGTCACGCTCCACCTTCCCCGGAAACCCGGCGACGTTGTCCAGCAGTACCCTGGCGTCGGTACGGAGCGGCCCTGCGGGGATCCTACCTTCGCTGAGAACGGCGATCGCGTAGTGTACGTCCTCGAAGTCCACTCCGTACTCCGTCACCAGTGCCTCAATGATCTCCTCGTCAGGCTGCTTCCTCGAGCTTTCGCCGTACTTGAGCATCCGTTCGACGAGGAAATTGCGGACCTTGCCGATGTCGTAGACGTAGACGCCGTCGTGATCGCCACGAGCGCCGGGTACCGTAGGACCGCTCGATTTGCCCCGCAGAATCAGTTCGGCCGCGGTTCGGAGCCTGTTATCTCCGAGCTCCTCCGCGAGCTCAAGCGCCTTCCGGGCCATCTCCTCGAACTTCAACCACCTAGCCTCATCTCTCCACATCCTCCCCCGGAACCCGGCGAGCACCTCAGCCGCCTTCGGGTTCACCGGACATAGGATCTCGACAAGGGCCTCGAGAAACTCACTATCCTCGAGGATCGCCCTGACTGCCGACGCCACGGAGACGTCGAACTCCCTCGCGATCCACGCGAAGTATGCGGCCGCCGCCTTGTAGGTCAGAACATCCCTGACCTTGAGTGTGACCTGGGCGAGCTCCAGCGGGTAATTTCGGACCTTCTTTCGGGGGATTCCCAGCGCGGGGGTCACGGCCCCCTGACTGCGCACCTTCTCCTTATCGATCCGGGCCAAGCCTTCGACCACGTGATATTCCTCGCTAAACTCGGCGATGTACGGCAAGACCAGACCTCCGACAACCTCGAAGACGGTACCGAATCGCAGCCCGGCCTCCCCGAGTCCTCTCTTAACTTCCGCCGGGATCGCGGTTGAGAACAGCAGCATCTCACCCGCCCCGAAACAGTATTCGCCGACTCGGGTGATCAGGGTTCCGATCGACGCCGGGCGGCCGTACACCGAGGATCCACTCAATCGTTCACGAGGGAGCTACGATGGAGCTTGCCGAACTCGCGGAGAAGGTGGCGGGGGAACGGCCGGAGCTGGCCGGCTGGGCGTTCAGGATCCTAGTCGAGGCCCGCGACAGACGCCAGTGGGGCATAGCCGAAGTAGCGTTCAGGAACGCGCTCGGAGAAGTCGTACGGCTCAGGGACTTGAAGAACAAGCCACCGACGACGTGGGCGAAAAAATGGTGCAAGCACGGTGTGTTCAGGGGAATGGAACCGGTGATAGCCAGGGGAGAGTTCAGGGAGTTCGTCGAGCAACTACCGGACGATTGGCTCACCACACCGGGTGAACGGGCGAGGCGGCAGCTCCTACAGGGGCACTTCAGGAAGAGCGCGGGACGGGCCAGATACGCGATCAGGATCGGCGGGATCATGTACGTGCCGACTCTCGTCGGGCCCATCGCCACGTACGGGCTCGCGTACTACCTCGTCAGGAGCGTCCCCGACCATCTACTCGCCGGAGCCAGGACACCGATGAAGCTGGTCGAGGTGGCCGAGGAGAACGAGCTGGCCATCACGAGCAAGGATATCGAGCGCGCTGGACTGAAACCCGAAGCACGGACGTTCAGGAATCTGCGGTACGTGACCTGCAAGGTCAGGATCTTCTTCCCGACCGAGGAATGCAAGCTGGCCGGGAGGTTCGACGTCGGTCTCTTGGAGCTCGTGACTCGGTACCGAAAGGGCATCATGGAAACGTTCACGGGCTGAGAAGGCGAGGGAGTCCTACGAGGACCACCGTGAGTCACAGAGGTTAGCGGAGGCGTTACCCCCCACGCCCTCTCATGAGCCCGCGGAGGGTAAGAGCTAAGGAGCGTTCGGCATACTACCCGGTCGAGACCAGTTCCACGTCCCGGGACCTTTACTTTCAGGAACGTCACATCGGGTGACGGGGGTTGTCAGGGACGGAAACCGTCCGGCTACGGGCCGTCAGCCCCGTCACATCCCGTACTGGCGAGTCGGTCGTGGTCGACCTCCGGGAAGACCTGCGTCGGCATCTCCGGGCGCTTCTGGGGCGGTGTTTGGAGCGAGGAGAGGTACGCCGGATAGAGACCGCACTGTTCGGTGGAACGGTAAACGGTGAAACGATCTTCCCGGCGGTGGAGTTCCGGCTGGTCGGAGACGAGCTCCCTAGGTATCCGGCCGGCTCGGTGTTCGAGTTGGAGGTGAGAGTCGAGAGTCGAGAATTACCCTGGTCGATCCTGAGCCGCTACTCGGACGATCCCGTGGAGTTCGCATCGGAGTGTCTGGGTTGGGCGCTGGAGCTCCTCTCACTGCTGGGAGGTGTCGGCGCACAATCGGACCTCTGTGCAGGCTCGCTCCTGTGGGAGGGTCGGGAACCGCGTCGTCCCGTGGACGTGCTCTCGCGGACGGACGCGGCGCTGAGGTGGGTGGAGGCAAAGTTCGGGGACGTGCCGGACCGATCACCGAGGTTCGCGGCGTTCCGGGACGGCTACTTCCTCGTCGCGGTCGGTCCCACGGGAGATCTATACGAAGTGTTGGGCCGGGTGGAAAGCGTTTACAATCGGCTCGCACGAGCCCGATTCCGACTGGTACTCCAGGTGAAGCGGACGCGTGACGGACTCCATTTCCCCGTCGCCGTGGCGTTCGCGCGCCACGCACGGGAGCGAGTCGAACTGCAACGGGCGGCAGCGACGTTTCTGGACCTAGGTTGGGAGACACTCCCGAAGCTGCTCGACCTAGCGGCGGAGTCGGGCCGTCGATCGAGACCGATCCGCTTCTAAGGTGTAGAGCCGGCCTGAGCGGCGGGGCCTTCGTTGGAGTACGGGTGTCTGATCGGGGGAGAGTGGCTCGAAGGCGACCGAGAGATCGTAGTGGAGAACCCGTACGACGGTTCGGAAGTGGGCCGCGTCCTCGCTCCGGAAGTGGACGTCGAGGCGCTACTGAAGGACGCCCGAGAGGGCCAACGGCGGTGGAGAGAGCGGCCCACGTACGAAGTACGCGAGGCGTTGGCAGAGGCCGCACACCTTCTGAAGAAGCACGAGGACGAGCTGGCGGAGCTGATCGCGCTCGAGGGTGGCAAGCCGATCCGAGACGCGCGGTACGAGGTCTACCGGACGCGGGAGGTCCTACGACTGAGTGCGGCCGAGGCGGAGCGGTTGTACGGTGAGACGCTACCGGGTGACGCGCAGCGCGGTCGGACGGCCGAGCTGATTCTCACGGTCCGTGAGCCAGTCGGTGTGGTCCTGTCGATCACCCCGTACAACTTCCCGCTCCTGCTGCCGACGCACAAGCTCGGACCGGCCCTCGCCGCACGGTGTTCCGTGGTGCACAAACCCGCGACGGTGACACCGCTCTCTTCGCTCAGACTGGCCGAGATCCTGCTCGATGCGGGCGTGGAACCACTGGCGCTGCAGGTCGTGGTCGGCCCGGGAGCCGAGCTCGGGGAGGAGCTCGCCCGGGCGGACTTCGACGCGCTCTCGTTCACGGGGAGCCGATCAGTCGGGGAGCACCTGCGTGAGATCTCCCCGATCCCCAGGATCACGCTGGAGCTGGGCGGTAACGACCCCGTGATCGTGGACGAGACCGCGGACGTGGAAGCGGCCGCCGAGGCGGCGGTTCGCGGGGCCTGCTACCACGCGGGTCAGGTTTGCATCGCGGTCGAGCGGGCGATAGTGGTGGAGGACGTGTACGAGGAGTTCCTGGAGGCCGCCGTCGAGGTGGCGGAGTCGCTGAAGGTGGGGGACCCGCTCGACGAGGACACGGACGTGGGACCGCTCATCGACGACGGTGCGGTGGAGAAGGTCCGACGACACGTCGAGGACGCCGTGGAGCGGGGCGCGGAGATCCTGACAGGCGGCGAGCCGGAGGGTAGGCTCTTCCCGCCGACGGTGCTGGCCGACGTGCCGGAGGACGCACTCGTGGCCCGGGAGGAGACGTTCGGACCCGTCCTCCCGGTCATTCGGGCGAAGGACTTCGAGGAGGCGATCCGGATCGCGAACTCGACCGACTACGGGCTGCACGCCGCCGTGTTTACGGAACGTTTGGACAGGGCCGTGAAGGCCACGAGGAAGCTCGAGGCGGGTGGTGTAATCGTCAACGAGTCCACCATCTACCGGGCCGACTACATGCCGTTCGGCGGGGTGAAGGCGAGCGGCGTGGGCAGGGAGGGCGTACCGCAGGCGGTCCGGGAGTTCACGGAGGAGAAGACCGTGGTGATCGGTCGGAGGTAGGTCGGCAAAGCCGGCCTCACGTCATCGGCGTGCCTCCGCCCCAAAGGTCCTCCCCATCCCGGAAGAGGTAAGTCTTTTCCGGGAAGTTTACAGCTGTCGCGCGGTCGGTCCGGCGCGGTGGAAATTTCACCGTTTCAGAGGGATCGCGCCGCGGCGCACCGGGGGTGCCCGCCGCATGATAGACGACGGATTCAGTCCGGAGAGTTTACGGGAACGTGCGGAGGAGGCCGGCTCGGTGTTCACCGCGGAGGAGCTCCTGGCGACGAACAAGATGGTGATGATGGCTCTTTACTCGCTCGGGGGCGAGCGAAGCTGCGCCTCCGTGTTCAGGGCGGGTAGGATGCTCGCCGGCTTCTTCGGTGTCGAAACACTCGAGGACGCCCTTCACACCTTCTGCGAGCTCACCGGAGCGGATTACGACCTGGACCGGAATTATGTGGCCATCGAGAGCTGCCCGGAATGCCTCGGATACGTGAACGCCGAGGGAGCTGTCTGCAACTTCCTACGGGGCTTCATCTCGCGGGCGGCGGAACACGAGTTGGGTGAGGTAGTGTCCGTGGCACAGGTGGCGTGCGAGGCGACAGGGGATAGGCGATGCGAGTTCATCCTGGGTGAGCGGGGTGAAGTCGGCGGTTTCGATACTGAGGTCGACGAGATGACGGCGGAGGACATCGAGATCGTCATGAGCGCCGACGGTCGCGACGCCGTCGAGGTTGCGGCATTCAAGATCGCCTCTGAGGGCCTCCTGCGGTGCGCCCTCAGCGACGTGGCCCGACCCATGTTTTTCCGTGCGGGTCGGTTGTACGCCCGCGCGTTCATCAACGCGTTCGATCCCGAAGATCCGGACGAGCTCATCGGGCACGTCGAAGAGATAAGCGGATCTTCGTACTCCCTCGAAGGTGACCGGTTCATCGTCGAGAAGTGCCTGGAGTGCGCGGGAATGCCGTTCAAGGAACCGATCTGTCACGCGGTCCGCGGTGCACTCGCCGAAACCCTAGAGCACTGGAACGTACCCTTCAAGGACCTCGTGGAGGTGAGGTGTGCGGCCGAGGAAGATGAGGTCGTGGGGACCTGCGTGGTCAAGGCGAGAGGAGTCATTTGGAAGGCGAAGCGTGTCGTCGACGCCGTGAAGCGTGCGTTCCACTAACGCCCGTAATCCACGTGGATCTCCTCCACGTCGGTCACTATTATCGTGTACCGCTCACCCGCCAGGCGCTCCGCGGCAGCGTCCTTCAACTTCTCGACGCACTCCTCCGGGACCACCGTCACGATCATCACCGCCCGCTCCGACAGGTCGTTGAGCGCTTTGATCGCGCTCTCGGGATCCTCACGGATCTCGAAGCCGGCCCAACGATCCGGAGCCACACCCCGATATTCGATCGCGTAGAAACCCGTCACGCCGACGTCCGCCATCGCGTTCATGACGCGCCCGACGTTTTCGGGATCCACGAAGAGGCGCACCTCCTTCACGCCGGATACCCCTACCGTGATAGGCACCGAGCGGTTTACAACGTTATGATCCGCGGCGCGCGGGGTGTTTCCGGTGATCCTCACACTCGACCCGCAAGTGGCCGGTGCCTCCGGGGACATGGTCCTGGGAGCGTTGATCGCCGTCGGCGCGGACCCGAACCGTCTCGAGGAGGTCGTGCACGAGGTCTCCTCCCTAGGTCACGAGGTCGACGTGCACGTCCACGAGATCCAGAAGCGCGGGATCCGCGCCGTCCGGGTGGAGGTCGATGCCGAGGGAGACCTCCGCGATCCGGACGAGCTCCGAGAAGCCGTGAAAACGGTCGCCGAGAACGTACTCGAGGATCGCTGGCGCGAGCTTCCTGAACTCGCCCTGAAGTACCTGCTGAGGGCCG
The DNA here is from genome assembly GCF_000007185.1 of Methanopyrus kandleri AV19. Lineage (GTDB taxonomy): Archaea > JAADCQ01 > Methanopyri > Methanopyrales > Methanopyraceae > Methanopyrus > Methanopyrus kandleri. The sequence goes on along the minus strand of NC_003551.1, from coordinate 1,076,024 downwards.
AGGAACGCGTTCACGGGGACCTCTGCCATCTTCACGAGCTCGGCTCATCCGACACCGTCGTGGACCTCGTCGGGACGGCCGCGCTCCTCGAGGACCTGAATCCCAAAGCCTCCGAGGTCCTCCCCCCGAACGTGGGTTCCGGGACCGTGGAGACGGAGCACGGTCGTCTTCCCGTCCCGGCCCCGGCGGTCGTCGAGGTATTGTCCGAGTGGGACGTGGGGATAGTCCGGGAGGGGGAGGGGGAGCTCCTCACACCCACGGGCGCCGCCCTACTCCGAACTATCGACGAGCTCCTCCCGGACCCGCCACCTCCCTACCGTGTGAAACGGCAGGGGTTCGGGGCCGGTACCAAGGACCTGCCGGACCGTCCGAACGTCCTCCGGGCGCTCATCTGCGAGCCCGGGGGGTCCGGCGAGCACGTTCGGATCGTCGAAACCTCCGTGGACGACGTCGACGGGGAGGCGGTCGGTGAGCTGATCGAGGCCGTGCTGCAGCTCGAAGGCGTGCATGACGTGGAGGTCCTCCACGGGTTCGGGAAGAAGGGGCGTCCGAGGTTCGTGATCCGAGTTGTGACGGAGGATCGGCCAGGGATCGAACGAGAAGTCTTCCGGGAGCTCTTCCGCTGGACGGGTACCTTGGGAGCCCGCGTGTACCGGTGCACTCGCGTCACGGCCGACCGGAGGATCGTGGACGTCGACGGGATCCGCGTCAAGGTCTCACGGTTCGAGGACGTGCATCACGCGAAACCCGAGTGGGAGGACGTACGCCGGAAGGTCGACCGGGAGTCCGCCCCGCTGACCCGGGCCCGCTTGGTCGGAGATCTTCGGAAGCGTTATGAGGGCGATGGCGAGGATGGGGCCGGGGACTGAACCGTGGACCCAGAGATAGCGCTCCAGGGTCTCCGAGAGCACAGCACGGTCTACGGCGAAGAGGACAGGATAGTGCCGGTGTGGTTCGCGTTTTTCCCGCAGGTACTCACGTTCCTTGGATGGCTCACGATCGTCATGGCCAAGACGTTCCCGGGTCACGCGACGTTCCTGGTCCTCTTAGGCCTCCTCGAGGCGCTCATCGGGTACCCGCTGGCCGTGTACCTGATGTACCTCATGATCAAGCGTCGGAACGAGCACGTGACGAGGTCCCTGGGGTTCCTACGATACCTCGTGGAGCTCCTCGCCGGCGTGGGGTACGACGTTGACATCCTGAGATCCGAGCTCGAGGAGATGCGTCTCCACACCGAGCGTCGGAACCCCGTGATCTACGCCCTCCTCACCCTCGTCCCGCCCATAGGGTGGCTCGTAGCCCTCTACATCTACCACTTCCTGAACAGGGACCTCCACGAACACTCCGTCCGCGAGCGGGATTTCCTCGAGAGTGTCGCCCGCCTACTCGACATGAACCCCCACGAGCCACCGTTCGAGCTCGAGACGTTCTACGTCGTACCCCGCCGCAGTACCTTCCTGTACTTCGTGCTCACCTTATTGACGGCCGGCATCTTCGCCCTCTACTGGTGGTACACCGTCGTTCAGGACCCCAACCGCCATTTCCGTGCTCACCGCCGTCTCGAGCGCGACCTGATCGAAAGCATCGAGCAGGCCTTCTCCGACTAACCCAACCGCTCCAGCAGTTCACACGCCTTACAGAGCTTCCCAGCCGCCGGCTCGCCACACCGCTCGCAACGCCCGAGTCCCTCCTCCAGAAACGCCTCCGCCAGCACCGGACCCGCCCTGTCCAACGCCCGCACCAACCCGAACTTCACGTCCGGCAGCCGCTCCTCCATTTCATCGAGTATCTCCCTGAAGAACGACCGCACCGAGAAGCGCGCGTACGGGCACGGGTCCGCGTGGAACGGCAGACCGAGCTCTTCCGCCACCCATCGCACCTCACGCTCCGGTACCCCCCGTAGCGGCTTCACCCTGGGCACGATCAGGTCGTCCTCCGGCCTCACCTCCGGGTGTAGCCGCGCCAGCTGCGCCAGGTCGGCCTTCACGAAGTTCATCAGGGCGGCTTGCGCCTCGTCGTCCAGGTTGTGGCCCGTTACCACGACATCCGCTCCCAGCTCCCGCGCCCGCCTGTTCAGCAACCGTCGTCGCAGGACACCACACAACGTGCACGCGGATACGTCCACGTCTTCCACGACCTCCTCCAGCGCGAACCCGTACTCCTCCTCGAACGAGACGACCTCGTGCTCCACGTCGAGCTCGTCCGCGACCCGCTCCGCCGCCCGCAGACACGCGTCCCGAAACCCGGAGATCCCCTCGTCCACCGTTAACGCGATCACCTCGACCTCCGGCAGCGGTTCCACGTACTCCGTAACGAGCCGTAGGGCCAGGGAGCTATCTTTACCCCCCGAAAGGGCCACCACGATCCGCTGTCCCGGTCGGAACCACCTCCACCGTCTGATCTCGCGGAACACCCTATCCCGAACCAGTTCGACCAAACACCGCCCGCAAACCGCGTCACCCGCGTACGGACGCTCGTACTCGGCGTTCCGTTCGCCGCAGCGCGTACAACGCAACGAACCCTCCCCCTGTCGTTACGACGAACGAAACGATGGGCGGAATCGGTTAAACTCTAACGCGAGTATACGTACCCGCCGGCGATGGGGAGGGGTTGTAACGTCGACCCACTCGGGGATGACAGGACTGGGCAGGGCCGAGCTTCCCCCGAATCCTCCAATCGACGGTAATCGGCCCCACCATGAAAGCCTGATGGGGTAGTGAGCAGATGTTACACTCCGTTGGGAAAACATTCGACCATACGATCACACACTTCCCCTTGCTATTTTCTAACACCCATTACAGATAGCCAACAGACGTTCCGCAGGATTTATATAAGGAACATCCCATAGTAACGCTTTGAGGATAGATGGTCCCACGTCAGCATATGGGGTTGTGGGGGCTGCCCCACTTGTCGGAAGATGAGAGACTAAGAAAGGTCAAAGAAGCGTTAAAAAGCGGTAGGTTATCATTAACCGATGCTGTCTTAGCAACCATATGTGTGGCGTATAGGGAATTTAATATGGGGATAACATGTGATGAAATCGTGAAAGTTCTCCGTAAGTTAGGTTACAATAACGTGAACAAACGCAAAATCTATTCTCTGGCAAGTAGACTCAAAAAGGAAGGATTAATAGAGTCGAATCGGGTCTCTGGACGTGCCATCTATGCTATCAAAGACGAGGATAAAGCTATTGAGAGAGTGTTAGGTAAGACGAGATCTGTCAAGGCGGAGGATTTACTGAAAGCTTTAGAAGAAGTTTAATACTGGAGTCGGACATACAGTGAATCTTGGTCTACTATCCCACGATAGTTCGCATTGCACCGTATGGATAGGGTGTATGAGGGAGGCCAGGTTTTCGGCGGACGGACACGCCGTCCGAGACCGCTCACGGACGTCGACGGTTCCGACGGTGCCGGCCGCACGCCGGCCCCCACCGGTAAAAATTTTCCGGATCACTTTTCCCCACGGCCCAACCCTGACCTCCGGTAGCCGGATCACAGCAGACGGTCGTAACACACGAGCAAGTCCTCGGGCTCCTCGGGTTCGACGAGCCGCAACTTAGGTGGCGGTGCGGTCCCCCGCTCCAAACGTCGATAGTGGGGATCCCGGAGTGCGTCGATCCAGGGTCGGAGAAGCCTCTCGATCTCGTGTCCCGGAAGGTCGTGCTCGGTGTAGCTGTACGCCATCTCGACGAGGTCCACGCACTCCTCGTATCCGAGCAGCGTTACGGTATCGACGAACGTCCAAAGACGGTTGACGAGACGATGGCAGGCGACGAGACGGGCGAAATCCTGTACCTTCGTGAGGACGCGGTCGGAGACAGGCCCGGCGAGCTGACGAGCCCAGCGAACACGAGCGTCGGGGGCGTAAGCCGGAGTAGGGTATCGGGATCCGAGGGCACGCACCGCCCGCTTGTGAGCATCGGCGACCTCTCTGTGAAGGTCTCCCCTGAGAATCTCGGCGACGAGGCGTCCGGTTTCTTCGTGAACCTGTCGCGTTTCCCAATGGTGTGCGAGGTGGATCGTGGTAAGGAGGGGCCTAACGTACTCGTGCACGTTCTCGAGTAGACGGAAGTCGGCGCGTCCGGGTTCCGGAACACCTGTGATCAACTGAGTCCGGGCGAGCAGATCGAGGTAGCGGTCGCGTGGAAGGATGGGCGGCCCGTCGCCGGTGACGTGCTTCGGGGCTCCCTGCAGGTCACTCGGCCGCACGTGCCGGGATGAGATGTGGTCGGGCCCGGGGTGACCTGGCGGAGTCGTGTAGAGCATGGCATGTTCGTTCACTCCGTGCTCGTCGATCAGGAGCGCGTGTCCACGGGCGTTCAGGGTGAAGGCGGCCGCCTGAATCGGGTCATACAGGATCGCAAAGACCTCGAAAAGTTCGTAGGGATCAGGTGGCCCGTGACGGGCGTGATCCAGCGCTACGAGGAAAGAGCGAAACGGCAGAACGGCGGTGACGGTGTGACGATCGTCGCACGCGTATCCTGTCAGTACAACCGGTTGGTCCGGGTCCACGTGAACGACGGCGTCCGGGTGTACGTGGAGTGTCGTCCCCTCGACCCGGATAACTTCCCGTAGCGGCGGCTCGACGAGGGCCACGAACGGGACGACGGATCTTCCCTCTTCGTCGGTGAGCTCGGGACCCTCACGGAGTCGTCCCGGTTCACCGGGTGGGTCCAGAACGTACAGCGCACCGGGGAACGTGGGTACGGTAGTAGCCTCTTCCACGAGCACCAGACACAACGAGCCGGTGAGCCGACGGACCGGGGCCCCCGGCGATCCCATACCCGAGCCCCGGGACCGTTGTCACAGCGCGACCCATCTCACGTCTCCTCGAAACGCGTGGTAAGCCGTCGAATTCCGAACGCACAGCACTTCGGAGGATTTTCGTGAAGGGGCAGAGCCGGAGTGTTACCCATGCGATAGGCATCGTCGACGCACCGGAGGAACTATCGGGATCACCGGCAGTTTCTTCGGACCTTCCTCCACGAGCTCCTCCACGGGGATTCTCTCCAAGTCTTCCTCGTTCTCCCGCGTGTACGATGCCTTCTCCTCCCCCGAGCTCCCCGAGGTGTCCGACGGGTTCACCGGAGCCTTGATGGGAACTATGTCGATCCCGAGTCGATCGTGGTCGAGCGAGGTCACGTACACCGCCTCCACCTTCGTCTCCGCGAAGAGTTCTTCGAGCCGCTCGTTCACCTCGGGGGTCATCGTCAGGTCGTACTCGATCACGTACACGCCCGAGCCTAGGTGTGCGAGGGCGCGCAGGTAATCACGGAACACGTCGTCCGGGACGAGATTACCCTCATCGTCGGTGATCACGTCCTCAACGACGACCTTGAACCCGTAACGTTCCTTGAGCTCGGCGAGCTTTGGATCGAAGATCGCGCCCCCGACGTTCACGTAGACTTCGAGGCCGAGGTGTAGTGCCGCCTGAATGAGTTCCTCGAGTGCATCGTAAGTTAACTCACGCAGTTTCTCCAAGTTCTCGCCGGTTTCGCGACGGAACCACTTAACGTACCAGTCCAGAGTCCACGGGTCCACAACGTCGATGAACACACCCTCGTAGCCGAGGTCCCGTAATTCTTCGAACTTGGTGCGGAGGGCGTCGAGCCAGGTGCGTTCCCAGAATCGAACTGCACGGTCCCCTTCCCAGTACGGGTCCCGCGGACCGAGGAGTCCCTTCTCCTCCGCGAGACTGTACAGGTCCGTCTGGTGCTTGCCGACCGTGGCAAGTGATAGGTACGCTACGGGTTTCACACCGTGCTCGCGTAGGGTGCGGATCTCGTCCTTGGTCCAAGGTCGGTCGTCGGGACCGCAGTAGGGATCGACGACGAGCGTGCGCGGGTGTCGCTCCAGGATCTCCCAAAACTTCACGTCCTGCCAATATGTGGCGAAAGGTTGATCGTGGTCCTGAACCGTCCAGGCGACGGTGGCCAGAAGGATAGTCTCGAGCACGCGGTAACCCTCCCACCCGCCATTCGCCAGAGGGTTAAACCCCTTCGGGGTTCGATCGGCCCTGGATCGACCGGTGTCGGGTCCGGTGTGATCCCCTCACGGCGTGATGATACTTTCCGGAAGTTAACTTCCCTCGCCTAGGCTAAGGGCTCGCGGGGGCGACGGAAAGGTTCAGAAGTTCCTGAGTTCGGCTTCGAATCAGTCTCCGACCCCGCTCCCAAACCGGATCCTGGGGACCCGGGATCGTAACCCAAGTCCTTCAATCGGTTTCAACAGCTTTGAGTCTGGGTAGTCCCTGAGACCCCGATGCTGTAGCCGTTAATCAGCGATTGGCACTCGGTACCCCGCTTCCGATTAGCAGCGAATCCGATCCACCCGATACCTTTGCCGCTCTGGACTCGAGAGTTCTAGCGGGTATCTCCGGCGATCGCGTCCCCGTCCGGAAGGCGGGGCTTTCAAAGCTTTGTAAGCCGAACGCACCACCCGAGTCTACGGGGAGCCGTGTTGGATTGGAACGATCCGCTCCAACCGGAGGAATCCGCATTGGAGAAGCTGCACGTGGCGATGCCGAAGCCCTGCGAGACCCTCGGGGACTTCGAGATCTTCCGACGGGTGGTACTCTCGACGCTCGAGTCCTGTGAAGGTCTCGCGGGACTGCTGAAGGGCGAGGGAATCGAGGAGACACATCCGATACGATTTCTCCTCGAGGTCTTGGACACCCCTAGTACGCTGGCGGAAGCCGCGGAGCGGCTGATACACTGGACGATAAGCGGCGTATCCGGGCTCTGGGAGGGACTGAGGGGTACCGTCGATCCCGCGGAGATAGTCCTCCTGCATTTCCTTCAGCTACGGCGGTTCTTCGTACGGAGAACCCCGGAATACCTGGAAGACCCGGGTCTGGAGAGCGTGCTGGAGCCACTATCGGTAGAAGTCGCGCTCATGGCGTGCGCGGGAGGACTCCTGGAACGTGAGGATCTGAAGGAAGCCGCCGAGTACGTGGCCGACGGGGTGGGTGTGGACGAGCGGGTTTTAGAGCTCCTTCCGGAACTGGGGGTACGGTACGGGAGCTTAGTTCCGAGGTTCGCGTCGCCGACTCGGGTTTGGGTGATCTTCGCACTGCTATGTCACACGTGCGCGAACCGTACCGTCCCGCCGGAAGAACTGGTGAAACCGCTGAAGGAGCTCAGACCGGGGCCGATAGATGAGATAGAGTATTCGGTGCGAGAAGCACTCCATGAAGCGGTAGGTGGGTTGGGGATCGACGACGAGGAGGTTCTGCGCTGGGTGGGCTCGATTCTGGTGGACAGCGTGGAACACGCGTTGGAGCTCGCGGACACCCTTTCCCGATGGGAGGAGCTGGCGGTGAAGATACCCGGAGCGGGTGCCGTGATCCGTTTGGGCGAAGTCGAAATACAGCCGGGCGAATACGACCCCATTTGGGAGCCGGGTCCACAGGAGGAAGTACACGAGTCGGTCGTGGAGCGCGTTCGTGAGCTCGTGGAGGAGGAAGCAAACGGGGCGGTCGAGCGGTTGTACGAGCTGGACATGGAAGAAGCGGGCGAGTTGGTGGGCGACGACGCGCTTGACGACCTCCTCGATGACTCTATCGAGGAGCTCAGGAAGAGGAGGATGAGGTGAATCCACACGCTCGACCTAGATGACGGCGAACGGGGAGTCCGGATCACCACGGGAAGGTCGTGACCGGTATCGCGCCACGGGGGTGGGAGTCCGGCTGTGTCCCCCCTACACCGCGCGACGTAGCGTCGATATAGGCGCGACAGCGTTGGATGTAGTGGGGGCCACCCGGTGTACCTCCATATCGCCCTAGGGGGATTATTGGCGGTTTTTGCCTTATGGTCGCTGCTCCGGCTGCTATGGGGACCGCGAGCGGGTCCCGGTACGGTGGTAGCCGTCGTGAACTTGACCGCGGTCGGGGCCGCCACGTGGGCGCTCTTTTCCGGTCACTGGGAACGTCTTAGTGAAGCCCTACAGGCTCGGAGCACGGCTTGTCTGGTGTTCTTCGCGGTCACCATCCCCCTGACCGTGTACGGTGCCTGGAGGATAATCCACGATTTCAGACGGCGACTGTGTGGAAGACCTGACCCGCGAGACGTGGCCGCAGCCCGGGTGCTGCTTCAGGGGGCGCGGAAGCTGTGGAAGAGCTCGGAAGAACGGGGTTTCGGGTAGGAGCAGGGTATCTTTGGCTGGCCGCCCGTCTATCCGATACCGCTATGGGATAGCCGAAATCCCCGGAGATCCCAAACTCGCCTACGAGACCATGTGGGCGGCACTGCAAGGGGAGGCCCGAAGGATTTTCGACGGGCTATCCCGGAGGTTACGCCGAGACCCCAGCTCGTTTCACCGGTCCGTGGAGCGCTTGTGGGGAGAAGTCCGAAGGAGAGCTCAGGTCTCACCCGCTCTCTGGGAGCTCGCCCGAGAGCTTGGGTTACCGGAAGGGACCAATCTACTGAATCTACTCGGGAGGTTGCTCGGTCTAAGGTGACTCTCCACGGATGAAGAACGTCCCCGACGCCGAAGGGATGAGGAGGCGCCCCCTGAAGCTGACTTCGCCGGCCGAGTGTTCGCACTCTCTCAGCGCCCCCACACATAATATCTCTATATCTCTCTTAAGACTGCGACCACCTGACTGAACATTCCTGCAAACTTAACATTGTAATACGTCGACCGGAGTACCGGGGAGTGTCGGTTGAAGTGGTGGGAGGTCCCGGTCCGTCCGAAACCGTCGGTGCTGGAGAAGTTACACGCCGCGGTATCGGAACCTTGTGAGGTGCTCGAGAACTTCGAACTCTTTCGGCGCGCGATGATTTCGACGCTTGACCCGGATAAACCGCTCGTCCGCGCACTTCGAGGGGAGGAGATCCATCACGTTCATCCGGTTCGGTTCCTTTTGGAAGAGGTTTTGGATGATCCTGCTACACTGGTCGATGCCGTGGAGCGAATCACCCGATGGTCGTTGAGCGGTGTGTTCGAGCTTCGCGTGGCCCTCGAAGAAGTTACCGAAACACCAGACGTCGCACTCGGGTACCTACTGGAGATACGTCGTGCCTTCCTATCGGCGGTACCCAAGTACCTCGAAGAACCCTGCCTAGAGACCGTAGCGGGTCCGTTGCTGGTAGAAGTCGCGCTCATGGCGTGTACGGAAGGGTTCTTAGAGGACGAGGACCTCGGGAAGGCCGCCGAGCTCGTGGCCAAGGCGGTAGACACGGACCAGTGCATCGTCGAGGCGCTCCCGTCGCTGGAGATTCAATACGGAGACATCGTCCCGAAGTTCGCATCACCGGCCCGGGTTTGGACGATCTTCACACTCCTCTGTCATACGTGCGCGAACAGGCTTCCCCCACTCGAAGAGCTGGCCGAGCCTCTGGAGAACGTCGAGCTCGGTCCCGTGGAGGAACTGGAGCTCCTCAACGGATACCTGGAGGAGGCCATCGCAGCTCTGGAAATCGAGGACGAGCGGGTGGAAAGATGGATATCGGACATACTCGTGGACACCGTGGAGAGGGCCGCGGAGCTGATACAGCTTCTGTCACAGCCGACGGAGCTCGCGGAGAACATCCTGAACTCGGGAGCGACGGTGAGGGTAGGATGGATCGAGATAGAGCCGAAGGAGTACGACCCCCTGTGGGAAGAGAAGGGCGCCCAGGAGAGCTTGTACTCGAGGATCAAGAGGATTCAGAACCTCATCGGAGTGGAACACGCGGACGAGGTCATCGAGCGGGCCTCGGCGTTGGGTGGTGTGGAACTCCCGGTCGGTGGAGGGGTGGAAGTAGAGTCATCGGTTGAGACACTCCGGCGGATGATTGGCTGATGTACGGCCGTCTCACCGACGGTACGGCCGCCCGGACGGCTCACGCCGCCTAAACCTTTCGTGTGAATCGGCCCGGCTCCCGTGCGCCGCGCCCGCATCGAAAAGTCATCGGGTGCCGACGTAATCGTGGAATGATGACGATTACCGCGTCCGCGCGCGTCGCCGAACTTCCGGAGTCGTCCCGTAACTTCCACGGAAGCACGCTCCGATGACGACAGGCCGGCTTACCGACGGGTGACGACGTCCCTTATTGCCGAGGCGCGGCGAGTGGCGCGCGTACCCGATTACGGCCGGGGACCACGAACCAACTCCCGCTTCGACCTCCGACGCCCCGGTACACTTCCCATCCCGCGTCCTAGCAGTGTCCGTCGGGCTCGTTCGGTGCCGTCGAGGGTTCGGAACCAGGGAGACGGTCCCCCTATCCCGACCCGGTCGAGCGGAACACGACGCACGGGGACCGTGCTACCGAACGCTCGGACAAATCTACCCAAGCCACGGTCAGTCGAAGCCCCGGCTCGCACCGTGCGGTCAGGGGAGGATGCCGCATATGGAGTTCAGCTACGCCGCGATGGTGGCGGTTTTAGCCGCAGCCCGAGGTTTCGCGCCGGTCTTCGTCGAGCACCTACCTTGTGAGAGCTGCCGCGGGAAGAACTGCGAAATCATCCGCTCCAGTCGCTGCCTGATGGTGGCTACCACTGAGTTGCTCTGTGACGTTAACGTGGGTGCCCACGTGTTTTTCTCCGACGACCTGCTGGTCTACCGGGGCGTGGGCGACCCGGAGTCCGGGATATCGATCCACGACGTCCACGACGCGGGTCCGGACGCCGCCCGTCGCATCTTGGACCGAGCCGGGGACGCTTTGAACCGTGGGCTGATGTTCATAGCCACGTGGGACGCGCGTCACGGTCCGCCCGAGGAGTTCGAGAGGCACGCACCCGAGGCGCTCAACCTAGACGTGACGGGACTGACCCTCCCAATCCCGAGAATCGACACAGGACTTCACCCGACCGATTTCCGAGTCGTGAGCGCCGCCGAGGTACGTCCGGAGGACGTCGCGGACTTCTCCGATCTGGACTTGATCGTGGACGGTCGGAGGTACGTGGTCGATCCGGTGCTCACCGCCGTAGCGGAGGTGCTCGGTGAGAGAGCCGTAGAGGGGTTAGGAGCCATTAGACTGGAGGCACCCCAGGGGGAAACACTGGAGTGGTGGATGGACTCCGTGAAGCGGTACTGGAAGCAGCTTCGGGTACGCAGCGCGCTGCGCAACGGACCATCGGAGCTCGCGGCGGCCTTCTGGATCTCGATACTCGAAGTCGGGACACGGCTGGCTTCGGACGGCTGGAGTGTAGACCGCGATACCGTAGAAGACGCCATGAGGAAGTCCGCGCGGATGACGGAAGCTCTCGTACCGAAGGCGATCAGATCGCTGCTTTTAGGCCAACTCGCCGTCCTCGTCGAGGGGTTGTGATGGGCCACATCCACGGCACGTACTGAATTCTCTCGCACGTACCTCGCCCGCCGTGCCTACCATGGCCTCGGAAGCTACGCGGACGAGTGTTCAGTACTCCGGCGGCATCGTTGCATCGGTGTCGCGTCACTGAATCAAACAAACAGTCCGAAACGACACGGTTTGTAACCACGGATTGGAGTCCACCGTCGGTCGAGCGGGTTCCTCGAACCCTCGCGACGTCGTGCGGGCACGACCGTTACTGTGAGCGAACCGCCGTGCGATCCATCGTACGGCCCCCGTACGCCGAAGACAGCGGACGGTGGTTACCCTAACCGTCCGCAAGGCTTTTTCGTGGAGAAACAGGGCGGGGCCCAAGGGCCAGCGCCGTCGCCCGGACGGGTCGAAGGGGGCCGGGGATTGACCCCCATCGATCCCGAGGAGGACGCGCGGCTGGAGTGGGAGAGGTCGATGGCTCGATTGGGTCTTAAGTACGTTCCGACCGTCGTCATCTCCCGGGTCCGCGGAGTAGCGCTGACGCTCGAGATCTTCGCCCCGGTATCGGCCCCGGCCGGCTCCTCGGCGATAGTGTTCGTCCGGCCTTATTTACTCACTCTTCGCGGCGGCGGCCCTCTGTGGGAGGGTACCCTAGAGTTTCGTCTGAACGGTGCCGGAAACTCCGAGCTCGGTCGTATCGACCTGAGCGAGCCTGAGGTTTGGGTCGGCGATTGGGTGGAGTTCGAATTCTACACACCGGAGGAATCGGGCAAGTACCGACTGGTAGTCCGCTACGAGGGTCCTTACGGCACGGTCAGGGAGGAGTTCCAGCTCCGGATCGTCGATGATTAGTCCTCGGCCCCCGACGCACCCCGCTCAGCCCCGCACCGAGACTCCCGACGTCACCGGGGGACCGAACATGCGCGTCCTCGGTCTCGACACCGGCAGCACCCACGTCGACGCCGTCGTCCTCGAGGACGGAGAGGTCGAGGATCGCGTCAAGGTACCGCGCGACGGTAAGCTCCTCGAACCCACCCGTCGCGCCCTCCGCGCGCTCGACGCCGACGAGCGACGTGTCAGCACCACCCTCCCGATCAACGCCCTTACACGCGGTCGCACCGACCCCGTCCACCTCGTCCTTATCCCTGGTCCCGGCTTGGACCCCGAGCCCCTCCTCGACCTAGCCGACCGCGCCGACGTTCTCCCCGGTTACGTCGACCATCGAGGTGACATCGTCGAGGAACCGGACCCCGACGCGGTGGAGCCTTCCGGAGAGGATCACGCCTTGGCCGTCGTCGCGAAGCACTCCCATCGTAACGCGGATCCGGAGCGGAAGATCATCGAAGCCCACCGAGAGACCTACGTCGAGGCGGTCCCCGGCTACCACCTACCTTACGGCAACTTCCCACGCCGTGTCGCCACTGCTGTACTCGGCGCCCGCGTCAAACGGGTCACCCGTCGCTTCCTCGAGGCCCTCGGTCGCGTCGACGGCGTGCTTCGGGGCGACGGAGGACTCCAGACTCCTGAGGAGGCCCTCCGCGTCCCTGTCAACGTCCTTCACTCCGGACCCGCCGCCGGCGTCCTAGGTGCGGCTTACCTCACCGGCCGCGATGACTTCCTCCTCGCCGACGTAGGGGGCGCTACCATCGATCTCACAGAGGCCCGCGGCGGGCGCCCGGTCACCGAGGAGGGGGCCGAGCTTTTCGGGTATCCGACCGCCGTTCGAGCCGCCATCGTCCGCTCCCTCCCGTACGGCGGCAACGCCGTCCTCACCGGTGAGGGAATCACCAACGACACCGCCACACCGGCCTGCTACGGCGGTTCCGAGCCCACCCTGACCGACGCCCTGGTAGTCGCCGGATACCACGATCCGGAGCCCGACGGCGATCCATCCAAGTCTCGTCGCGTCCTCCGCGAGCTCGGCGATCCCCATGAGGTGGCCGAGGAAACCCTCGAAACCATTCGTCGGGAGCTGCTTCGGAGGTTCGAGACGCACGACAGCGTCCTCTGGGCCGGTGCCCTCGCGCCCGCCCTCCGCGAGCTAACCGGCGTCGGTGAGGTGGTTCCCCATCACGACGTCTGCAACGCCGTCGGCTGCGCCGTCGCCCGTCACGCCCGTGAAGCCGTAGTCTACGTACACACCGAGCGCGGGTACGGACACGTCGCTCCCGCCGGAGAGAGGTTCGAAGTCGATCGGGGCCGCGTGTACAGTCGCGAAGAATTGGTCGAGCTCGCCATCGAGGCCGCCGGCTTCGAGCCCGACGAAGTCAGGGTCCGCGCCTTCGAGATCGTACGCGGGGGCGTTCGCGTGGGTCAGTGGGCCGAGGTGTACCTGTACAGGACCCCCGGCGTCGAGCCGCCGTCCTGAGGGTAAGGCTTAAAAACTGGTAGGGGAGCAGGCCTCACGGCCCGGGCGATCGCCGCGGCAGCCTAGCCTGGCTGGGCGCGGGACTGCAGCCGGGCACGGTCCCGGCGGATATCCCGTTACCCGGGTTCAAATCCCGGCCGCGGCTCCAACCCAGAATCGTTACGGAAACTGTAACAATATCCCGGGGGCTCAGAGAAGGCCCCTCCTCGCGAGGTCACCGATGGTCCGCACGATCGCCTGCCATCGTCGCACCTCCTCCGGATCCCAGCCGAGCGACCTCCCGAGTTCCTCCACGGTCCTCACCGCCAAGTCCTCCGTGGACCGCGCGTGTCCATACCAGCGCGAGGATAGAGACCCGCTGATCTCCGATACCGCACCGGCCACCCTGTAGCCGTAGATCACGCACAGCACCACCTCACCTAGGATCTCCGCCTTCCCCGCCAACACACGGTCCCCAAGATTCCCAGTCCGACGGGGATTATCACCGAGGCGGTTCCCGTCAGCAATGCGGGAACGGACCCACCAAGGCTCCGCCACATCCGATGGTTGTGTCCTCGGGAACGAGCAGGCACGAGGACACGTCCGGAGTGTTCCCGCCTCACTCGATCCGGTGGAGCAGGATAGCACCCGACCTGTGAACGCGTGCCCTCCAGCCGGGCGGTACGAGGGTGGTCGAGTCGTACTGCTCGATGACCGCCGGTCCCTCGACGATGTCGTCGGCCCTCAAGGCGTCCCTATCGAACACGGGAGTTTCCAGGTAACCCTCCTCCCTGAAGTACACCTCCCGGGTCTCGACGAGCGCACGCTTGGGGTTCCCTTCTCCACCCTCCTTGAGCGGGCTCGGTTCGGGTGGCTTCCGCTCGATCACCGCGAGGGCGCGGACGTTGACGATTTCCACCGGGGCATTAAGTTGGAACCCGTGAACGGCGCGGTGCCGCTCGTGGAAAGCCTCCTCGAGCTCGTCCGCCGTCACGTCCGGCCCCGTCTGAACCTCGAGCTCATGCGCCTGCCCGCGGTACCTCGCTTCCACGACGATCCGGACGTCGTCCGGTTCCCTCGGCAGGCGCTCCGCCGCCTTCTCCGCGGTACCTCTCACGACCGCGCGCAGCTCCTCATCGTCGAGCTCCTCGAGCGTCCTCATGACCGGGGTGACGTGTTCCCAGGCGACCTCGGCCGCTAGGAGCCCGTACGCCGAGAACACGCCGGGATGGAGGGGAACTATCACCTCCTCGACCTCCAAGATCTCGGCCAGCTCCGCCGCGTGTAAGGGTCCCGCACCACCGAAAGCGACCAGCGAGAACTCGCGGGGATCGTGGCCGCGCTCCACCGTGACTATACGCACGATCCGGGCCATCTCCTCGACGGCGAGGCGCAGGGCCTGGTACGCGGCTTCCTCCGGCTCGAGTCCGAGCTCGTCCGCGAGCTCCGAGAGCGCACGATCGGCGGCCTCGGCGTCGATGGGCATTTCGCCGCCGAGGAGGGCACGTCGGTTGAGGCGTCCCAAGACGACGTTGGCGTCGGTGATCGTCGGATCCGTACCTCCCTTCCCGTAGCAAACCGGACCCGGATCGGCTCCGGCGCTCAGCGGTCCCACCCGGAGCGCGCCGGCCTCGTCGGTCCAGAGTATCGTACCACCGCCGGCGCTACACTCCGTCAGGTCGATGAAGCGATGAAGAACGGGGTATCCCGAACCGCGCACCCTACGACCCCTGTGTACCTCACCGCCCACCTCGTACTCCTTAGTCACCTCGTAACGGCCTTCGACGACCGTACCGGCCTTAGCCGTCGTTCCACCCATGTCGAACGAGACCAGGCGGTCCCTACCCAGCGTTTCACCCAGGTATCGGGCCGCGACGACTCCGGCGGCGGGACCCGACTCGATGAGCTTGGCCGGGGTGTGAAGGGTGAGCTCGGCCGGCACGGCGTATCCGTCCGACTGCATCAGGTAGTACTCCGAGGCACCGGCGTCGCGGACGGCGTCCCAGGTCCTCTCGACGTACTCCGTGACGATCTGTCGTAAGACCGCGTTGACGAGGGCCGTCGAAGTCCGCTCATACTCGCGGTATTCGTTGCATACCTCGTGCGAACATACTACCTCGACGTCACCGAGCTCCTCCTCCAGAACCTCCTTCGCCTTGCACTCGTTGGCCGGGTTAGCGTAGGCGTGGAGGAAAGCGACGACGACCACATCGACGTCCTCGACCGCGATACGGCGGGCGATACGACGGAGCTTGTCCTCGTCGACCGGTACTATGATCTCACCGTCGGGTGAGGTACGCTCCTTAACCTCGAACCTGAGCCGTCGAGGTACGAGCGGTTCGGGTTTTCGGGGTGACAGCGAGTAGGTCTGGGGACGAACCTGCCGTCCGATCTCGATCGCGTCGCGGAACCCGAGTGTCGTCACGAGAGCAACTTCGGGCAGTTCAAGCCCCTTCTGACCCAGAAACGCGTTGGTCCCTATGGTCGTGGCGTGAAGGACAACATCCGGGTCTGTCTCGACGATTTTAAGAGCTTCCGCGAAGCCCCGTTCGGGCCGCCGGGGTGACGACGGAACCTTCCGGACACGGAGCTCCCGCCCGTCGTACTCCACCAGGTCAGTGAAAGTGCCGCCCACGTCGATGCCGACGGCGAGCTCGGCCATCCCGGGTGAGCCCGTCCGACGGGCGGTTGGTGGAGGTTAAGAATTAGCCGGCCGCCTCCAGCTCTTCCACCAGTAAGTGCAGGAGGTCGGTTTTGGTTATTACGCCGACGACCTCGTCCTGGTAGTTGACCACCGGGACCCCGGGGACCCGTTTCCGGACAATGAGCTCGGCGGCGTCGACCAGGCCGTAGTCGGTCCGTACGGAGATCGGCGTTCTCATCACGTCATCCACGCGTGCGCGCTTGAGTGCGGATCGGAACTTGCCCTTGGGTGACTTCTCGCGGAGTCTGGCAAGCTCGAGTGCCAGTGTGCGGTCCGTCAGCAGCCCGACCAGCCGCTCGCGCTCGACGACCGGAAGCACCTTGGCGTTCTCCTCGAACATGAGTCGACGTGCGTGAAGCAGGCTGGTACCGGCCGACACCGTGATGGGATCCTTGACCATGTGAAGCGCCACGTAGTCCTCGGACCGCACGAGCTCCAGTAAGTCGGTCTTCGTGATCATCCCGACGAGGCGGTCACCGTCCAGCACCGGGAGCCCGGAGACACCGTGGACCAGCATGGTCTGGGCGGCGTCGAGGACGGTGGCTCCGGGTGAGATGGTGATCACGGGTGACGACATGACCTCCGAAACCTTAATCCTCGAGGGTGAACGGTCACCGAACATAGCATCGGCGACGGCCAGGGCCGCGTCGAGGACCGTGAGTATGCCCACAAGCTCCTTCCGGTCCTCGGACACGCGCTCGGTGACGGGTAGTCTGTTCACCTTGCGCTTGCGCATGGTCTTCAGGGCGAACTTGAGGGACTGGTCGGCGTCCACTGTAACCGGGTTTCGCGACATCAGATCCTCCACTGATGGGAGCTCCGGCAAGTCGGGCACCCTCAGGGGAGGGGAGGGAGGGGCGTTTTACTCGGACGGCTTGGCCAGGGTGATGGCGATCGTAGACACACTGATGGTGTCGCCTTCCTCGGTTTCGATCTCCTCGGTGCCGATCTCGATGTCCTTAACTTCGACCTCCGGCATGACGTTGTTCCTGATGAACTCCGCGACGTCGACTGCACGGCTGATCGCACGGCCACGGGCGACGAGTTTCACTTCGTCGGCGCCTTCACTGAACTGCGTCATCACCGCCAGGACGTAGTTGGTCACGGGCTTGTTGCCGACGTAGATTACGTTCTCCTCAGCCACGGGAACACCCCACTTGCATCTCTTCCCTATCGCCGCGAACGGTGTCTTTTCAGGCGAACCGAGCCGCCGCGTTCGGTCCTATAAAGTTGACTCCCTAGCTACGACCATCGCAGTATCGCGTACGCCATCAGGAGCCGAGCTCCGACGCTGGATCCCAAGTTCGCGGCCCACGCCCGAAGACCCAGCCTGGAGCCGAAGATCGACACGTACGTCGCCAACGACGCCTTCAGGAAGATCATCAGGACGTTGGCGCATCCCGCGATGAGCAAGGCCGCCACCGCCTCGCTCTCCGAGAGCACTCCTCTGTGAACCAGCTCCGCCGCCGTGGCGTACCCGACCGTGTAGTGGCTGACGTTAGCGAGGGTGATCGCCACCACCGGACCGAGGCCTCCGTGGACCCACGACCGAAGGACTTCCGCCAGGATCACCATGGGTAATCCGATCCCGACCATCCTAGGTAGGACGTATTTCATCCTTCGGGCCGCACGCCGTAGCCCCTCGATCACGGCCTCGCGGAGGGGCGGGACGTCGTCGTGGGACGTCGATGGCAGATGGATGTCGGACCCGTTGCCGGAGCGCGCTCCGTACAGTGCCAAGGCAGGGAGCGTCTGGAGCAGCGCGGTAACGAAGAGCGCACCCATGTACTCCGTTCCCAGTTTCGGACCGAGTATCGCCAGGGCCGCGAAGAACGGCCCTTTCAGGAACATCTCACCCACGGTAGTGGGGAACGTGGTAGCGACGACCAGCAACACCACGTCACGATCGTCCAAGCGACCCTCACGCCGGAACTCGGCCAGTATGGGATACCCCGCGCTGGGACTCACGAGCGAGGCCGCCATCGCAGACGCGGCTTCGGGGGTCAACCCTAACCTCGCCAGCCTCCTACCCGTCAGTTTTCCTAACCTCTCATGTACTCGAAGGATTATCATTACTGAAGCCAAAAAGAACCCCAGGAATACCAGAGGTGCTACCTTTGCGATCACCAGTAGATAATGTATGACGAGCTTTGTGACGTCCATTGCCGGCACCCTCTTTCAGGCAGATCTTTCCGGTAAATGATCACAGAATAAATCCAATAGTCAAGCCTCTCCGGAAAGCCTTGCTGGATGAAAGTTGAGGAAATTATTGTCGGCAGACGTCGGCGATCTATATTAGGCACTAGCGATGTGGTGTGTCTCGGGGACTGGGTGCGATCCTTTTTCCTGATTCGGGCGATGGCACTCGTTGTAATGATGCAGGTCGGTTTCATGTTCTTAGAATCAAGTCAGCCTCGGTTTTTCATGGAGTGCCTGGTAGATGTGAGAATCACAGTCGTCGCGTTCATGCTACTGGATTTCACGATCGCGTTCCCCGAGTACGCGAAGGGACTCGGGGGTTGGTTGTCGGGGCTGTTCTCGGCCGAAGCGTGGGCTGCCGACCCGATGAAGTCGATGTTACCCCGCTTTAGCGCTCGCGCTGTTCCAGTGGTCGTTTTGCGACAAGACGGTGACCATCGTCTCGGGATCCGCCGCCGAGAGGATGGCCTCCAAAGCCTACACACCGGTACCGTGGTGAGGAGTACCGGATCGACCTGTTGGATAATGTGCTGATCGAGATCGTGGTGGACGACGAAGACGTCGAGGAGGTCATCGACATCATCTGTGAGCACGCGAAGACGGGCAGGCCCGGCGACGGTATGATCTTCGTCATCCCGCTCGAGGACGCCGTCCGCGCGCGCACCGGGGACCGCGGAAAGGACGCACTGTCGTAACGAACTTCTTCCCCTACGCCCCCTCATCATTCAGGGGCGTGGATTGGTCCGGAAAGTCCGACTGGTCGGATGCAGGCACTGCGGCTATTGCTCCCAGGTGGTGGACTGTCCCGTCGGTGATCCCCTGTGGAACCGTGAGGACTGCGTCGGATGCGGCGCGTGCGTCCCGGCCTGCCCGTACGGCGCCCGCAGGTTAGTCGAGGTCGAGGAAGGACCGATCACGGTACGGGTGGACGGGGAAGAAGTCGAGGTCGAATCCCGGTGGGTGGAAGGGGCCCTCCGGGAGATAGGACACGACGTCGACGCCCCGTGCGGCGTGGGAGGTTGCTACGCGTGCGCCGTCCGGCTCAACGGCGAGGTGGTTCCGGCCTGCAACTCCAAGCTCACCGAGGGTGACGAGGTCGAGACGGAGGACGTCGACGGAAAGATCCGGGTCGTCAGCGGTTTCCAGCCGCATCCCGTCGGCGGTGTGGGGACCCCGGTCGAGCTGAAGGACAAGCCGGGCTACGTCGAGGCGGCGTGCTTCGCGCACGGTTGTAACCTCAGGTGCCCTCAATGTCAGAACCACTCGATCGCCTTCGGGGCCGCGATGGGCGCGCGGATGCGGCCGGAGGAGGCGGCCCGACTGCTGGTCGGGACGGCCCGAGAGTACGGCGTGAACCGCGTCGCGATCTCCGGTGGGGAGCCGACGCTGAACCGCGAGTTCCTCGTGGAATTCGTCAGGAAGTGCCGTGAGTACGGCGGACCCGACCTCCGAGTGCACGTCGACACGAACGGTACGGTCCTCTCCCCCGACTACGTTGACGAGCTGGTCGAGGCGGGCATGACGGATATAGGGATCGACGTGAAGGGGTTCCGCCCCGAGACGTTCGCCGAGGTGGCCGGAATAGACGTGAAGGGGGCGGCCGAGTACGTAGATGGGGTGCTACGGATCCTGGAGTACCTGGCGGACGAATACCTGGAGGAAGTCTTCGTGGGTGTCGGGATACCGTACAACCCCGAGCTGGTCGACAAGGAGGAGGTCTTCGCGCTGACGGATTGGCTGTACGAGCACCTGGGAGAGGACGTCCAGGTGTGTTACCTGGACTATCGACCGGAGTTTCGGCGTAGAGACCTGCCACTCCCCAAGTACGAGGACATGGTCGAGCTGGAAGAGTACGCCAGATCTTTGGGTTTCCGTAGGGTGCACGCCCAGAAGGTCTCGGTGCGCCGGTGAAGGGATAACTTACCCCCGATGACGAAAGGGTAGGTTGCCGTCGACCACGAGGGATGCGGAGAGCCGTCCCGACCGGAGGGGGCTCTGAGTTGCCCGTTCATCCGATCGAGTCACGGTACGGATCGGACGAGCTCCGCCGGGTGTTCTCGGAAGAGAACAAAGTGGCGAAGATGCTCGAGGTTGAGGCGGCCCTGGTACGGGCGCTCTCCGAGGTGTTCGACTTCGTACCGGAGGAGGCCGCGGACGAGGTGGAACGCGTCGTCGAGGAGATCACCGGCGACGAGGAAGAGCTACGACGGTTCGTGGAACGCGTCAAGGAGATCGAGGCGGAGATCAAACACGACGTGATGGCCCTGGTGAAGGCGCTATCGGAGCGGTGCGAGGTTGGCGGGGACTACGTGCACCTGGGCGCTACCAGCAACGACGTGATAGACACCGCGCACGCGTTGGTACTGCGGGAAGCACTGTCGATAATCTACCGCAGGCTGCACCGTCTAGCGGAAGTGCTGGCGGAGAAGGCCGAGGAGTACGCCGACCTCCCGATGGTGGGTCGCACGCACGGTCAGCACGCGGTTCCCACGACGCTCGGTATGAAGTTCGCGATCTGGGCACGCGAGGTCGTGAGGCACCTGAAGCGACTCCGGGAGTGCGCGAACCGGGTACTGGTGGGGCAGCTGTCCGGTGCCGTCGGAACGATGGCGGCGCTGGGCGAGAAGGGTCCTGAGGTGCAGCGTCGGGTGATGGAACTGCTGAACCTCAGGCCGGTGACCGTGTCCAACCAGGTCATTCAGCGGGACCGCTACGCGGAGTTGATCGCACTGCTCGCGCTGATCGGCTCGACGCTGGATAAGATCGGCCGCGAGATCAGGAACCTCCAGCGGACGGAGATCCGGGAGGTCGAGGAACCGTTCGACCCCGAGAAGCAGGTCGGATCCTCGACGATGCCACACAAGCGGAATCCGATCCGTTCCGAGCGGGTGTGTAGCCTGGCGAGGGTACTGCGGTCAAACGTGCAGATAGCGCTCGAGAACGTGCCGCTCGAACACGAGCGGGACCTCACGAACTCCGCGAGCGAGCGGGTGATCCTCCCCGAACAGTTCCTGCTGCTGGACGAAATGCTGCGGCTGACGATCCACAACTTGGAGGGATTACGCGTTTACGAGGAGAACATACGGGAGAACCTGCGGCTGACGAAGGGGCTTAATATGGCGGAGGCACTGATGGTCGAACTGGTCAAGCGAGGAATAGGGCGACAGGAGGCGCACGAGCTCGTGAGACGGCTCGCGATGAGGGCTTGGGAGGAAGGACGTGACTTCGCGGAAGTAGTTAAGGAGGAAGAGCGCGTCCGTGAGCTGTTCGGAGAAGAAGAGTTAGATGAGGTGTTGGACCCCGAGAAGTACTTGGGCGTGGCTCCCGACCTGGCGCGTGAGGCCGCCGAGAAGACCCGACGCGACCTGGAGGAGATCGATCGCGAGATGAAGGAGGTGTTGGGTGTCGGTGCGGGATAAAGTCCGGGTCCTTCGGTGTGATTGCGCGCGCGTCCTCGAGGTGGAGGGCGTAGAAACCCCGGCTCCCTTCCTCATCCCCGAACGACTGTCCGTCGCCGTAGAGAACGTCCCCGAAGTGCGAGAACTCGTGAAGGAGCTCGAGGAACTGGCACGGCCGTACTCCGTACGACTCACGCCGGACGACCTGCCGTCCCCGTGGACGGACCCGGCCGAAGCCCTTTCGGACGGATCGATCACGGTGTACCGGCTCGAGTCGATCCCGGACGCTCGGGAGTTCGCGGAGGTAGTGAGCAAGATACGTCGGAGTGGCTCGGTCCGTGCCGTGACGGTGCGAGATCCCGAATGGATCCCCCTGCTGTTTTACCTCGGGTTCGACCTCTTCGACGCCGCACTGTGTCTACGTCTGACGCTGGAGGATCAACTGCTGTTGGACGACTTCTCGACCGAGACCGTGGAGACGGAGGACCGCGAAGAGCTGCTCAGGGAGAACTGGACTCAGCTACAGTTCTGCCTGCTGAGGCTCCGCGAAGCGATCCGTGAGGGCACTTTGAGGGAACTCGTCGAGTCCGTGGCCGCGAGGCACCCCAGGATCGCCGAAGTCCTACGGGTCTGCGACCGGGAACGTGCCGTCGCCCGATACGTGAACCTGAACCGGAACACCCAGATCGCCTGCGCTACCGACCTATCGTTCGACCGTCCGGAGGTCACCGAGTGGCTCCGTCGCGTTCGTCGGTACGAACCCCCGGATTGGGTGGAAGCGGTCGTCCTGCTCCCGTGCTCCGCCCGGAAACCCTACTCACGATCGCCCACGCACCGACGTATCATGCGAATAACGTGGAATTTCCCCGTGGATGAGATCATGATCACCAGCCCACTCGGTGCCGTGCCGAGGGCGCTGGAGAGGACGTTTCCCGCCGCCCACTACGACGTTCGAGTCACCGGGGAATGGAGTCGAGAGGAGATCGAGCGCTCGGCGGCGCTTATTGAGAAGATAGTGGGAGACCTCCCGATAGTGTGCCACGCCGCGGACGGTTACCGGAAAGTCGGAAAGGAGCTGGAAGAAAGAGGATACGATGTCGTTTACACGTGCCGCCCCGATGGGAACCCCGCCTCCAGGGGGGCGCTCGAGGAGCTCCGCCGGACCCTAGAGGATCTCACGAAGGGTGAGCCCGGGGATCTCCGTGAGCACGTACCCCGAGCCGTTTCGAGGTTTCAATTCGGTGTCGACGTGTTGGAGAACGTGGACTACCGATTCGACGGACAGCGCGTACTCATCGACGGGGAGAGGGCCTTTTCAGTCCCCCCGACCTCGGGTCTCTTGACCCTATCTCAGTTGGGTGCCGAACTTTGTGTGAGCTCCCGGGTACCGCCGATCCACGCCGAGGAGGGAACGAAAGCCGAGATGGTGGATGTTCCCGAAGACGTGCTCCCGGGATTCCATTGGCCGGTCGACTTGGGGGATGAGATCCGACCGTGTCGAGTGATCGCCCGACCCGAGGACGTTCCACCCGACACAACAGTGATCGAAACCAGATAACTACATGCCTTCATCCAGTCAAAGAATTAAGTACTAGATACCGTTTCCTCGCCGGGCGATGGGGCTACACCGGACGGGGGTGACTCCTATCACTGGGGTTATTACCTAAAGAAACCGAAAGGAAGGAAGCGTGGACCCAGCTCCAGGCCGACCACTCTATGGTGGAATTTCGGGGAAGCGGGATGTACAAACGACCCACTGTCACCGTAGTAACCGAGGCTACCTATCCCGTAGCTTTAGGTGGGGTCACCACCTGGGTCCAGCGCCTCATCAAGTATTCACCGGATGTCGTGTTCAACGTGTTATGCATGACGGGGCCGGAAAGAACCGAACCAGTCGTGGAAATTCCGGCAAACGTCCGGGATGTTGTAATTCAGGAGATCGTCCCGAAGGGGAACAAACTGCGCCGGTGGCTCGACAGGATAACTCCCACACACCGCCTCAGGTGGTCGACCGCAGCGAAAACGCTCCGGGCCACCTTCGAGAGGATGGTGGAAGGTGAACCACTTTCGGAGCCAATGCTGAAGGAGCTGTGGAAGGTTTCCAAGTCGCCCACGAGCGTACTCGCCAGCTCCACGATGTACGAGCTCGCACGATACGTTCACTACCTAGCCTCCCAGTACGAGGACAAGTGCGAGAATAACCCGTTCAGCGACGTGTTCTGGGTAGCCGTGAACATAGCATCCTTCGTGCTAGGGGCGGCCGCCGGCGCTAGACGACTACCGAACTGTGACGTCGCGCACGCCCAGAACTCGGGAGTATGCGGGTTCCTGTGCTCGGTCGCGAAGGCGGTACGGAATGTCCCCTTTATCATCACCGAGCACGGGATACTGCTTAGGGAGCTCGACACGCGACTGGAGGGGTACGGGAGGACGACACGCGAGCTTTTCAAGGAGTGCTTCCGCTCGATGATGCTCACGTCGTACGAGCAGTGCGAGGAGATAATAGAAATCTCGGACTACCACGCGGAGCTGGCCCTGGAGCAGGGAGCTCCTGAGGATAAAATCAAAGTCGTTTACTCGGGAATAGAGACCTGGAAGTACTCTCCCGGCGACCTGGAGAGGAAGTACAACGAGCCGGAAGTGCTCGAGGTCGGTACGATCACGAGGATCGAACGCGTCAAGGGTATCGACGTACTTATCGAGATCGCGGCCCGCACCGTCGAGCACATAGGCAATGTCGTGTTCCACGTGGTAGGCCCAGTGGAAGACGAGGCGTACTACGAGGAGTGCCGGAAACTCGTGAAGGAGTACGGCCTGGAAGACATCGTGAGGTTCCACGGTCCCTGCACTCCAGACGAGGTAGTCAAGTGGCTTCGTAGGTTCCACATCTTCCTCCTACCGAGCCGCTCGGAAGGACTGCCAATGGCACTCCTCGAGGCGATGAGCTGTGGATGCCCGGTAGTAGCCTCCGAGGTCGGCGCAGTGCCGTACATAGTCGACAGGAACTTCGGTCGCACCTTCCGATCCGAGGACGCGGACGAAGCCGCCAGGCACCTGGTACGCCTACTCTACGATCCCGAGTTAATGTTCGAGATGGCACATCATGCCACCAAACGCGCCAAACAGTACGATGTAATGCGCATGTGTCATGACTACTTCCGGGAGTACTGTAAATACGCCAGGGGTGACTGAATTGGGCGCAATATCTGACACATTAGTGGCGATAATCCGCTCAGTAGGTAGAGCCGCCAGTAACCCGGTCGTACTCATAAAAATCGTCTTAGGCGCTTCCCCTGTACTCGGAGTTATCTTCGTGCTGTCCACACTCATAGTCCTAGGATCGACGAAACTAGCTCCAGTGAGCCTCTCACTAATCGCAGCTGTCCTTACTTCCGCCCCCTTTCAAGTACTTGTTTCACGCGTAATTTTAGACACCTTATTTCTAGAAACGTTCATACCCATACCTGGAATCATAATATTATCGACAATTTTTTGTACCGTATGTTCGATTATTCTTTACAATGAATTAACTCAGCTGTTCAACATAAAAATATCACTAGCAACCACTATAGCGACCCCTATGGCCACATTAGCATACATGTTTACGGCCGCTCATTCCGCCGTTTCTTGGGCTCGTCCGGGATTAATCGCTCGTCGAGTAACGATGCCGTGGGCCCTTTTCGTAATTTCATTTATAGTCTCCCTAATGATCATAGAGGCGGACCAAGCGTATTTAGTAGCCTCCACTATACTGGTAGCTATGATGTTACTATCTTTCATAGATGTCATCCAAGGTGTGAATAGAATCTCTAAAATCTCCATATTCACGCGCGGCAATCTACTAATTAAAAGCCTGAAAGTAGCTATTGCAGCGTTCGCGGACTACTCGGTCATGATGATGTCCGCAATCGCGTATTACTTAGTAATGTTCTTCGATAAGTTCCTAGTTTGGTCTAAGTACGGGTTCCCGTACTTCCCACTGGACTCCCCGTCGTTCGTCGGCATGATGCCACTGTTCGCCGGCACCTTGGCGGCGATCAAGTTCTGGGACTCCGTGGAGGAGAAGCTCGACCTCCTGTACCGCGTGGACTGGGACGGAATGTACGCACTCCGAGAGTTCGTCATGAAGGCGTACTGGCGGAGCCTCGCCTGGACGCTCGTGCTCGCCGGCCTGATCACGGCTTTGATCATGCTCGCGATCGGCATCTCCGTGCATCGGACTCTGGGGTACATCTCACTGGCCGTGCTCGGCGCTCTGTCGTTCTTCGCGGGACTCGGAGCGGTGAAGCTGCCCAGGAAGTACGCGATACCGTTGCTGCTCACGGCCACCGGCGCGTTGTTCTTAAAAGTCCATGTCTCGAATATAA
This sequence comes from Methanopyrus kandleri AV19, assembly GCF_000007185.1. GTDB lineage: Archaea > JAADCQ01 > Methanopyri > Methanopyrales > Methanopyraceae > Methanopyrus > Methanopyrus kandleri. Next base: position 1,049,779 of record NC_003551.1, on the reverse strand, counting down.
GCGTCCTGATGATGTATTTGATCGGAAGTTTACCGGGAGCCATTCTCGTCTACATTTACCCGCAGCTCCTCACCTTCCGTAGGGACCTCGAGGCACTGCTCGTCACATCCGCGGTACCAGCCACGGAGCTGCTGGTATGGAAGTACTTCGGGGAAAGCTTCCTCCCGATGGGTTACCTGACGGGGGCCATTCTGGCCGCCGGACTTTCCTTGATCTTCTCGATCAGGATGTACTGGAGGATCAGCAGGGAGGCTTACCGAGTAGTAGCCTACAACGCGTTCGTTTCGTACGTCACGGAAATACCGAGACGCTGGGGGTGATAACGGTGACCAAGGTCGCCGTCGAGGTGTACGGGTGTGCCGCCAACCACGACGACGGTAGACTGGTGAGGGAGCTGTTACGCCGAGAAGGTTTTGAGGTGGTCGAAGACGCTGAGAACGCGGACGTCGCCGTCCTCCTGACCTGCATCGTTCGGGACAGCGTGGACGCCCGAATGGTGAACAGGATGCGCGAGCTGGAGCGTGTGCCGACCGTCGTAGCCGGATGCTTCCCGGAAGCCTACCCGGAGCGCGCCCGCAAGCTCCGCCCGGACGCTGCTCTCGTAGGCCCCCGACACCTCGACCGCATACCGGAAGCCGTTCGAGCCGTGCTGCGCGGCGATCGAGTGGAGTTCCTGGGTGAACGTGAAGACATCGACTGGAAGGCCGACGCTCCCCGTGAGCTGCCTAACCTCGCCGCCATCGTACCGATCGCGGAGGGCTGTCCGAACAGATGCGCGTACTGCGCCGTGAAGCTCGCACGTGGGAACCTCCGCAGCTTTCCCCCGGAGCGCATCCTGCGGCGTGTGAAGCGGGAGCTGGAGCGCGGAGCCGTCGAGATTCACCTCACCGCACAGGACACCGCGACGTACGGACTGGACCGGGGGACGAACGTCGTCGAGCTGCTGGAGGACGTGGTCGATCTCTGCTCGCGCTACGGCGCCCGGGTTCGCCTGGGTATGTTCAACCCCGGTCACGCTTATCCCATCTCGGACGACCTCGCCGACCTCTTCGCTAGCCGAGACGACGTGCTGTACCGTTCCATCCACATGCCCGTGCAGAGCGGTGACGACGAGGTGCTGCGTCGTATGAACCGGAACTACACGGTCGAAGAGGCCTTGGAGGTGTACCGTGCCTTCGAGCGCCGACTCGGGTACTTCTCCTTCATCACGGACGTCATCGTGGGGTTCCCGGGGGAGACCGAGGAGGCCTTCCGTAACACCCTCAGGTTCCTGGAGAGGACCCGACCGCACATCCTGCACGCTTCCAGGTTCTGCCGACGCCCCGGGACTCCGGCGGCGCGGATGGAGGATCAGGTCCCGGAGGACGTGAAGCTACGGAGGAGCCGAATCCTTCACCGCAAGCGCCTCGAGTGGGCCGAGGAGGCGAACCGCGAGCTGATCGGAGAGACCGTAGAGGTGACGATGGTAATGGAGAAGTGGGGACGGGACGAGCACGCGAAGAAGACGGTGTTCCGGGGCGAAGTCCCGGAACCCGGCGAGCGGTTGGAGTGTCGTATCGTGGACGCGTCTCACGCACGACTCGTGGCGGAGGTATGAGGTCGGCGAGTACAGCCCTCTTCATCGCGAACGCTCCGTTCGCAACCGATCGTCATCCGATTCCGACCCGTGGTCGATCCGTGGCGGGTTGGTGTCCGGACGGCGCGCATTAAGTAGGTACGGTTCCAACGGGGTCCGATTTCAACGCCGGAGCGCTACGATCACGTCGTTCCCTCCTCCACCTTTCATACTCCCGACCAGCGCCTATACCACGCTCTTTACCAAGTCGCCTACGAACGGGTTGAGACCTAAGGGTTTCCCGTCGACGAGCACCGTGACGTCCTCCGGGGCGGCGCACCCGTCCGGGTTCTCCTCTCCCCGCGCCACCGCCCGCCTGAAATCACGACAGGATCCCGGACCGCACCTACCACAGTCGATGTCGGCCGTGTACTTCACCGCGTAACGTTCCACAGCGTCCGCAGGTGAGGTATCGATTTCCTCCGCGGGAACTGTGGGACCCTCCGTGTAGCCACCGAACCCCACCCTGACGCCGAGTTCACGGGACTTGAATCCCTCGACAAGTACGTAGTCGAGCCCCAACAGCGCGAGGAGTCCGAGAACAGCATCTATGTCCAAATCGAGAAACAGAACTGTTTCCTTTCTAGCTACACCCACCCGTACGTCCGCGGGAACGCGACCCGTGTCACGATCCTGAAGGTCTAGACCGTGTCCGCCTACCGACTTCACGTAGCCCACCCTGTAACCACGCCCGCGCAGCTCCTTGACGGCTTCCTCGCAGAACGACGTTTTACCGGAGTCCTTCGGCCCCACGACTTGGAGCACGCGCAGTGTGGATCCCCCAAACCGTGAGATGGAAGTCGGATCGGTGGTAAAGTTAAGGGGCGAAGGAGGGTGGGGGTAGCTCACCGGGTCCTCCACCGGAACGTGGCGCGATCTCCGTCCAGGTCCTCCTCCAGCTCTACCACATCCAAGCCCTCCCGACGAAGTCCCTCCAAGACGATCCCTTTAGTCACTATGCAGGCCGCCTTGCCGCGACACGTTCGCTCGTCCCAGCCGAGGCTCTCCAATACGCCCTCCAGCGTAACACTGTCCTCATCCAGCTCGAAACCGCCGATCAATCCGTACTCCACGGCGACGCTCAAAGCGTCCTCGAGGCCCTCTATCTCCCTGCCCTCCGCGATTTCGATAATCTTGATAATCTTAAGGAACTGCCTGCTAGCTTCCATGATTATCGGTTCCCACGATTCACCCAGGTGTCTCAGCGCAGCCGTCCTGAACGAGCTAAGTAACGCGAACGCCAGCTTCCTGTGTTTCGGCTGGGACTTGAGCTCTTCGGCGATGCTCTCACGCAGCTCCCCCATCCCCTCGCCCTCGCTCATTGTTGACCCCGGCACTCCCCGGCCGGAGGGGACGGATGTATTTTTCCAAGGAAAGGAAAAGTCAGTTCCGGTCCGGGGTAACGGCGTCCACCGGCGACAGCGGCTCACGGGGAGACGTAGCGTTGAAGGTTACGGTGGTGGTGTCGGACGAACCGCCACTGGATCCGGAGTTGCGGTCCGGTCCCGGTTTCGCCGCACTGGTGGAGGACGGGCGTCACCGAGTGCTCTTCGACACCGGACCCGACCCGGACCTCCTGCTACACAACCTCAAGGGGCTCGGCTACGAACCCGAGGATCTGACCGCGGTGGTCATCTCCCACAATCACTGGGATCACACCGGCGGGTTGCAGGCGGCGGAGTCGGAGGTGGCCAGGATCGTGACCCCGGAACGGATCGGGGTGAAGAACGAGCTCGTCCGAGAGGAGTGGTTGGGAATAGGTGACATGGTGCTCACGGACGTCCTCGAGGGACCACCACCGGAGCGAGCCCTGTACGCGAACGGACTCCTGATCACGGGATGCGCGCACCCCGGGATACACGAGTTCGTCGAGTGGTGCGTGAGGAGAGGGCTCGAAGTCCACACAGTGCTCGGCGGATTCCACCTGATGGGGGCGACCGAGATCGAGGTGGAGAAGGTGGCGGACCGTCTCGAGGAACTCGGAGTGAAGATCGCCGGTCCTTGTCACTGCTCCGGTGAGGTCGCGAAGCGCATGTTCCGACGACGCTTCGAGTTCCTGAACGTCGGTCCCGGGCTGGAGGTACGCGTGTGAGCGCGACATCCGGCGGTGGGTGGAAAAATGATTATCACCGTGATCACTTCAGACTCCGCGGGGCCAGCGTGAGGCTGGAGGACATTTTGCAGATGGTTGAGACGTGCAACCGCAAGATCGATCGTACGGCGTTCCTGATCGCGAGATCGGTGATCTGGGACCTCGAAGCGAACGGTGAGGTTAGGAAGCGAGCGGAACAGCTCGGACACGAGATCGTCAAGCGGATGGAGTTCTCGGACGTGGAGGACGCGTGCGAGTACTTGCAGGAGATAAGGTGCGGCGAGGTCCAAGTGGGCGTCCAGGAGGACGAAGCGGACGAGCTCGTCGCGGATATGGGCTACGATAACGTGGTCGTGTACGACTGCATCTCGTGTTGTGGAGCCCCGGAGATGGGTGAGACGCTGTGCGCACCTGGAGAGCGGCCTGATCCAGGGGATGATCGGCGCCATCGAAGGCCGGGAGTACTACGCGATCGAGTACGCATGTTGGGGGCTCGGTGACAGGCGCTGCGCCTTCGCCCTGGTACCCAAGGGAGACAAGGAGGGATGTCGGAAGGTCCAGGAGCTCGTACGGGAGCGGGTTCAGGGATGATACCCGGGCTCCTCTAACCCCGCGGTCTCCTCGAACCCGAACCTCACGTTCATGTTCTGAATCGCCTGACCGGACGCGCCCTTGGTGAGGTTGTCGATCGCCGACGCTACGACGACCCTGCCATCACCTACCGCGAAGACGCCCACGTCGCAGTAGTTGGTCCCACGGACGGCCCAGAGCCGCGGAGCCTCACCGACCTCGCAGACACGGATGAAAGGCTCACCGTCGTAGTATTCCACGTAAAGCTCCCGGAGCTCCTTCGGCTCGATCTCTACATCCCCTAGACCGTGGGCCGTGGTCTCGATACCCCGGACGAGCGGCGCCAGGTGCGGGGTGAAGTGAACCTCGACGTCGCCCAACTTCCCCAGCTCCTGCCGTATTTCGGGTAAGTGACGGTGATCCGTCGGGTTGTAGGGTGTCAGGTCCTCGGCGCACTCCGGGTGGTGGGTGACCTCCGAAGGCTTCGCACCGGCCCCGGAGGTACCGCTCTTGGAGTCGAAGATCACGACGTCGACGAGCCCTTCCTCGACTAGCGGTGCGGCGGCCAGGATAGCGCCTGTCGGGTAGCACCCCGGGTTGGCGATGAGGTCTGTGCGCCGTATCTCGTCCCGGTGTAGCTCGGGCAGCCCGTAAACGGCCTCGTCGTTCAGCTCCGGAGCCGCGTGTTCGACGCCGTACCACTCCTCGTAGACATCCACGTCGTCGAACCGGAAATCGGCGCTGAGATCGATCACCACGGCCCCTCCTTCCAGTAGATCCGGGACCAGCTCCATGGCGGCGGTGTGTGGGACGGCGGTGAATACGACGTCGCAGTCTTCGCCGATTTCAACGGGATCAGGGTCCGAGAACTCGAGGTCGGGGTAGTCACGCCGCAGGTTCGGGTGTACCTTCCAGACTGGCTTTCCCTCGAGCCTCCTGGAGGTCGCGTAGCGGACCTCTTCCACCTCCGGGTGTCGGGCGAGGAGTCTAAGGAGCTCGCCTCCGGTGTAACCTGATGCACCCACGATGCCGACCACGACCACGCGGGGTTCCCCCTTGTCGGATCCGTTGAAGGGGATAATCGAGGAGATCCGGGCGGACCTAGGTTATAAGGAGTCCGAGGACCTGTGGGCCGCCTCGTTCTTGTGCGAGCTCCTCCGCGACCATCCCCGCGTCCTACGCCCGGAGGACCTGCCGGTCGAAGAAGAGGTGGTCGTGGTGGGAGCCGGTCCCTCGATAGCGGAGCTGCCGAAGATCGTCGGGGAGCTGGAGGACAGTGTCGTCTACGCCGCCGACGGCGCCTGTAGAGCCCTCCTCGAGCTCGGAATCGTACCGGACGTCGTCGTGACGGATCTCGACGGACCGAAGGAGTACCTGCTGATGTCCAGCGAGTGCGGTTCCATCACGGTCGTACACGCCCACGGGGATAACGTGACCGAGCTGGCGGAACTCGTACCCACTCTCGGCAGGATCCTAGGAACGTGTCAGGTCGAGCCACCGTGTGACCTCCTGCACAATTTCGGAGGCTTCACGGATGGAGATCGGGCGGTGGTCATGGCGGCGAGGTTGGGCGCGGAGCGCGTGCTCACCGTGGGAATGGACTTCGGGAACCTCACGACGGAGTACTCCCGACCCGGTGAAGGCAGGGGAGTTTTCCGGGCCGATCCCGTGAAGAGGAAGAAGCTGGCCTGGGGCGAACGCGTGCTCAGGCTCGTGGAGCGGGAGTTGGGTGTCGAGGTGGAGTCCCTCACGGTCCGGCGATGATCGGACCGCTCCCGGCGACGGTGGATGAGCGGATGGCCAGCGGAGGTGAGCCGCTCTGGCTCTCTGTTCATATTACTCAGCGCGATCCACCTCGAGGGAGTACGGGAGCGGACGAGGATCGACTGTTGCGGACCTTCGGGGGAACGAGTCCTTCTCAGAGATTTGTGCGACACTTCGGACGCTCCGGAGAAACGGATTGCACCCACCGGGCCGGTACTTGAGGGGAGGCAGACCTGGTCATCGGGGGAGATTGAGTATCTCCACGCGCCCTAGTTAACGAAGAACTTGGAACTACGTGCGGATCCCCCTAGATCGTGACAGCACGAAGAAGTCGTGTCGTCCGAACGGATTACCGGCAGGAGGTACCCACATCGGGCGGGGCCGTCTTCGGGCGACCGGGACTCGATTCCTCGTTCTCACATGCATTACTCTCTCGCCGCGAAACCCAAAGGTGGGAGTGGAGTTGAGAGTAGAAGTTGCGAGGTGGTATCGCACAAATCATCGCGCAGGAACATGGAAACCGGCCGGTAGGGGCCCATATCCGGAGGAAAATCCACATATCATCACAGGAGTCGCTCGATCTCGTTCCATAGGGCTTCCATGGCCGAAGCCGCTCGTTCTCGGATGATAACGTCCATGTGGGGGCTGAGCGCAGTCTCGCTCGGGTTGATCTCTATCAGGGTGGCCCCACAGGATTTGGCCACGAGCGGGAGGTCGGCGGCGGGCCGGACTTCACCCGAGGTTCCGATCACGAGCATCACGTCGCAGGATCGGGCGAGGTTCTCCGCCTCCACGAGCGCGTCAGACGGCAGTGGCTCACCGAACCAGACTACGCCGGGGCGCAGCGGATCCCCGCACTCGGGGCACCTCGGTGGCAGCTCGTCGTACTCGAGTCCCTCGCCGCGCTCGGGGTCGTTCACTCGCTGGTATTCGCAGGATACGCACTCGTCCCGCCAGATGTTGCCGTGGAGCTCGATCACGCGACGGGATCCGGCCCGCTGGTGGAGCCCGTCCACGTTCTGCGTGATGACGGCTTCGAGGAGGCCGTCCCGCTCCATACGCGCCAGGACGGTGTGGGCAGGGTTGGGTTCGGCCTCGGCGATCTTACGGCGGCGCCAGAGGTACCACTCCCAAACCTTCTCCGGATCGCGTGCGAAGGCCTCGGGTGTGGCCAGTTCCCGAGGGTCGTACTTGTTCCAGAGTCCATCCTTTCCCCGGAACGTCGGGATACCGGAGTCCGCCGAGGCGCCGGCCCCGGTGAGCACGACGACTGTCTCGGCCTCTACAACCCTCTCGGCCGCCTCGCGGAGTGGCAACCGTGTCACCCGTTCCGGCGTTCCTTCCACTCCTCGAGCGGCACGCCGAACTTCCGCTCGATCTCTTCACGGTGTATGGAGTTATAGGGGCAGAACGGTACGATCCGTCCGTCCGGTGTCGCGTAGTGGATCACGCACCGTCGCACACGGTCCGTCTGGAAGTTGTACGGGTCCATGAAGTGCATACAGCCCAGTAGCAGCGCGTTCCAGTGGAAGTCCGCGAGGGCGTCGTAGGTTCCCTTAGTCACGACGTCGAGGACCAGTCGGGCCAGCTTGCGTTTGCCAGTGAGGCCCTTGAAGACGCGCCGTAGGTACTTGGTCACGATCCAAGCGGCCTTCGCTCGATCCCGCTTTCGATCCAACGATCCCGCCTTCTCCGCGACCTCTTCCAGCGCGTCGATGAACGCGTCCGGATCGACGTAGTCGGTGATGGGGCGGTACCAGTCCCCTTCGTCGAGTAGATAGGTGGCGACCCCGCAGATCGGGTGCGCGGAGAACTCCGGCTTCCGCTTCCCGTGGAGTTGTCCAATCAGCCGGGCTATCTTCGCCGCGATCGGGACCGGGTAGAAGCTCTCGGCGGGGATACGGCCGTCCGTCTGCTCCTCGACGAGCTTGACGAAGTCCGGTATGGTGATGCGCATGCGCTCCCGCTCCTCGCGCGGCGTTCGACCCGTGAACGAGATCGGCTGCACGTTGATCCCGCGGATGACCTCGAACTCGCGGGCGAAGTCCAGCATGGGCCGAATCTGATCGTCGTTGACCCCGCGGGCCAGCGTGGGTACGAGGACCGTGGAGATCCCCTCGCGCTCGAGGACCTTGATCGCCTCCTTCTTCAACTCGAGGACCTTCCTGGAGCCCCGTATCTCCTCGTAGATCTCGGGGTTCAGCCCGTCGAACTGCAGGTACACGACGTTCAGTCCGGCGGCGTGGAGATCCTCCGCCAGCTCCGGATTCCGGGCGAACTCCACACCGTTCGTCGCGATCTGTACGTGGAAGCCGCGCTCGTCCGCGGCGGCGACGATCTCGACGATGTCCTCACGGACTAACGGCTCGCCGCCCGCGAACTGCACCGCGGGAGCCGGCACGGGGCGCTCCGAGCGTAATAAGTCAAGCATCTCCTCGATCTGCTCGAGGGACGGCTCGTACACGTAACCCTTAGCCTCTGCGTTGGCGAAACATACGGGACAGTTCATGTTACACCGGTTCGTGACGTCGATGATCCCGAGAGCGGTAGTACTCTCGTGGCACGGGCAGAGACCGCAGTCGAGTGGGCAGCCGTTCTCGCTGTCCGTTTGTGGGTTCTCCACGCCGGGACCCTTGAACTCGTACTCGAAGGCGCGTTCGAAGAACTCGACATCGGACCATACGACTTCGCGGAACTCACCGTGTTCCGGGCACTTCTTAACTATCTCCACGGAACCTTCGGCGGTCCGAACGAGCCTCGCCGGTACCACTCGGAGACATTCGGGGCAGAGGCTCTCGGTCTCGTACAGGGTGTCGCTCACTACCGGACCCCCGAGGGGATGGTTGAAATGGGAAGCGGGGCATGGTTGGAACTCGGAAAGGGTCTCTGGTTCATCCTACCGGCGTACATCGCGAACTTGAGCGCGTGCCTTTTCGGCGGCGGGAGACCGCTCGATTTCGGTAAAAAGCTTTCTGACGGGCGCCGACTGCTGGGTGATGGTGTAACGATCCGTGGCTTTATCGTGGGCGTCTTGGCGGGAGCCGTGGTGGGACTCGGAGAGGGGCTCGTGGTTGGGGACCCCTGGAAAGCCGGTGATGGGTTTATTCTAGGGCTCGGTGCGATGGCCGGCGACGCGGTAGGCAGCTTCGTGAAGCGCAGGATCGGGCTCGAACGCGGAGCACCCGCTCCGGTGCTCGATCAGCTGGACTTCTTCGTTGGGGCGGTGCTGCTCTACTATCTGGTGTACGGGTGGCACCCACCGGGTTGGGTGCTAGTCGGTCTGGCCATCCTGACCCTGGCGCTCCACTGGCTGACCAACGTCATCGGATACCTCCTGAAGCTGAAGGAGGTGCCATGGTGATGAATCGGGAGAGACTCGCCGAGATGTTGTTGGAGGTAGGGGCACTGAAGTTCGGGGATTTCGTGCTCTCCTCGGGTAAGCGAAGTGACTATTACGTAGATATCAAGGAGGCCTGCACGCACCCGAAGGTTCTTGACGCGCTCACGGACGCCCTCCTCGAGGTCCTACCGGATGGAGATGTACTCGCTGGACCGGAGCTCGGAGCGGTTCCGCTAGTCTCGGTGCTCTCGGTGAAGGCCGGATTACCCATGGCGATAGTTCGGAAGCGGAAGAAGGAGTACGGAACCGGGGAGCGGATCGTAGGGGACGTGAGGGGCCGGAAGGTCGTACTCGTCGACGACGTCGCGACGACCGGAGGGTCACTCTTGGAGGCCTTAGAAGCCATCGAAGAGGAGGGCGGAGAGGTGCGGGACGCCGTCGTCGTGGTCGATCGACAGGAGGGGGCGGAAGAAGCGCTTAAAGAGCGGGGTGTGAGGCTCTCGAGCGTGCTGACGGCCGACGACCTGCGGGGGCTGCGGGATGCTGAAAGTACTGCTCGTGGGTAGCGGCGCCCGAGAACACGCGATCGCAGAGGCGCTTTGCGGAGCTCCGGACGAGGACGTAGAGCTTTACGCGTTCATGGGGAACCGGAACCCGGGTATCATCCGACTGGCCGAGGACTACGTCGTAGGAGACCCGACCGACGTGGAAGCGGTGGCTCGAGCCGCCGCAGACTGGAACGTGGACTTCGCGGTGGTGGGGCCGGAAGACCCGCTGGCCGAGGGAGTGGCGGACCGCCTGGAGGAGGAAGGCATCCCCACGTTCGGCCCGAAACGGGGCCCGGCTCGGATCGAGTGGGATAAGGGCTTCGCACGCGAGCTGATGGAGAAGTACGACATTCCGGGCCGCCCGGAGTTCGGGATATTCGAGGATCCCGACGAGGCTTGCGACTTCATCGACGAGCTCGGTAAACCCGTAGCCGTCAAGCCGGCGGGTCTGACCGGCGGTAAGGGAGTGAAGGTGGTCGGCGACCAGCTGAAGAATCTCGACGAAGCGAAGGAATACGTGAAGGAGATCTTCGAGGAGGACATCGGCGGGATCCCCAAAGTGATCATCGAGGAGAAGTGCGTGGGTGAGGAGTACACGATCCAGGCCTACACGGACGGGGAAAAGGTGATCCCCACACCAGCCGTACAGGATCACCCACACGCGTACGAGGGTGATAAGGGCCCCATCACTGGTGGAATGGGCTCGTACTCGTGTCCCGATGGTCTGTTACCGTTCATAACTAAAGAGGATTACGAACGTTCCGTCGAGATCCTAGAACGCACTGTCGAGGCGATCAAGAAGGAAACCGGTGAGCCGTACCGAGGGGTTCTATACGGGCAGTTCATGCTGACCGCGGAAGGTCCCGTCGTCATCGAGTTCAACTGCCGGTACGGAGACCCCGAAGCCATGAACATCCTCCCGATCGCCGAAGGCGACATCGTAACGCTTCACGCGTCGATCGCCGAGGGGTCGATGGAGGGAGAGATCGAGTTCCTCGAAAAGGCCACCGTGTGCAAGTACGTCGTCCCCGAAGGGTACCCGGAGTCGTCGGAAGGAGAGGGAGACGTCATCGAGGTGGACGAGGAGTGCATCCATAGGTATGACGCGGTCCCGTACTACGCTTCCGTGAACCTGGATGAGGACGGAAAGATCCGGATGACCTCCTCCCGCGCCCTGGCGATCGTGGGTATCGGCGACGAGCTCGAGCAGGCGGAAGAAGCCGCGGAGAGTGCGATCCGTGAGTGCGTGAGCGGGGAAAGGATTCGGCACCGGTCAGACATCGGAAAGCATGAGACCGTTGAGAAGCGGGTGCGCCGTATGAAGCGAATCCGTGGGGAGTAGTGAGGTTGAAGCGCCTCAGCACCAACCATCTCCTTTCCATCGCGGATTTAGATCGGGAAGATGTCGAAACGGTCCTGCGCGTGGCCGAACGGTTCAAGGAACGCTACCTCGCGGGCGAGAGGGTAATACCGATACTGGAAGGCAAGACACTCGGCCTAATCTTCGAGAAACCCTCCACCCGCACCCGCGTCTCCTTCGAGGTGGCCATGCACCAGCTGGGCGGGCAGGCTTTCACGTACACAAAACAGGAGTTGCAGCTGGGTCGAGGTGAGGCGATCAAAGACACGGCGGCCGTGCTGAGCAGGTATCTGGACGGAGTCATGATCCGAGCGCGCCGCCACGAAGACATCGAGGAGTTCGCCCGGTACTCGGAGGTACCCGTCATCAACGGCCTGAGTGACCTCGAACACCCCTGTCAAGCTCTTACGGACGCCTTCACGATCCGGGAGAAGCTCGGTCGAGGTCCCCACACGGTCGCCTTCGTCGGAGACGGGAACAACGTCTGTTCGTCCCTGGCCCTCGTGTGTGCCACTTTGGGTTGGGATTTCGTGCACGCAGTGCCCGAAGGGTATGAGTGCCCGGACAGAGTTTGGCGGGAGGTAGAGCGTCGCGCCGAGGAATCGGGGTCGGAGACCCGGGTAGTTCGAGATCCTAAGGAGGCCGTACGCGAAGCCGACGTCGTGTACACCGACGTGTGGGTGAGCATGGGCGACGAAGCCGAACGGGAGGAACGATTGCGGGTATTCCGGCCGTATCAGGTCAACGAGGAATTAATGTCACACGCTCCCGAGCACGCGATCGTCATGCACTGCATGCCCATACAACGTGGGTACGAGCTCACGGACGACGTGGCGGACTCGGAGCGGAGCGTGATCTACGACCAGGCTGAAAACCGCTTGCACGTGCAGAAAGCCATCTTAGCTCTCCTCATGGGGTGACCTGAACAGTGTCCAAAGTGGCCGTGATCGGTGCGACCGGACGTGTCGGTTCGACCGCGGCCGCCCGCCTCGCGTTACTGGACTGCGTGAACGAGGTCACCCTCATCGCCAGGCCTAAAAGCGTGGATAAGCTGCGCGGGCTCCGCCGTGATATCCTGGACTCGTTAGCGGCCGCACAAAAAGACGCCGAGATCACGATCGGGTGCGAGCGAGACGACTACGTCGATGCGGACGTCATCGTGATGACGGCGGGGATCCCGAGGAAGCCCGGCCAGACCCGTCTCGACCTCACCAAGGATAACGCCGCGATCATCAAGAAGTACCTGGAAGGTGTTGCGGAGGAGAACCCCGAGGCAATAGTGCTCGTGGTTACGAACCCCGTCGACGTGCTTACTTACGTGGCTCTGAAGGTCTCCGGGTTACCTAAGAATCGCGTGATCGGCCTCGGTACTCACCTTGACTCTATGCGGTTCAAAGTTCTAATTGCCAAACATTTCAACGTGCACATGAGTGAAGTGCACACTCGCATAATCGGCGAGCACGGCGACACCATGGTACCGGTGATCAGTTCCACGAGCGTCGGAGGTATCCCGGTCACCAGGATGCCGGGGTGGGAGGATTTCGACGTGGAAGAAGCCGTGAGGGAAGTGAAGGAAGCCGGTCAGCGCATCATCGAGACCTGGGGAGGATCACAGTTCGGACCGGCGCAGGCGATCACCAACCTCGTCCGGACGATACTGCAGGACGAACGCCGCGTGCTGACGGTCTCCGCGTACCTGGACGGGGAGATCGACGGTATCCGCGACGTCTGCATCGGGGTCCCAGCCAGACTGGGCCGGGAGGGTGTCCTAGAGATAGTACCGATAGAGCTCGAAGAAGACGAGATGAGAGCGTTCAGACGGTCGGTTAAAGTCGTTAAGGAGGCTACGAGAGAGGCGATGGAAGCGATTTCTGAAAGATGATAAAGGAGGGCGGAAGTTGTTTCGGGTCCGTAACGAGCGGCACGAGCGGTACCTGGCGGTAGCGGTCCCCCTCCTTGCAGCGGTCTTCCTCCTGACAACCTCCCCAGTGATGATGAACTGGTACGACGTCCACTACTTTGAGGAGTGGTACCGTGTCGCGATGTCTAAAGGCCTACTACACGTCTACCCAGAGTGCGAAAAAGTACACTACCCACCGATGGCCGTAGTCTTTTACATAACCACGCGCGACCTCATCCACAACCTAGGTTTAGACTCCAACCCATGGACGTTCCAATTTTCTCTTAAGATATTTTTAGTCGCATTCTACCTGCTTACATGCCTAGTAATAATTCGGGAGTTCGAGTGGCCGATCGCTCAGTGGGGAGTCATATCAGTACCTATGGGTATGGTTGTGTGGGGTTATCAGTTCGATACTATTATCGCGTTCTTCCTAGCACTCACTGCTGTATGCGTACGCCGTGGTCGACCCATCGCCGCTGGAGTCTCCTTAGCTTTAGCTTCTAGTTTCAAGTATGTGCCCGGAATACTCGTAATTCCGTTCACTCTTATCCTCAAAGAAAAGTACGGTTCACGCCCAGCAAAGATATTTTTCTTAACCTCTGCAATCACAGTAGCTTTACTCTGGTCACCCTTTATACTGTACGATCCAGAAGCCTTTTGGAAACAAGCATTCCTATTTCATATGCTTAGACTCCCTCAAGATCTTACCCCTCTAAACATCCCATTACTCCTAACTAGATGGCACGTTTACCCCTATCACTTCATTATAGGGAAGCTATCGGGACCACTTATAATTCTCGGATTTGTAACTCTAGCTTTGTGGCTTTGGAAACGTCGTGAAATCCTACAAGAATCCATTAGAACATCTGGCTTGAAACACACTATTTGGGGCTCCGCAGCTCTGTTCATGTTATGGTTTGCCCTAACTACCAAAGTAGGAAACCCCTACTATATCGCCTGGATCTACCTATGGGTATTCCCATTCGCCGTCTGGTTGCTGCCATCATGGTGTGTCGGGTTCCTCAACACTGCCCCGTTTCTCCTCGCACTCAGCAGACTTCCTGCCGCTGTATGTAACGCTCCTGTATTCGTACCGGAAGATGTACGGTGGTATCCAGCACTTCAACTACTGGGCTTTTCCACACCATTAGCTGTAGAGAAGGCCCATCAGCTGTACTTGGCCGCACCTAATTTCATGCGATTGTGGTACTACCATATGCATCAGACAGAACTAGTACTCGTCGTCGTATACACAATCGTAGTTACGAAAACACTGCTAGATCTATTGAAGTGGATAAGGGATCCGAAACCAGCCGATGAGCGTCCTCACGATTGGGCTATCCACCCGATGCTCCTCGCATTCACTCTGCCCGCCTACATCTTCGCACTCTACATCGCACTACCGATCGGCTAGTGCTCCACCGCACAGAACATCGCCTTGAGGTATCTGGTGTCTGGGTTCCCAGGTACTATCGGATGGCACGGGGGTTGGCCCCGCAGCGGACCGAGCATCCTGAGCCTCACGCTCCGCCGGGCTGCCGCCTCGTTAACCAGTCTCACGAAGTCGGAGGGCTCCAAGAAGTGGCTGCACGAGCAGGTCACGAAGAGGCCGCCGTCCCGGACCAGCCCCAGGGCCTTGTAGTTCACGTCGAAGTACGCCCTACGTCCCCTGTTCAGATGCTCTTTGGACGTGACGAACGCCGGTGGATCCAGGACCACGACGTCGAACTCCTCTCCCCGCCGTTCGAACTTCTCGAGCAGGGCGAACGCGTCCCCTACGAGGAACTTCACACGGTCTCGGACGTCGTTGAGGTCGGCGTTACGGTACGCGGCCTGGACTACCCGGTCGAACTTGTCGATACCTACCACCTCCTCGGCGCCGCCTACCGCCGCGTGGATCGCGAACCCACCTACGTACGTGAAGACGTCAAGGACCCTACCTCCATCCACCAGCTCCTGCACCTTCGCGCGGTTCTCCACCTGGTCGATGTAGAACCCCGTCTTCTGACCTTCCTCGACGTTGACCGCGAAGCGCACCCCGTACTCCTCTACGACGGTCTCGACTCGCTCCTCTCCAGCCACCACCCTCTTCCGTACCTCCATCCCCAACTGTCGCCGCTTCCTTGAATCGTTCTTCTCGTAAAGCGTGTCCACATCCAATATCTCGAGTAGTTCAGCCGCGTTCCTCAAGATGATCCTCTCTATGGCCGGGCACGTGGTCTGAAACACGGCGATGTCGTTGAACTTGTCCAGGATGAGGCCGGGAACATCGTCGGCTTCCGAGAACACCACCCTCATGTGGTCCCTGTGCGCGTCGACCTTCCACCGCTTTCTGAACCGGTATCTCCTCTCGATACGCTCCAACACGATCTCGTCCGGTGAGCGCTCCGGGTACTCTCCCTTCCGATCGAAGATCCTGGCCACGATGCCCGGAGCCCGGCCACTACGCACGTCGCGGTCCGAAGTCTGGGCGAAGGCGTAGCCCAGGAAGTCGCCGGTCGCGGTTTCGATCTTCACCACATCACCGGGTCGGAACCGTCCCCTGACCCTCCGAACGGCCGGTGCGAAAACCGAGAGGGCTCCCGACCGAATTGCGTCCCGAGCGTGCTTATCGACCACCATGGAGGGGACGTCTCGTCTGACGGTTACTCCCCCCTTCGTAGCACCTCAGCGTATACCGAACCGTCGGAGCAGTTCTTCCCCCCACTCCTGACCCATTAACCACGGCTGCAGCGCCCTTAACGTCGTGTGGGTCGCACCGTACCCCAGCAGGGCGAGCAGCATGGAACCTGCCAAGGCCGAGAGGTGGGCTCGCCGATCACCACCGAGTCCCGCGACCGCCATCGTGGCGAGGGTGATGTAGGATCCGAAGAGCACCATAACCGTCAGCACGCCCAAGTACGGACCGTATCGTCGTACTAGCTGCTCGGCGCGCTTACCGGACGTGTTCGGGTCGGGGTTGCGCACGAACCGGCACAGTTCCACCGGTAGGTACCCTGCTAGGCCCACTACCACGATAACCAGGGGGGCGGGAAGGCCGTGGGCGAGCCCGTAGGCGATCGCGGGCCAGTGGCCGATGGGACTCGCCGCGATTAGGGCGGTGGTCCCGAGGGCGGCGAGGTCACTCCAGATACTCTGTGGGATCTTCGATCCCCGCCCGCTCGAAGGCCCGCTTACGGTGGTAACACGCCTCACACTCTCCGCAGTGCACCGGCGTGTCGTCCTCCCAGATCGGGTTGTAGCAACTTACGGAGAGCTCCATCGGGGCACCGAGCTCCGAGCCCAGGCGCACTATGCCCGGCTTGTACAACTCGGCCAACGGACTGTGGAGCCGCGGCCGCGAGGGCAGTCCCCGCTTCAGCGCCTCAGCTACGGCGTCGGCGAACTCCTTGGTGTTGTCCGGAAACCGTTCGGCTTCCTCGGCGTTGATACCCCAAACGATGTGGAACTCGTCGTCTTCCCCCTCGAGGTACAGATGGTCACAGAGCGCCGCCGCGACCCCCAGGAGGTTCCAGTTCCTCGCCGGAAGCCAGTTCGCCGAGAGATCCTCGGTCCCGGCCTCACGCGGCAGTCTACCGGCGAACATGGGGTTATCCGGGCAGAGGCGCCTCAGCCAGAACGTGCCGACAGTTTCGAACTCGGCCCCCACCGCTTCGGCTATACGTTCCGCAGCCCTCCGCTCGAAGGGTGCGTTCCGCTGCCCATAATCGACGAAAAGACATATCACGCGCCCTCCGAGCTCCTCCACCGCCCACTTGGCGATAACCGAGGAGTCCAGCCCGCCGCTACACAACACGACGGTCGTGGCCACGGGTTCTTACCCCTCCTCCATCTCTTCGGAGCCGTAGAACGGGCGCTTCGACCTGGGTACGATCTTCGTCAACGCTTTTAAGTCGTCACGGGTTACGTCGAAGTCGTACGCGCGGACGAGTTCCCAGACGCGCTCGATATCCTCACCGTTGGGATCGACGGCTTCGGCGTTCTTACCCAGATCCTCGACCTCGCCCAACACGTAGATCTCGCCGCGGAGCATGCTCTCGCCCGTGTACGTGCCGGCGTCGCCCAGTACGATGATCGTTCCGCCCATCATGTACATGCCCGTCATGATCTCCACGTCGCCGCCCACGATCACCGTCCCGTTCTTCATGATCTGACCGACCCGTGAACCCGCGTCGCCACGGACGACGATGGTACCACCGTACATTCCCTGACCGACTCCGTCACCCGCGTGACCCTCGATCACGATCTCTCCCTTCGTGACGTTATCGCCCGGGTACCAGCCCGCGTTCCCCTTAACGAGGATCCGCGGCCCGTGGATCATCGTACCAACGTAGTAGCCGACGCTCCCTTTGATGATCACCTCAACCTCCTCGGTCAGCCCGGCCGCGATGTAGTGCTTGGCACCGGGGTTCTCGAGCACGATCCGGTCGTACTCCCGGGCGTAGGTCTTCAGCGCGCTGTTGATGTCCCGAGGTTCCTTGTCACGACAGTCGATAACCCTCTCCTTCAACCCCGGCCACCCACCTCGAACACCTCGTACTCGCCCGGTTCGATCTGTTCGATACCTTCGAGCTCGTCGCCGAAGATCCGACGCAGCGCGACCTCCTCCGAGGCGACGGCGACAGCCCCGTCCTTACCGAACCCGATCACACCGGGACGAAGCCCCAGCGGGTCCCTCGCGACCGCGATCGCGTCCGGAGTGCTGATAATAAAGCAGAACGGTCCGTCGAGGTCGCGGATGGCCTCCTCCATCGCCTCCTCCAGCGAGTATCCGTCCCGCAACTTGTCCGCTACATACACTACTATACACTCCGAATCGTTGTTGGTCTTGAACTGATATCCTTTAATTTCGAGTCGCTCTCTGATCGTGTAGTAGTTGGTAATTTGACCATTGTGAACCACTGCCATGTTAGGTATCATGTAACTTTGAAACGGATGCGCGTGATACCTATCGACCTCCGATTCCGTCGAGAACCTCACGTGTCCGATCCCGTGAGTGCCTTCGATCGCCTCGACACCGTACTGCTCCGAGACTTCGGCCGCCGTGCCCACGTCCTTCAGGATCTCGAAGCCGTGACCCGCGCTCAATACGGTGATGTCCGAGTTCTCGATCTTCTCCACGACTTCCGCCAGCTCTCGCTGGCCCTGTCGTCCCGTCGAGAACCCCTCCACGAACAGCCGGTACACCCGCGTGCCCGCGTCTTCGGCGATCCGCTCCACCCGTTTCAGTTGGCGCCCTTCCAGCGCACGCTCGACCTCACTCAGCAGCTCCATTTCCCCGTCCTCGGCCGGCAGCTCTAGGACGAAAACCGCCGTGTCGACGTCCCGGTACAGACCGTAACCGGCCGAGTCGGGACCCCGGTGCTGCAGCGCATCCAGCATCTCCGTCAGGATAGCACCGACAGGCCCCGGCTCGGGCAGCACGATACCGGCGATGCCGCACGCCAAGGTCAGTTCCCCTCACACCTTCTCCAGGAAGTAAGCGTGAAGACGCGGATCGTCGGTGAGCTCCGGGTGGAAAGCCGTGGCGAGCAGGTGATCCTGCTCCACGGCCACAATGTAATCGCCGTACTCCGCGAGCACCTTCACATCGTCGGACAGGACCTCGTCCACGGCCGGAGCTCGGATGAAGACTGCCCGGAACCGGTCCTCGAGCCCCTCGATCTCGATATCTACTTCGAATGATTCACGCTGCCGGCCGAACGCGTTCCGGACTACCCGCACGTCCATTAGACCTAGTAGAGGCTGCTCGATCTCCACCTCCGTCCCTGGATGAGCCTGCGGAACGACCTCACGCGCGAGGATGACCATCCCCGCGCAGGTTCCAAGGATGGGAGTATCCGACTCCGCCAGCTCCAGCAGCGGCTTAACCAGGTCGTGCCGCTCCATCAGACGTCCGATCGTGGTGCTCTCTCCTCCCGGAATCACGACGGCGTCCACGTCCTCGAGATCTTCCGGGTACCTTGCCCATACCACCTCGACGTCTTCGCCGATCCGCTCACCGGCCGCTTCCAGGATCGATTCGTGTTCCTCGACGGCTCCCTGCACGGCGACGACAGCGACCTTCAAGCCGGACGGCCCCCAGCACCCGACAGTCGGAAGGATATAATACGCACCGGCCGTGGCGACCAGCCGTTAACGCTTCAAACAGTATGCAAGCCCTCCTCGGTGCGCCGATAGTACCTCGAGCCGCGGGCGCGTAACGGACCGGTCACCCGCTCGTCGCTGATCCGACCGCTTCGGACTACCACGTCCCGGCCGTATCCTTTCGGACAGTCCAAAATGCACGCTACCAGCCGCTCGGCCCGCTCCAGGAGTAGTTCACGGATCTTGTCCACCACCCGACGGGGTGGCCGTTCGGACGACGCCGCGATCCCGAAGAACTCTACACCTTCAAACCGGAACGTCCCGTGGTCCACCTCACCGCGGAACCTACCGAGCAGACCCATCAGCCTCTCCCATACCTCACGGTCGAAAGTAACCACCGTCAGGTTCACACCGCGACTCTCCGTGCATCCCAACGTCTCCCACCCTGTGTCGTAGCCACGCGTGACCATCCGAGCCTGCGCCGACGCCTCTTCGCCGCCCACGAACGTGTTGGCGCTTATCCTGACGGTGTCACCCACGTACTCGGCCGGCCGCCCCATCACGACCGTGTAAGGTTCTACGTCCTCCTCGACGACCGAACCCGCCCCTACGATCGCCCCATCACCTACCTTCACACCACCGTACACCACACATCTCATGCCGATGAAACAGTCGTAACCCAACTTGGCCCGATCTTCACCGATCGCACCTATCATGGATCCGTCGCCTATGAACGCGTCGTTACCCACGTCCGCGCGCACGATGGAGAACGGAGATATGCTCGCCCGCTCACCCACATCCGAGTCGAACACCCGGCAAAACCCGTAGATCGCGGCTTTCCTTCGAATTACCACCGACGGGCCGATCTCAGCGTAGGCGCCGATCTCGGCTGTTACATCAGCCAGGTTATCCCCTATTATCTTGACCCCCTCGTCCAACACCGCCGGGTGGCGGTACTTGTCGTCCTCCCTCAGCGGACGCAGTACCTCCCGCCGGCGCACGCTTCGACCCCCTCATCGGTACTTCAGGTAACGCTCGACTGTCCGTTGCGCCTCCTCGTCGGAGAGCCAGTCCACGTCGTCACCCCGACGGTGGTTCACGGCCTCGAGGACCCGATCGGCCGCCTCGGCGCGGCTCAAGCCCGTGACGTTCACCTGGATCACGTCCTCCGGCGGTCGGATGAAGCATCCTTCGGACCGTACTTCCACGGCTTCCCCGTAACAGACACCGACGAACTCCGCCTCCAGGTTCTCCGCGATCTTCTCGGGCGGGTAACCCTTTTCCTTCAGTCGTCGCTCCAGCTCCGAGGGATGAAGTCGGAGGACTATCACGAGGTCCGTCGGCATCAAGTGGGCGTAATGAGACTCCACGAACGCCGGATCGGACTCAGGTTCCCACTCCTCCACGTACCGCCTGAGCGCGTGAAGATCCACCACCTTAGCCTGACGTTGCTCGTCCTCCTCGAGGATCGCGTCCATCTCCCGCGCGACCTTATTCAAGTGCACCACGTCGAACCCGAGATCACGGAGTGCCTCACACACCGTCGTCTTCCCGACACCCGGCGTGCCCGTGATCGCGATCTTCAACCCGTATCACCTCCCCGGCGAACCGGTCAGTCTCGGGGGTTAAATGACGGGGGATTCCCCCGAATGCAGATGTTAGCCGAACGCGTACTCAAGTGGGGACCGATACTAGTGCCGGCGTTGGCGCTCATCGGCCTTCCCGGACTGAGAGTCATCCTCCGATCCCGAGTCGCCTCCGAGGGCGAGGCGCGCGCGGTCGTCAGGCGAGCGGGCCTTTACCTGGGACTCGCCTCACCGTGCGCCGGAGTGGCCGCCGCGTACACGCTCTCCGTGGGATCCGTCCTACTCGGGCGCCCGGAACTCGCCGCATGGACCGGGCCCGCGCTCATCCTAACCCCACCGGTGACGCTGCTACTCTCCTACGTGCCCGGACGATCCGAGAGCATGGCCAAAGCGATGCTCGTATCCTCACTGACCACGTCGGTACCTACGACGACCGCCGTGTGGTACGCCCTGAGCTACCTGTAGACCGAGACCTCGAGTCCGCACGACTCTAAGGTACGACGGGCCACGAGCAACTCGTCACGACCGACCGGCTCCGCCCGACCTCGCGCCGGAGGTCTCGCCACGGTATTGAGCTGTACCCTCTCGAGACCGATAGAGCCGAGTAGATCCGCCAGCTCCCTCAGGTGGTCCGGATCGGCGTTTGTTATCTTCCCCACCCGGCATAGTAACACCTCGACCACCACGTCGCCGGGATCGCACTGGCTCAGCTCCTCCACCAGGTGTTCCAGCGACATGTCCGGATGCGGCCGGTTGATCGTCCGGTACAGGTCCTCACGGGCGCAGTCGAGACTGGCCACGGCCACGTCCACCACGTCCGCGCACTCCGAAACCCACGTCGAGTTGGTCAGGAGCACTACCTCCGCCCCGACACCTTCCACGAGCGGGCGTATCTCCTCGGCGATCTCCCTGAGGTTCGCACAGAGCGTCGGCTCGCCCACTCCCGCGAAGGTGACGGCATCCGGGTCGCAACGCCGTAGCGTCTCGGACAGCTCCTCCCTAACCGCGACCGGGTCTACCGTGAACCGCTCGTGCGGTGAAACGCGCCTCGAGACCCCCACACTGCAGTACTCACAGTCGTGCGTGCACATCCCGCGCGGGAGGTCGATACCCAGGGAAGTGCCGAGCCTGCGCGAGGGTACCGGGCCGTACACTAGGGGGCGCCGGTCTTCGGAGGACAGCCCCTCGAGCTCAACCTCGGCTCCGAGCTTGACCGCCAGCTTGACCAGGGTCCTAGCCGCCGTTCCCTCTCCCCGTCCCGTGATCCTGAGTTCGCCGGTCTCCCGATTCGCCTCCACCTGCTGACCCCCGGGTGAGATCGCGACGAGTCGGTCACCTTTCTCGCGGACGGTCCAACCCAGTTCCTCCAGACCGCGCATCAACCGGTCCGGGTCGTCCGTACGACCGGTAAGCGTTGGGATCATCCCCTACTTCCGGAGTGCATCCACGAGCTTTTCCACCTCCCCGGAGCTCGCGAAAACGAACACGTCCGGGTACTCCCGACCCAAGTCCCGGTACACGGACTTGAAGTCGGTGTTACGGACGACGTCTTCGAGGACGATCACGCGGCGTAGCTCCTCGATGTTACTCTCGAGTGTGTACCTGAAGCGCTCTCGGGGTCGGCCCCGCAGCTTACGCACGGGATTGTGGGCGATCACGAGGTACTCGGGCCCCATGTGCGTGAAGATCGAGGACATCTGCGCGCGGATTCCGAAGTCGATCCCGGCCTCCATCCCGCAGCGGAGGTTGAAGTACAGATCGTCGACCGGGGTCCCCACCGCCACGAACCGACGTTCTTCCCGGAGTCGCGGGACCACCTCGGCCAGCGCACCCGCAGCCCGGTACAGGACGTCGTGGTTCCTGCGGTCCGTGAGGAAACACACCGCGACGGCCACCTCCGGCAGTCGGCTCGTGGGCTCGACCCCGCCCCGGCACCGATCGCAGTACGGGCCCGAGTTCTCGATGTAAGGGCCCTCCTCCAGGGGCTCACCGCGGAGGTCGTTGCAGCGGACGCAGTTGCACTCCGACAGCTCTATCCGCATCAGCCGCCCGCAGGCCGCGCACCGGCGCACCTTGAAGGAACCCAATTTCCGCGGGTCAGGTGGATTTCTAGCCGCCACGAGGGACAACCGATCCTCCCCGGCGAGGGCGGAACAGGGGACCATCTTGAGGGCTGCGGGAACGCGTACATTACCCACGGTCCGAGTACTGCGTAAAGGGGAGGCACCCGATACCCCTTGGAGATTCGGAACGGAGCGCCGCAGAGTCGGGCAGGTGCTTTCGTCACGATGTGTCCAACGGCCCCGGCCGAATCGTCACGAGTCCCGTAACTAACCTGAATGCATCCGAGGTGACGGGGTGAAGGGATGAAAGCACGGTCTAGTCTTCCGGCCCGAGGGCCGTCGAGTTGAGGTTCAGGACGGCGATAATACTGTCCTTCCTGGCTCTGACGGCGGTCATGGCGTACGGAGCGCTCCACCTGAATGTGGAGGTAGATCAAACGAAGTACTTACCGGATCGGTTCGAGTCCATGAAATGGCAGCACGTCGTGGAGCGTGAGCTGGGCACTTCGACGAAGACCCTACTGATCGTCATCGAGGCGGACGACGTCACCCGGAAACCGGTCCTCGATTACATGCGCCGTATCGAGGACAGGTTGCGCTCCAAGCCTTACGTCGAGAATGTTCGGGGAGCTCCAGACGTTCTCAGGGAGAGCCCGGCGAACTTCCCGGCCGCCGTCACTATGCCAGGTCTTCGACCTCTGATGTCGGAGATGGAACGGTCGAAGGAGATGTTCGTCAGTAAGGACCACAAGGTCGCGATCATCAGAGTGGGACTGAAGTCGGACGCGGATTACCGTAAGGTCGTGCCGGACGTTCGGCGATCGCTCGAGCGGGACAAACCGAAGTCCGTCAAGTTCGCCGACGTCACGGGCTCCCCGGCCATCAACTACGACTTCTATCGGGGCTTCCTCAAGGATCTGGTCACAGTGACCGCCCTCGTATCAGCCGCCGTCGCAGCGGTTCTGTACGTCGACTTCCGGCGATGGTGGGCCCCGGTCCTCGGACTCACGATCATCCTGTCCGCCGTGGCATGGGTCTTGGGGATCATGTACTGGCTGGGGTTCGCCCCGTTCTACGCGACGGTCCTCCTGACCGTAGTGCTCATGCTCGGTGTCGGTATAGATTACGTGATCTTCACGCTGACACGCTTCCAGGAGGAGTACGACATCAAGGGACGCGCTAAGGGCGAGGCCATCCTCACGGCGGTCCGACGTGCGGGTCGAGCCGTGCTGATCACCGGTCTCACGGCGTCCGCGGGTTTCGCCGCCCTGGCCCTGTCGGAGTTCAGGATGGTCTCGGAGATCGGACTCGGTATCGTGGCGGGCATCCTCACGGCCGTCGCGCTGACGCTGCTCGTCCTGCCGAGCCTGCTTCAGTCGATACCGATCGGGCGGAAGAGTTCCGAGAAGAAGGAGGAAAGCTGGAAGGTACTCTCGATACCCGTGAGGCACCCGGTCCCGGCGATCGTCGCGCTGCTCGCCATCACGGGTCTACTCGGGTACGGAGCGGCCGGCGTGAAGCCAGAGGTCAACATCGAGAAGTTCCTGGGGCACAACCTACCGTCCCTGAAGGCCCGGGACGTACTCGAGAAGCACATGGACGTGAGCCATCACTTCGCCACGATCGTCGTGGAGGCGCGGGACGTCCGAGATCCGAAGGTAGTCCGCTTCATGGAGAAGTTGAAGCGAGACGCGAAGCGCACCGGCGTGGCCGCCCGCGTGTTCGGAGCCCCCGACGTGATCGGGATGGAGAAGACCGTAGAACGTCTGCCGGCGCCGATCCGCTCGGCCCTCGAGCCGAAGGTCGAGGACATGGAGAAAGGAGTCATCTCGGGGGACGGGAAGGTCGCCGTGATCCAGGTACAACTGAAACCAGGGGACCCGAAGGTGCAAGGTCGGAAGATCCTGGACATGGTCCGGCACGAACACCCACCCACGGGCGTGAAGGTGGGGGTCACGGGTCTCCCGGTGGCGTTCGCGGAGATGCACGAGCAGGTGAACGAGGACATGCGCCGGTCCACCATCGCGTCGGCGATCGGCGTGTTGGCGATACCGACGATCGCCTTTCGAAACCCGATACCGCCGGTCTTCGGGCTCGTCGCCATCGGCTCGGGCATCCTATGGGCTATTGGACTCCTGGGCGGCGTGCTGCGGATAGTGCCGTCGTTCCTGGCCATGCAAACCACGATATGTATACTGCTCGGTATCGGAATGGACTACTGCGTGTTCCTGGCCTCACGTTACCGGGAAGAGCGGAAGGAGCACGGCGTCAAGGAGGCTTGGACCCATACGATGGAGCGAGCGGGACCCGGCGTACTGTTCAGCGGGCTGACCTCGGCGATCGGTTTCCTCTCGTTGCTGCTGTCTCACACGGGTATCATGAGGAACATGGGACTCTACCAGGGGATAGGAGTGCTTTCGACGCTGACGCTGGTGCTCGTGGGCTTCCCGGCGCTGTACGTGGTGATCAGCCGCGTGTTCAGTCGTGGGCGATGAAGCCCCATCGACTCCCAGGCACCCACTCACCGATACGTCGGTCCCACGCCCCCTCCAGCGATACCCCCGCCCCCGAACCGTGAGCCGCATGTGCCTCTAGCCCTGTCAACCGCGGTAGCCACCGACGGGCGTCCCGATCGGCAGGGACGGTCTCGAGCTCAGACCGGACGGATAACGTCCGGAAGTAGCCGTTGACGTGCTGCGTCTCACCGGTGTCATCGTCCGAAAGGGCGATTCGAACCTCCGCTCCGATCGATCCAGTCCGTTCAGATTTTCGAGGAAGAGAGTCAAGGGACCTACGCGCCCTCCGACCTTAACTTCCAGGACCCGGCTCGGCAACGGCGGTCCCGATCACCCGATCACCCTATCTACCGATCCTCATCGCCCGGAGGGGGTGATAACGTGGCGAAGAAGCGTCGGAGTAAGTGTCGACACCGGCGCGAGTTACCGCGTGAGATCACGAACTGCCGGACATTACCGGTTGCAGCTGAGCCCCGCTCGATACGTCATACCGCCAGGTATAAGCCCTCGACGTCACCCGAAGGTCTCACGCCTTCACAGAGGTCCAGTACCGGGAGTGCTCACGGGCCACCTTTCGAACCCCCTCCGGCCCCCGCGGATTCTCCTCCTGTGGATCCATGGGCTCCCGCAGATCGGCCGGAACCCCCGCCATACCACATACGACGCCCAGGTTGGTGTACGGGAGCCCGTCCTCGACGGAATAACCCCCCTCCAGCACGGCGACGGGTCCCGAAGCTCCCAGGTCCTCCGCGAGCTCGGTCGCCCGTTGCATCATCCACCGGTATCCCTCAGCCGTGACCGCGAGATCCGTGATTGGGTCCGTGAAGTGGCAGTCCTGACCCGCGGAGATCAGGATCAGATCGGGGTCGAATTCCCGCACCACAGGCTCCACGATCCGCTGGAAGGCTTCACGGTACGTCCGATCACCGGAACGCGGGAGCACGGGGATGTTCACGGTGTACCCTTCACCTGGCCCCTCACCCGCCTCGTACGGGAAGCCCGTGCCGGGATA
Organism: Methanopyrus kandleri AV19; assembly: GCF_000007185.1. Taxonomy (GTDB): domain Archaea; phylum JAADCQ01; class Methanopyri; order Methanopyrales; family Methanopyraceae; genus Methanopyrus; species Methanopyrus kandleri. The sequence goes on along the minus strand of NC_003551.1, from coordinate 1,023,323 downwards.
CAGGGTGCGCCCGTCCTGGTGTATCGAGACGTAGAGCACGTCGTCACGGTCGTAGAAGATCTCCTGAGTCCCGTCACCGTGGTGGGCGTCCCAGTCCAGGATGGCGACGGAATCCACGCCCAGCTCGCGGATCGCATACTCGGCGGCGATCGCCGCGTTATTGAAGTAGCAGAAGCCGGCAGCCTTGGCGCGACCGGCATGGTGGCCCGGCGGTCGAACCATCGCGAAAGCCGTGTCGTACTCTCCCCGCACGACCAGCTCGACGGCGAGAACGGAGCCTCCGGCCGCTAGCAGGGCCTGATCGTAGGTCTCCGGAGCGACGGCGGTGTCCAGGTCGATCATACCACCGCCCGACTCGCTCATCCGCCGGATCAGCTCCACGTGTTCGGGATCATGTACGAGTTCGATCACCTCGCGGTCGACGGGGTCGGGCTCAACTAGATCGATCCCCTCGATCTCGAACAACCCCTCCTCTTCGAACCTGTCCACCGTGTAGGAGAGACGCTCACGACGTTCCGGATGCGTGGGGTGCTGTTCGTGTCGGAGGTACTCCTCATGGTATACTAAAGCCAGCGTCCTCTCGGCCTCCCACAAGGTGTATCACCACCCGACGCTCGGATGATCTCGGAGCTGTGAGGAGCGGGCGGGGGAGACCGGCCGGAGGGATGATCGAGGAGACCGCTGCCGAGCGCCGCGGAACACGATGATGGGGAGGGTGGTGGCGACCGATTCGGTGAGGAGGCCCCGCTCGGTACCGACTCCCGGCCGCGGGAGGAGGTGCACTCCCACCAACGGCCCTCGGTCGACACATCGTTTTCTTCCCGCCGGTGGCCCTGTAGACGTCGGATCCATTCGTTCCGACCGGTGGTAGTGTGATCAGGTCGGGCTCCCCTCTCGAGCGCCGACGTGTATGGTCCGGCTCTACCGCGGTACGGCCATTGCTCGCACGGTGGCGAGGTTCCCGTCGAGGTGAGCCCACGACCGTATGGAGGGCGGTTTCGGAGCCGGCGGTCGTGCGGTTCGAGAGGGGGAAGCGAGGCGATGGAGGTGACCGAGCTGGAAGGGCTGACGATATCGTGGGATGCGCGCCCTCTCGCTCCCGACTCGGTTTACGGTGAGGATTACATGAGGATCTACCGGAACGTGGCGGGTCTGCTGAAGATCGTTCAAAAGGCGTTCGACGAGCCGAAAGGTGACTTGGCGATAGGATTCAGCGGCGGGAAGGATAGCTTTACCTGTGCTCTGGCGCTCGAGCCGTTCCTCCGGGAGTGGGACGTGAACCCCAAGCTCGTCACGGTGGACGTGAGAGTCCGCGGAGTGGAAGTCTGGCGGCCTTACCGGAAGGAGCTCGATCGAATGGCGAAGGCCCTGGGATACGAGTTCGAGCTGGTCCGCGCCGAGGAAGACGTGGCCGAGCCATCGGAGGAGCTGAACAAGCCCCCGTGCAAGATCTGCTCGGCGATCAGGCGTAGAATCCTCGCGGAGCGACATGACGTGGTGGTCTACGGTCATACTGCCGAGGACGCGATCGAGACCCTCCTGATGAGCGTGAACCGAAGGCGGGACGCCGGTACCTTCCCGCCGGCGGATCTACTGGAGGAGGACGACGCGCTACTACTACGACCGCTGTACGTGGTGAGCGAGCTTCGCACAGCCCGCGTGTATCACGAGGTGACGTCCCGACTGGGTCTCCCGAAGGTGGAACCCGAATGCCCTTACGCGAAGCGGTACCGGAACTCGGACTCACCCAGGCGTACGGCCTCGGAGCTGGTAGAACGGTTACGGGAGATAGCCAGGGTGCGTGACGAGCTGGCCGTCGAGAACCTGGCCCGTGGTCTGGCCAGGATGGCGCTCGCGGACGTCCTCTGTGGACGTGGGCGGCTCGAAATGCCCTCCTCGTAACACCTCGTGGAGATACCGAGCGGGGTTCTGGACGGCACCGTGACGAACGTGAGGGGGTCCCTCCGGGCTGGATGTCGGGTCGACGTGCGATCGAGGGAACGGTGAAGATCCGAACCGTACCGGGACGTATCCTCGAATGGGTCGGTTAGTCCAGGTGGATTAACGCTACGCGTGCAAACCCATGAGGATACCGACCAGCGAGAGGGCTGCGGCGAGTACCGCCGTCGCCACGCCGATCCACGCGGTCGGACTGGGCATCCAGAGCCCACGCAGTACCTTACTCCCGTCCAGAGGCGGTATGGGAAGCAGGTTAAACAGCTGTATCAGCCCGTTCCACACGGCCGCTTTCGGATAGATTACCAGGAGCGGGATTCCTGCTAGAGCCCCACCGAAGGGTCCCGCCGCCGCGATGAACACCTCTTTATCCGGATCCGTCCACCCGTGCTGAACGAACGCGCCTCCGAGGGGGAGGAACACCGGCGGGGACGCGGGAACGTCGAGCAGTTTGCACGCCAGGTAGTGACCTAACTCGTGGAAGAGCGTGGCGATGACGATCGCCACACCCAGGGGGCCGAAGATCAGGGAGTGGAGTATCAGTGAGAAGAACCCCGTCTTCGCCGTGGTTCCCCACTTCCAAAGCCCCAATTTGGCGCCCTTGTACGCCAGCTTGTACCCTAAGCCGACGGGGATCTTAGGCAACTCCCCTGACCCCCGATGGAGTCCGATCTTCGGTCATCGTCGAAATCACGATATAGACAGCGGGCGCATCGGGTGCTGTCGAGGATATTCCTGGTCGGGTGGGGTAGGCACCATCGTCTCGGGGGAGCGCGCGGAAGCCCACACAACCTTAACCGGAGCCGCGCTCCACCGCCCCGATGAACGTTATAAAATCCATAACGAATCGAACTGGAGCCGCGGCCGGGATTTGAACCCGGGACCACCGCCTTACCAAGGCGGCGCTCTAACCAGGCTGAGCTACCGCGGCGATCCCCACAAACGCCGGATTTCACCAGTTCCATCCGGCGCCAGCTGTACCCTCCCGACGATCGATTAAATGTGTTGCGCCCCCACGGTACCGGAGAACCGTACGGGGGTGAGAGATGTGTCCGAGGCCGACGCCTTCGACATGGCGTGCCGCGAACTCGTGGAGAAGATGCTGTCGGGTGAGATCCGAACTAAAGGCGAGCTACAGGAGGCCAAGCGCGAGGTCTGCAGGAAATACGGTCTTTCGAAGTTCCCCACGGACGCGGACGTCCTGGAACGCGCAACCCCGGAGGAGCGCGAGAAACTCCGAGAGATCGTCGTGAAGAAACCCGTCCGATCGATCTCGGGCGTGGCCGTCGTCGCGGTGATGACGAAGCCCTATCCGTGTCCACATGGCCGTTGTGCGTACTGCCCGGGTGGTCCCGAGAAGGGCGTACCACAGAGCTACACGGGTAAGGAGCCGGCCGGCCGTCGGGCTAAGGAGCACGAGTTCCACCCACGGAAGCAGGTCGAGGCGCGCATACGGCAGCTGGAGATCTCGGGTCACCCCACCGACAAGATCGAGCTGATCGTGATGGGGGGTACGTTCCCCGCGACACCGTTGTGTTACCAGGAGTGGTTCGTGCGGGAGTGTCTGAACGCGATGACCGGGAAGGACGCGCTCACGATCGAGGAGGCGCAGAAGTACGCGGAAACTTCGGAACGCCGACCCGTGGGAATCACCTTCGAAACGCGGCCCGACTACTGCAAGGAGGAGCATGTGGACCACATGCTCAAGCTGGGCGCCACCAGGGTTGAAGTGGGAGTCCAGACGATCTACGACTTCATACTGAAGCGCGTGGACCGCGGTCACACCGTGAAGGATACCGTCGAGGCGACACGTATCCTCAAGGACGCCGGTCTGAAAGTGTGTTACCACATCATGCCCGGTCTCCCGGGCTCGAACCCCGAACGCGACCTCAGGATGTTAAAGCGACTGTTCAAGGACCCGCGGTTCAAGCCGGATATGCTGAAGATCTACCCGTGTATGGTCTTCGAGGATACGCCCCTATACGACGCGTGGAAACGTGGCGAGTACGAGCCATACGACGAGGAAACCGCGGTGAAAGTCATCGCCGAGGCGAAACACCGCTACGTACCGGAGTACTGCCGCATCATGCGGGTTCAGCGGGACATCCCGGCCCACTTGGCCGCCGCCGGCATCCGGAAGACGAACCTACGCCAGCTCGTCCACGATTACCTGGAGGAGAAAGGCTGGGAGTGTCGGTGTATCCGCTGTCGGGAGGCGGGTCACAGGATGCGCCAAGGTGTTGAGGTGGATCCGGGGCGAGCCGAGCTCAGGATCATCAAAGAGCGTACGTGGAAGGGGGGCATGGACTACTTCCTGGCGTACGAGGATCCGGAGGCGGACGCTATACTCGGTTATCTGAGGCTCAGGAAGCCCACGGAGCTGGCCCACAGACCGGAGATCGATCCCGAGACGGCCATCGTGCGCGAGCTGAAGGTCGTCGGACCGACGGTGCCGATCGGCGAGCGGGACACGGACGCCGTCCAACATCGGGGCCTCGGCGAGCGGCTGATGAGGAAGGCGGAGGAGCTCGCCGCCAGCGAGCTGGATGCGGACAAGATCATCGTGATCAGTGCCATCGGGACGCGCGAGTACTACCGGAAGCTCGGGTACGAGCGCGTCGGCCCGTACATGGGTAAGGATTTAACGTGAAGGCACCAGAACCACGGGAACGTCCCTCACGTGCCCCTCGATCCCCCGTCGGAACGTTATATCCTCGAACCTGGGGATGTGACCCACGCCTACCACCACGGCGTCCGCGCCCACCTCCCGGGCGTACTCCATCACGGCCTCGGGACCCTCACCTCGCACGATCTCGAACTCCGCACCGCGCTTCTCGACGGTCTCCCGGATCAGCTCCGCCTCCTGCCGCATGAACTCCTCCAGCGCCCTCGCCATGTCTTCGTTCAGCCCCTTGAATGCCCGACAGTCGATCAAGTAGACCCCTATCACCTCGTCCGCCTCTTCCAGCGCGTGCTCCAACGCCTCGAAAGACGCCTCGGATCCGTCGAGGAGCACGACGTACCGGGTCAACTCTCGGCCCCCAACAGCACGTGAACCCTCGACGTTTTGATCAACTGGAGGACGTGGGCGGCCAGACGCTGTCTGGACCCGAGCACGGTTTCCGGGAGCGGGAGGCCCTTTAACCCAACCGCCGAGAGTCGCCGCCCTTCCTCCAATATCGGCAGGTCGAAGACGGACGCGGCTTCGACTGTCAGCGCCCGAAGCGCCCCGAGCGGCGAGAGGCCCGTACGGATCCACGCGTGGTAAGCCTCCGCCCACGGATCCGGCTCCACGGACATTCCGTTGTCGGTCCCCAGGAGCACCCGGAGACCCCGAAGTCGTCTGGGATCCGGGTTCCCGAGCCGGTAGTAGTCGTTCGACCTGGGACAGAGTATCACGACGGGATCCAGCTCCTCCAGCAGCTCACGGTCGCGGTCCGTGAGGACCACGCAGTGAACGATCCCCTCCGGTTCGAGCAGGTCCACTGCCCGTTCGATCTCGGTGGCGCCGTGTTCGCGGACGCACTCGCGGACGGACCGCCAGTTCTCGTTCGCATGCACGTACACCCGGAGACCGGAATCCCTCACGGCCTCCAACACGTCGTCCGGCAGGTGTACGTCGGGGATCCCGACGAACTCCGTCAGCTCCGACAGGACCCGGAGTTCCTCCTCGACCCTCTCGGGGTCGTCGAGCGCCTTCGGCCGGCCCATCGGGACGTAGGTCGGGAAGCCTTCGGCTGCCCTGAGGCCCAGCTTCAGACCCTCGACGCCACCCTCCCGGAAATCGGCGACTCCAGGACATCCGAAGCTCAGCGAGGTCTCGAGGAAGTCCCGGATCGAGACCTCGAGCTCCCGCTCCCCGACCTTCTCGAGCAGCCGGTGTTTCAGGCCGTCGGGCGGGGCGACGACCTTCTCGAGCGGCATTCCGAGGCCGGCGTGTCGGAACGCCCAGTCAGCGGCGTGGACGTGTGCGTTGAACGGTGCGGGCAGAACGACGTCGAAGTCGTCGTCCGCACCGGGTTCACGTCCCTCCTCGATCCGTCGTACCCTACCGTCCTCGATCTCGATCGTTATCGGGGACAGTAACTCCAGGTCCCTGCCGACGAGTCCCGCCTCGGCAGTCAGCACACCGTCCTTCACTCGTTGCAACGACACGGTATCTCACCGCACTTGGGACACCGGCCCGGGTACTTCTCCTTCAACACCTCTTCCACGTCGATACCGAGGACGTTGGCCAGCGAGAACGTCCACGCCACCACGTCCGCCAGCTCCTCACGCACCGCCTGTCGATCGTTCTTACGCACGGCTTCCGCCAGCTCGCCGACTTCCTCCACGAGCCATAGCAACGTCCGTTCGGGACCGCGCTTCCGATCCTTCTCCCCGTAC